>CADCTP010000143.1 GCA_902805565.1 uncultured Mycobacteriales bacterium
TAGCCCCGGTCGGCGCGGCCGTGCTGGGGGCGGCGGCCGTGGTCGGGGCGGCCGGGGTGGTGGGCCGCGGCAGCGGCGTCGCCCCCGGCGCGGCGGCGGCGAGGGTCAGGATCGGCGCCGGCTCGTCCGGCTCCGGCACCGAGGCGGACGGCAGCTCGATCCAGGCGTCCTCGGAGCGGTCGGAGTAGGTCTGCACGGTCTTGAGCACCACCTGCGGCCCGGCCGGCAGCTGCCGCACCCGCATGGTCAGCTCCAGGTCGCGGCCCACCGGCAGCGCCGGCCCGCTGACCGTCAGCACCTGGCCCGAGCCGGTCAGCCGCCACCGGGCCGGCCCGGCGGTGAGCCGGAAGTCGGCCGGCAGCAGCCCGGCCGGCAGCTGGACCCGGACGCCGGTGACGCCGGCCGTGTCGGACTCCGCCTCGCCGCTGAGGGTCAGCGTCGCATCGGTGGCCAGCGCCCGGGCCGGCGTCGCCGCCACCTCGACGTGCGCGTACGCGGGGACGGCGGTCCCCACGACCGCGGCCGCACCGGCGACCAGGACGACCGCACCGCGGCGGGCGAGAGAGGGGTTCAGCACGTCCACCAAGGTCGTCCGGACCGGCTCAGAAGTTCCCGAGGTGCATGAGCTCGTGCACCTCGGCCAGGGTCTTGCGGGCGGCCTGGCGGGCCAGCTCGTTGCCCCGCTCCAGCACCGAGCGCACCACCGTGGGGTCCTCGGCCAGCTCGCGCCGCAGGGCCCGGATCGGCCGGAAGTGCTCGTTGACGGCCTCGGTCACGTACGCCTTGAGCCGGGCCGAGCCGCCGGCGCCGATCTCGTCCGCGACCGCCTGCGGCGTCGTCCCGGCGGCGAGCGAGGCCAGCAGCAGCAGGTTCGCCACCGTGGGCCGCCCGACCGGGTCGTAGGTGATGGCCGGGTCGGAGTCGGTGACCGCCTTCTTCAGCACCGCGGCGGTGGTCGACTCGTCGTCCCGGATGTAGACCGCGTTCCGGGCCGACTTGCCCATCTTCTTGCCGTCGGTGCCGAGCAGCAGCGGGGCCTCGCCGAACAGCAGCACCGGCTCCTGGAAGTACCGCTTCTTCGGGCTGTACGTCTTGTTGAAGCGGCGGGCGATCTTCCGGGTGATCTCCACGTGCGGCAGCTGGTCGCGCCCGCCGGGCACCAGGTTGCCGTGACAGAACAGGATGTCCGCCGCCTGGTGCACCGGGTAGTTGAACATCATCCCGGTGACGTTGCCGGCGCCCAGGTTCTCGATCTCGGACTTCACCGTCGGGTTGCGGTCGATCTCGCTGACCGACACCAGCGACAGGAACGGCAGCATCAGCTGGTTGAGCTCCGGCACCTGGCTGTGGCAGAACGCGAGCCCGCGCTCGGAGCGGACGTCCAGCCCGACGGCCAGGTAGTCCAGCACGATGTCCCGGATCGACTCGCCGAGCGAGGCCGAGCCGGTCCGGTCGGTCAGCGCCTGGTAGTCGGCGAGCAGCAGCCAGGTCTCCACGCCCTGCGACTGGACCTCGACCCGGCGCTGCAGGCTGCCGAAGTAGTGCCCCAGGTGCAGCGGGCCGGTCGGCCGCTCCCCGGTCAGCACCCGGAAGCGCTCCGGCGACCGGGTCAACCGCTGCCAGGCGTCCTCGGACAGCCGCTCGGCCGCGTGCAGGCTGTCCTCTGCGGCGGACTCGTGGAACAGGCGGTCGGTGACGCTGGACTCGCTCACCCGGCAACCGTACACAGCCGCGCGGACGCGCCGGCCCGGGCTCCGGGGGTGGCTCAGGTCCAGTAGAGGATGCGGCAGGCGGGCAGCCGCTCGCCGATCTCCCGGGTGAACCAGGCGCGCAGCTCGGCCATCGTCTCCTTCGGGTAGACGTACTTCACCGCGCCGAAGCGGCCGTGCTTGCGGGACCGGGTCGCCTCGTCCATCTCCAGCTTGGTCCGCGGGTACCAGCCCAGCAGCACGTCCTTCGATCCCGGCGTGAACCGGTGGGTGATCAGCTCGGCGGTGAGGTCCAGGTCGGGCACCCCGGCCACGGCGGCGGCGACATCGTCCAGCAGCGCGCCGTACGCGTCCGGCCAGGACGGCATCGGCATGATCGGCGCGATGGTGAGCCCGACCGGGTAGCCGGCCAGGGCCAGCGTGCGCAGCGCGGCCAGCCGGTCCGCCACGGTCGCGGTGCCGCCCTCGAAGCGGGTGCTGACCGGGGCGGCGTTCACGCTGAGCCGGACCCGGGTGCGCCCGGCGTGCGCCAGGTCCACGAACGACCCCACGTCGGCGAACTTCGTCGTCCAGCGCAGCTGCACCGGCGCGTCCCACTCCCCGAAGAACGACACCGCCCGGGCCCACGACCCGGTCAGGTGCTCCAGCGCGAGCGGGTCGGTGTAGCAGGAGGCCTCGAACGTCGTCCCCTCCTCCGGCCGGCGGTGGGCCGTGCCGACGTACCGGCCGAGGTTGCCCAGGATGTCGTCGAGGTCGCCGTACACGCGGGTGACCGGCGGGCCGGTCAGCGACCCGGCGAGGTAGCAGTACTGGCAGTGCGCGGGGCAGCCCTCGGCCAGGTCGACCCGCCAGTCGGCGCTGGGCGCGATCGACTGCAGGGTCCGCCGGGACGGCGGGGACACCACCACCGCCATCGTCGCCTTCGCCCTCGCGTACGTCTCCCGGTCGGTGTCGCCGCGCACCCCGGTCAGCCGGTTGGACCGCAGCCGCTCGACCTCCAGCCCGGCCGCCGCGACCCGGCGCAGGATCTCGGCGGTGTGCGGGTGGTCCAGGGCGGCCGGCGTGACCACCACCCGGCGCGGCGTCCACCGCCGGGCCGGCCGGGGCGGCGGGGCCAGCCCGGCCAGGTCCCGGATCGGCACGTCCTCCCCGCTGGCGCTGTGCGGCGCCGTCACCTGCTCGGCGGCCAGCGGCATCCCCAGGTCGATCTCCACAGCCTGTGGATTCCCCCTGCCGGGAAGATCACCCCGGGCCGGCCGCGCGGGTTGGCCGCGGGGCGCGGGGGTACATCGGGCGGCGTGACTGGCGTACCCCGCATCCTGCTCAACAACGGTGTCGAGATCCCGCAGCTCGGGTTCGGCGTCTACCAGGTCCCGCCGGAGGGCACCGCCGAGGCGGTGCGCACCGCGTTCGAGGTGGGCTACCGGCACATCGACACCGCGCAGATGTACGGCAACGAGGCCGGGGTGGGGCAGGCCGTCGCCGAGTCCGGGCTGGACCGCGACGAGGTCTTCATCACCAGCAAGCTGAACAACGGCAACCACGCCCGGGACCGCGCGCTGGCCTCGATCGAGGAGAGCCTGGCGGCCCTGCGGACCGACCACGTGGACCTGTTCCTCATCCACTGGCCGCTGCCGGACGTCGGCGACTACGTCGAGACCTGGCACGTGCTGGAGGAGATCTACCGCGCCGGCAAGGCCCGGGCGATCGGCGTCTCCAACTTCCAGCCGCACCACCTGCGCCGGCTGCTGGCGGCGAGCGAGGTGGTCCCGGCGGTCAACCAGGTCGAGGTGCACCCCTACCTGGTCAACCAGGAGGTCCGGGAGTTCGACGCCGAGTACGGCATCGTCACCGAGGCCTGGTCGCCGATCGCCCAGGGCAAGGTGCTCGACGACCCGGTGATCGTCGCCATCGCCCGCCGGCTCGGCCGCACCCCGGCCCAGGTGACGCTGCGCTGGGCGATCCAGCGGGGTGACGTCGTCTTCCCGAAGTCGGTGACCCGGGCCCGGGTCGAGGAGAACTTCCGGCTGTTCGACTTCGAGCTGACCGCCGACGACGTCGCCGCGATCTCGGCCCTGGACCGGCACGAGCGCACCGGCCCCGACCCGGACACCTTCAACTACGTCCCGAGCTGAACCGGCTCCCGCGGCCGCGGGCCGAGGGCGGCCGGGTCGCCGACCGGGTCGCGCCGCCGGCGCCGGCATCTCGGTTGACGGCGGTGGGACGTTCTCGGCATGGCCCAGGCGCTCGACGAGCTGGAGTTCTCCGGGGTGGCCGTGGTGACCGGGCCGGCCGGGGTGGGGTTCACCCGGTGCTGGGGGCTGGCCGACCGCGCCGCCGGGATCCCGAACTCGACCGCCACCCGGTTCGGGCTGGCCTCGGTGACGAAGATGTTCACCGCCGTCGCCGCCGCCCGGACCGTGCCGGACCTGCACGCGCCGGTGGTGTCGCTGCTGCCGCCGGAGCGCCGCCCGGCCACCCTGCGGCCCGACGTGACCGTGCACCACCTGCTCTGCCACACCTCCGGCATCGCCGACTACGCGGAGGAGGAGGGCGAGGACGCGGTCGAGTACGCCGACCTCTGGGTGACCCGGCCCTGCTACGCGATGACCCGGCCGGCCGACTTCCTGCCGCTGTTCGGCGACCTGGAGCCGTACGGGCCGCCCGGCGGGCGGTGGCACTACTCCAACGCCGGCTACGTGCTGCTCGGGCTCGTCGTCGAGGAGCTGACCGGCGAGCCGTTCACCGAGGCGGTGGACCGGCTGGTGTTCCGGCCGGCCGGGATGGACGACAGCGGGTTCTTCCGGCTGGACGAGCCCCGGCCCGACGTCGCGGTCGGCTACCTGCCCTCCGGCCGCACCAACGTCTACTCGGTGCCGGTGATCGGCGGGGCGGACGGCGGGGCGTTCTCGACGGCGGCCGACCTGGACCGCTTCCTGCGCGCGTACGGGGGGCTGACCGGCGACCGGCACGAGCTGATGCTCACGCCGCACGTCCCGGTCGCCCCGGGGTTCGGGATGGGCTACGGCGCCTTCCTCTACGGGGACGGCCGGTTCGGCCACGGCGGCGGCGACCCGGGCGTCGGCGCGCTGATCCAGCGGCTGCCGGGGCCGGACGCCACCGTCGTGGTGCTGGCGAACACCGAGGACTCGGTGGTCGCGGTGCGCGACCTGCTGGTCGCCGACCTGCTCGGGTAGGCCGGGCGACACCAGCCGGGCGGCACCGAATGGGCGGGGCCTACCAGTTGGGGTTGGCCGGCAGGGCGAGGCCCAGGTACTGCCCGTCCTCCTCCAGGGCCAGGCCGGCGGCGGCGAAGTCGGCCAGGATCTCCTCGGCCGGGACGCCGTCGCCGAGGTCGCGGCGGACCGCGGCGGCGGTGCGGGCCGTCGGCGTGATCGCCTCGTACACCCGGGCCTCGGTCTCGCCCCAGGTCGTCACCCGGTCGAAGCCGGGCCGGGTGTCGGTGACCGTGAGCCGGCCGGCGCCGCGCCGGAAGGCCAGCAGCGGCGGCAGCTCCCCCGGCGCCCAGGCCGCCTGCCAGTCCTCGACCGCCCGCCGCAGCGGCTCGTACGCCTCGTCCTGCAGCGTCCGCGGCGCGGAGTAGTCGAACGTGTACGCGATCGCGGCGAGGTCGAACCGGTCCGGGTAGACGTCGCCGTACGCGGCGAGCGGGCCGAGCCGGGTGAAGCCCAGCTCCTCCAGCTCGGTGAAGTTCGGGCTGAACCGGTCGAGCCGGATGCGGCCGACGTACCCGGGCGGGCAGAGGTGGCCGATCAGCCCGATCGTCCGCAGCTGGGTCGCGTAGTCCTCGACCCGCTCGCCGGGGAAGCCGGTGAGCAGGTTCCAGGTGACGACGAGCTGGTGGTAGCGGCCCCACTTCAGGAAGCGCACGTTCTGCAGCGCGGTCGCGCCCTTGCGCATGATCCGCAGCAGCGGGGTGCTCAGGCTCTCGATGCCCGGTTGCAGGATCCGGGCGCCGCCGCGGGACAGCGTGCGCAGCTGCGCCGCGGTCAGCGTCGACTTCACCTCGAAGAAGAACGTGTAGTCCTTGCGCTGCCGGGCCAGCGGCGCGAACACGCCCTCGACGTAGCGCTGGTCGAGGATGTTGTCCACGGACAGGAAGGTGTACGTCCCGTGCCGCTCCGCGAGCTCGTCCAGGCCGGCCAGCGCCCGCTCCGGGGACTTGCTCCGGAACGCCATGCCGAGGGCGTTCAGGCCGCAGAACGTGCAGTGGTGCTTGGCGCCCCACCAGCAGCCGCGGGCCGACTCGAACGGCAGCCCGATCGGCTGGCCGCGCACCGTCGCCGGCGGCCGGAGCCGGGCCACGTCGGCGAAGTAGTCGGCGTAGTCCGGCTCGGGCAGCGGGTCCAGGGTGGCCACCTGCGGCGCCCGGCCGGGGAACCGCACGGTGCCGTCGGCGGCCCGGCTGGCCACGCCGGGCAGGTCGCCGGGGTCGGCACCGGTGGCCAGCCGGTCCAGCAGCGCGGGCAGCACCTCGTCGCCCTCGCCGATGACCGCGTAGTCGATCCACGGCACCGCCCGGACGTACTCCAGGCCCATCTCGTCCTCGAAGTTCGCCCCGCCGAAGACGGTGGTCACGCCGCGGGCCCGCAGCCGGCGGGCCAGCCCGAGCGCGGCGCAGTTCTGCTCGAAGATGGAGGAGAAGCCGGCGACGTCCACCCCGGCCCACTCCGACCGGGCCGCCCACTCGTCCAGCAGCGCCGGGAACGCGGTCTCCCGCAGCTCGGCCAGCCCGGCCGGGTCCTCCCCGGTGGCGGCGAGCCCGGCCGCGTGCCGGCGCAGGTACGGCTCGGGCGGCGGCGCGTCCGGGCCGAACGCGGCCCGGGCGAACAGCCACTCGCCCAGCAGCAGGTCCCGGGCGTGGCAGAGCGCCTCGTACCGCTCCCAGCCCAGCCGCTGCGCCAGCTCCAGGTTGAGGTGGACGGTGCGGGCGGCGGTCCCGCGGCGGGCCAGGATCGCCTGCAGCAGGCCGAGCTGGATGGACGGCCGGCGGGACGACGCGAACGGCATGTCCACCAGCCGTACGGTCAGCGGGCGGCGGACCGCCGGGGCCGGCAGCGCGGTGGTGGTCACGGGCGGGTCCCGGCGGCGACCGCGACCGGGGCGGTCAGCCGCAGCACGCCGCCCCGCTCGTACCGGCGGAGGATCGCCAGCGACTCGGCGCGGGCCGCCCGCAGCGCCGCCGGCGGCAGGTCGGCCAGCAGGTCGGCCACCCACCAGCCGTGCTCCGGCAGCGCGGCCCAGAACGTCTCGGCGTCGCCCGGCCAGGGCGCGGCCACGGCCAGCACCCGCTCCCGGACGTCGGTGAACCCGGCCGCCGCCAGCAGCCCGGGCAGCGCCCCCGGCACCCCGAACCGGTACGGGTCGGGCAGCCGCGGCAACTGCGGGCCGCGGGCGCCGTGCCGGGCCAGCACCGCCACCGTGGCGGCCACGGCCGGGGTGTCGGCGGCCGGTCCGAGCGCGGTCAGCGCGACCCGGCCGCCGGGCCGCAGCACCCGGGCGAA
>CADCTP010000144.1 GCA_902805565.1 uncultured Mycobacteriales bacterium
TCGCCACCGCGGCCGCCTCGACCACCCGGGCCTCGCCCGCCCGGACCGCCGCGCCCGCCACGGCGCCCACCGGCACCGTCCCGACCGGCACCGTCGCCGGCATCGCCGCGGTCCGGACGACCGCGCGGCGCCTCCTCGTCCAACCGCAACGTCAGCCCGATCCGCTGGCGCGGCACATCCACGCTGAGCACCTTCACCCGGACCACGTCGCCGGACTTCACGACGTCCCTGGGGTCCGACACGTACTGGGTGGACATCGCCGAGACGTGGACGAGCCCGTCCTGGTGCACGCCCACGTCCACGAACGCGCCGAACGCCGCCACGTTGGTGACCACGCCCTCCAGCACCATCCCGGGCTGCAGGTCGGCGACCTTCTCCACGCCCTCGGCGAAGGTGGCGGTCCGGAACTCCGGCCGCGGGTCCCGGCCCGGCTTCTCCAGCTCGGCCAGGATGTCGGTCACGGTCGGCAGCCCGAAGAAGTCGTCCACGAACTCAGCCGGCCGCAGCGTCCGCAGGACCGGCGCATTGCCGAGCAGCGACCGCACGTCGCCGCCCGCCGCGGCCGCGATCCGGCGCACCACCGGGTAGGACTCCGGGTGCACGCTGGAGGCGTCCAGCGGGTCGGCCCCGCGCACCCGCAGGAAGCCGGCGCACAGCTCGAACGCCTTCGGCCCGAGCCGCGGGACCTCCTTGAGCGCCGTGCGGGCCGGGAACGGCCCGTTGGCGTCCCGGTGGGCGACGATGCTCTCGGCCAGCGACGGCCCGACCCCGGACACCCGGGTCAGCAGCGGCACCGAGGCGGTGTTGACGTCCACGCCCACCGCGTTGACGCAGTCCTCGACCACGGTGTCCAGCGCCCGGGACAGCACCGGCTCCGGGATGTCGTGCTGGTACTGCCCGACGCCGATCGACTTGGGGTCGATCTTGACCAGCTCGGCCAGCGGGTCCTGCAGCCGGCGGGCGATCGACACCGCGCCGCGCAGCGACACGTCGAGCGCCGGCAGCTCCCGGGACGCGTACGCGGAGGCGGAGTAGACCGACGCGCCCGCCTCGGAGACGACGATCTTGGTGAGGCCGAGCTCGGGGTTGCGGGCGATCAGCTCGGCGGCCAGCTTGTCGGTCTCGCGGGACGCCGTGCCGTTGCCGATCGCGATCAGGTCGACGTCGTGCTCCGTGGCCAACCGGGCCAGCGTGGCCAGCGAGGCGTCCCACTGCCGGCGCGGCTCGTGCGGGTAGATCGTGTCGGTCGCGACGACCTTGCCCGTGCCGTCGACCACGGCGACCTTCACCCCGGTGCGCAGCCCCGGGTCCAGTCCCAGCGTGGAGCGGGCGCCGGCCGGCGCGGCCAGCAGCAGGTCGCGCAGGTTCGCGGCGAAGACCCTGGCGGCCTCCTCCTCGGCGTGCTGCCGCAGCCGGCCGCGCAGATCCAGGTCGAGCCGGACCAGCAGCCGGGTGCGCCAGGACCAGCGGACGGTCTCGACCAGCCACGGGTCGGCCGGCCGGCCCTGGTTGGAGATCCCGGCGGCGGCCGCGATCTGCCGCTCGTACGGCCCCGGGCCGTCCTCGGTCTCGTCGACCGGGTCGAGGTCCAGCTCGAGGACCTCCTCCTTCTCGCCGCGGAACAGCGCCATGATCCGGTGCGAGGGCAGCTTGGTGAGCGGCTCGGCGAACTCGAAGTAGTCGGCGAACTTGGCCCCGACCTGCTCCTTGCCCTCCCGCACCCGGGACACGGCGCGACCGCGGGACCACATCTGCTCCCGCAGCGTCCCGACCAGGTCGGCGTCCTCCCCGAACCGCTCGGCCAGGATCGCCCGGGCACCCTCGAGCGCGGCGGCGCCGTCGGCCACCCCCCGGTCGGCGGACACGAACGCGGCGGCCTCGGTCGCCGGGTCCCGGCCCGGGTCACCGAGCAGCAGGTCGACCAGCGGCTCCAGCCCGGCCTCGCGGGCGATCTGGGCCTTGGTCCGCCGGCGGGGCTTGTAGGGCAGGTAGATGTCCTCCAGGCGCGCCTTGGAGTCCGCGCCGCGGATCTGCTCCTCGAGCTCGGGGTCCAGCTTGCCCTGGGAACGGACCGACTCGAGGATCGCCGACCGGCGCTCCTCCAGCTCCCGCAGGTAGCGCAGCCGCTCCTCCAGCGTCCGCAGCTGGGCGTCGTCCAGCGCGCCGGTGACCTCCTTGCGGTAGCGCGCCACGAACGGCACCGTGGCGCCGCTGTCGAGCAACTGCACGGCCGCGCTGACCTGCCCCTCCCGCACACCGAGCTCCTCGGCGATGCGGCGGGCGACGGTTATCTGCTCCCCATCAGGCACGGCTGGGACCCTATCGCCGCTGGGCCCCGCGCCAAATCGACTGTCCACAGGCCGGACCGTCGTCCACAGATCCGCGGGGCGCCCTGGTGCGGCTGCCCGGGGCCCGCTGGACTCGATCCCGCCAGCACCGCCCGGCACCGGCCGGGCGCGCGCAGACCGGGTCAGGAGGCCGCGATGGAGTCAGTCCTTCCCCGCCAGCTCGACGGTGACCACGCGGTCGCCGCCCGCCGCGACGTCGACCCGGGTCACCACGCCGGCGTCCCGCACGTCGCCCAGCGCCTGCTCCAGGGCCGTCACCCGGGCCGGCTCGTCCCGGACGGTCAGCCGGGCGACCTCCGAGCGCAGCGACAGCTGACGCGCCGTCTTGGCCTTGCGGATGTCGGCCAGCACGGCCGCGGCGGCGGCCAGCACCGCGGGGTCGCCACCGGTCAGGCCGGTGGTGTCCGGCCACTGTGCCCGGTGCACCGAGCCGGTCCGCCACCAGGACCAGACCTCCTCGCAGACGAACGGCAGGAACGGCGCCAGCAGCCGGATCTGCACCGACAGCGCGGTGGCCAGCGCCGCCCGGGCCGACCCGCCGTCCGGTCGGTACGCCCGGTTCT
The DNA here is from genome assembly GCA_902805565.1 of uncultured Mycobacteriales bacterium. Lineage (GTDB taxonomy): Bacteria > Actinomycetota > Actinomycetes > Mycobacteriales > CADCTP01 > CADCTP01. The sequence goes on from CADCTP010000144.1 coordinate 2,912, forward strand.
TCACCAGCTCGAGGTAGTCGTCGCAGAAGTGCCAGAAGAACGCCTCGGCCCGCTCCAGCGCCCGCTGGTAGCGGTAGTCGGTGAACGCTGCGGTCGCGTCGTCGACCACGTCGGCCAGCGCGGCCAGCATCGCCCGGTCCACCGGGTCGGTCACCTCCCCGTCGGAGGCACCGAGCCCGAGGACGAACTTCGAGGCGTTGAGCACCTTGAGGGCCAGCCGGCGCCCGACCTTCATCTGGCCCGGGTCGGCGGCGGTGTCGGTGCCGGGGGCGGCCCGGCAGGCCCAGTAGCGCACCCCGTCCGCCTGGAACCGCTCCACCAACGCGGCCGGCGTGACCACGTTGCCCTGCGACTTGGACATCTTCTTGCGGTCCGGGTCGAGGATCCAGCCGTTGATCGCGGTGTCGGACCAGGGCGCGACGCCGTGCTCCAGCCGGGAGCGCAGCATCGTGGCGAACAGCCAGGTCCGGATGATCTCCGGTCCCTGCGGCCGCAGGTCCATCGGGAACGTCCGGGCGAACAGGTCCGGGTCGTCCTCCCAGCCGCAGGCGATCTGCGGGGTCAGCGACGAGGTGGCCCAGGTGTCCATGACGTCCGGGTCGCCGGTGAAGCCGCCGGGCCGGTCGCGCTGGTCGGCGGTGTAACCGGGCGGTGGGTCGGTCTGCGGGTCGACCGGCAGCGCGGCCTCGTCGGCGACGATGGGCGAGGACCAGTCCGGGTCGCCGGCGGCGTCCACCGGATACCAGACCGGGAACGGCACGCCGAAGTAGCGCTGCCGGCTGATCAGCCAGTCGGTGTTCAGCCCGTCGACCCAGTGCTCGTAGCGCACCCGCATGTGCTCCGGGTGCCAGCGCAGCTCCCGGCCGCGCGCGAGCAGGTCGGCGCGCAGGGCGGGATCGCGGCTGCCGTTGCGGACATACCACTGCCGGCTGGTGACGATCTCCAGCGGCCGGTCGCCCTTCTCGTAGAACTTGACCGCGTGCTCGATGTCCCGTGGCTCGCCGATCAGCGCTCCGGAGGCGCGCAACAGCTCTACCACTCGGGTCCGGGCCTGCTTCAGCGTGCGGCCGCCGAGGCCGTCCCAGTCCGCGGCGGCCAGCCAGGGCGGCGGCTCGTCGACCAGCCGACCGTCCCGGCGGACCACCGGGCGCAGCGGCAGGGACAGCTCGCGCCACCACTGCACGTCGACCGTGTCGCCGAACGTGCAGACCATCGCGATGCCGGTGCCCTTCTCCGGCTCCGCGAGCGGGTGCGCCAGCACCGGCACCTCGACCCCGAACACCGGCGTCCGCACGGACGTCCCCACCAGGGAGGCATAGCGATGGTCCGAGGGATGCGTCACCAGGGCCACGCAGGCCGGCAGCAGCTCCGGCCGGGTGGTCTCGATCTCCACCACGCCGCCGTCCGGCCGGCCGAACGCCAGCCGGTGGTAGGCGGCCCGCGCCGGCCGCTCCTCCACCTCGGCCTGGGCGACCGCCGTGCGGAAGTCGACGTCCCACAGCGTCGGCGCCTCGGCCTGGTAGGCCTCGCCGCGGGCCAGGTTGCGCAGGAAGGCCCGCTGCGCGACCCGGCGCGACCGGTCGTCGATCGTGGCGTAGGTCAGGCTCCAGTCCACCGACAGCCCGATACCGCGCCAGACCGCCTCGAACCCGCGCTCGTCGACCTCGGTGAGCCGCCGGCACAGCTCGATGAAGTTCGGCCGGGACACCGGCCGCTGCTCCCGCGCCTTCGGGTCGGCCGGCTCCACCTCCAGGGCCGGGTCGTACGGCAGGGTGGGCTCGCACCGCACGCCGAAGTGGTTCTGCACCCGACGCTCGGTCGGCAGCCCGTTGTCGTCCCAGCCCATCGGGTAGAAGACCTCGCGGCCGCGCATCCGCTGGAAGCGGGCGACCGCGTCGGTCTGCACGTAGCCGAAGACGGTGCCCAGGTGCAGGGAGCCGCTGACGGTCGGCGGCGGCGTGTCGACGGAGAAGACCTCGGACCGGGGTCGGGACCGGTCGAAGCGGTAGGTGCCCGCGGCCTGCCAGGCCGCGGCCCACTTCTCCTCCAGCCCCTCCAGCGTCGGACGCTCCGGGACGGTTGCCATGGCCGCGAGCGTAACGACGCCGGGTTGTCACACCACACCGATATTTTGGCGACCGTGACGGAGATCTGGCCTGGCTCGTTCGTGCCGCTGCCGCTGGGCGCCCATCCGGGCGAGGGCGGGACCACCTTCGCGGTGTCCTCGGACGTGGCGACCGGGGTGACGCTCTGCCTGTTCGACGCGAACGGGTCCGAGGAGCGGCTGCCGATGCCGGCCCACGACGCCGGCACCTGGCGCGGCTTCGTGCCCGGCGTCGGACCGGGCCAGCGGTACGGCTACCGCGTGCACGGCCCGTACGACCCGGCCGGCGGCCACCGCTGCAACCCGGCCAAGCTGCTGCTCGACCCGTACGCGCGGGCCATCGACGGCGACGTCCGCTGGGAGCCGTGCCTGCACGACGCCAGCCCGGAGGACTCCGCCGGGGCGGTGCCGCGGTCGGTGGTGGTCGACACCGCGTTCGACTGGGGCACCGACGCCGCGCCCCGGATCCCGTACGCGCGCTCGGTCCTCTACGAGACGCACGTCAAGGGGATCAGCGCGACCCACCCGGAGGTGCCGCCGGAGCTGCGCGGGACGTACGCCGGGCTGGCCCATCCCGCGGTGGTCGAGCACCTGACCGGCCTCGGGGTGACCGCGGTCGAGCTGCTGCCGGTGCACCAGTCGCTGACCAACGGCATCCTGGCCGGCGCCGGCCGGGTCAACTACTGGGGTTACGACACCATCGGCTACTTCGCGCCGCACGCGGGCTACTCGGCCGAGGTGCGCGCAGGGCGGCCCGGCGGGCAGGTGGCCGAGTTCCAGCAGATGGTGCGGACGCTGCACGCGGCCGGGCTCGAGGTGGTCCTCGACGTGGTGTTCAACCACACCGCCGAGGGCAACCACCTCGGTCCGACGCTGTGCTTCCGCGGCCTGGACAACGCCGGCTACTACCGGTTGGTGCCGGGCGACCGCGCGCACTACTTCGACACCACCGGGACCGGCAACAGCCTGGACCTGGGCCGGCCGGACTGCCTGCGGCTGGTGCTGGACTCGCTGCGGCACTGGGTGACGACCTACCGGGTGGACGGCTTCCGCTTCGACCTCGCCCCGACGCTGGCCCGGCAGGACGGCACGTTCACCCGGCTGTCGGACTTCTTCGACGCCATCCACCAGGACCCGGTGGTGTCCTCGGTCAAGCTGATCGCCGAGCCGTGGGACGTCAACCAGCCCGACTCGTACGACGTCGGCCTCTTCCCGCCCGGCTGGACCGAGTGGAACGGGAAGTACCGCGACACCGTCCGGTCCTTCTGGCGCAGCACCCCGGGCACCCTGGCCGACCTCGCCACCCGGGTCACCGGCTCCCCGGACCTCTACGGCCCGACCCGCAACCGCCCGTCCGCGTCGATCAACATCGTCACCACGCACGACGGCTTCACCCTGCGCGACCTGGTGTCGTACGACCGCAAGCACAACGACGACAACGTGCCCGACCCGGGCGGCACCGACGACAACCTGTCCTGGAACTGCGGCGTCGAGGGCCCGACCGACGACCCGGAGGTCACCGCGCTGCGGGCCCGGCAGTCCCGGGCCATGCTGGCCACCCTGCTGCTGTCCCGCGGGGTGCCGATGCTGCTCGGCGGCGACGAGCTGGGCCGCACCCAGCGCGGCAACAACAACGCCTACTGCCAGGACACCGAGATCTCCTGGTACGACTGGTCCGCGGTCGACCGGGAGCTGCTGGACTTCACCGCCCGGCTGGTCGCCTTCCGCCGCCGGCACCCGGCGCTGCGCCGGCGGCGCTACCTGACCCCGGACGACATGCGGTGGTACACGCCGACCGGTGCCCCGATGACCGACGCCGACTGGGCGGCCGAGTGGTCCCGGGCGGTGGTCGCGCACATCGACGGAGTCGTCGCGGCCGACCTGGACGAGCGCGGCCGGCCGGAGTTGGACGACGACTTCCTGCTCGCCGTGAACGGCTGGTGGGAGCCGATCGAATTCACCGTCCCGACCGTCGGCCGGCCCGCGCACTGGATGCTCGAGTTCGACACCTACGGTCCGTCGCCGGTCGGGACCACGGTCGCCGGGGAGACCGTCCCACTCCGTCCTCGCTCCCTGGTCCTGCTGCGGTCACCGCGGTGAGGAAAGGCGGGGCCGGCAAACAGCTGACTTTACCGGGAATTCACAAAACCTGGGTCGGGTGACTCAGGCGTTGGCCTCCTGGAACTTGGTGACCAGGTCCGAGGGGACCCGTCCGCGCTGGCTGACCTCGAGCCCCTGCGACTCCGCCCAGGCCCGGACGGCCTTCGGGTCGTAGTCGCGGTTACCGCGGGCCGGGGTGGTGCGGGCCCGGCCGCCGCCGCGGGAGCCGCCGCCGACGCGCCGCCCGGCCGCCGCGTACTTGCCGACGATGTCCCGCAGTGCCTGCGCGTTCTTCTCGCCGAGGTCGATCTCGTAATCCTGCCCGTCAACGCCGAAGCGGACGGTCTCACCCTTGCCTTCCGCGATCGCCTTGCCATCGAGATCGTCGGTCAGCTGTACCACTGTGCGCTGCGCCACGGTATTTCCCTTCCATTCCGAAGACAATCGACGCTGATCGTCTTAGGTCCACCTGCCCTCGTCAAATCCAACGCGCGAATGCGCGGGAAATGCGGCCGTCCGTCCCACTCCGGCTGCCGTCGCGGGCGGCCCGGACATCCGTCGCGGGCGGCCCGACATGCGCCGCGGACGGCCCGGACATCCGTCGCGGACGGCCCGGACATGCGCCGCGGACGGCCGGATTTGCGCCGCGGACGGCGGACATGGGTCGCGGGCGGCGGACATGCGCCGCGGGCGGCCCGGACATGCGTCGGCGCCCGCCCCCGAGGGGGACGGGCGCCGGCGGGTGGTACGTCAGCCGAGCCGGGACACCACGTGGTCGATGAACCCGTACGCCTTGGCCTCCTCGGCGGTGAACCACCGGTCGCGGTCGGCGTCCTTGGTGATCTGCTCGACGGTCTGACCCGTCTGCTCCGCGGTCAGCTCGGCCATCTCCCGCTTGGTGAGCTTGTACTGCGCGGCCTGGATCGCGATGTCCGACGCCGTGCCGCCGATGCCCGCGGACGGCTGGTGCATCACGATCCTGGTGTGCGGCAGCGCGTACCGCTTGCCGGGCTGGCCCGAGGACAGCAGGAACTGGCCCATCGAGGCGGCGAAGCCCAGCGCCCAGGTCGACACGTCGGGCTCGATGAGCTGCATTGTGTCGTAGATCGCCATGCCTGCGCTGACGGAGCCGCCCGGCGAGTTGATGTAGAAGGTGATGTCGCGCTTGGGATCCTCGGCCGCCAGCAGGAGCAGCTGCGCAGTGATCTTGTTCGCGATGTCGTCATCGACCTGGCTGCCGAGGAAGACGATGCGCTCGTTGAGCAGGCGCTCGAAGACGGCGTCGTTGAGCGTCGGCGCGCCCATGGACCGCAGAACAGCAGGGCTCGGCCGTGGCATCCAGCCCACCTTCCTCTAGACATCTCGGGTCAACAGTGCTGCCAGCCTAACCCGAGCCCGACCCGTCCGCCGGGGGTGTTCGCGCTCAGCGCACAGGTGGAGCAGGGCTGTCACGGGTCGCCCGATCGGAGCACGGACCAGCGTCCAGGGGCGCTGACCTGCCGGTCCGCGCCGACGCCGGGCCCGCCCACGAGCCGGGCGCGACCGGGGGTCGCTCAGAGGCCGCCGGCGACCCGGAGCACCGCCCCGGTCGTGTAGCCGGCGTCCGGGCCGAGCAGCCAGCCGACCGCGGGCGCGATCTCCGCCGGCTCCCCGGGGCGGCCCAGCGGGATGCGGCCGGCGACCGCGTCCGGCCGGTCCGGGGCGCCGGCGTCGGCGTGGATGCGGGTGCGGACCACGCCGGGGGCCACCGCGTTGACCCGGATCCCCTCGGCCGCGACCTCCCGGGCCAGCCCGGCGGTGAACGCGTCGACGCCCGCCTTCGCCGCGGCGTAGTGGACGTACTCGTGCGGCGAGCCGAGGGTGGCCGCGGCCGAGGACAGGTTGACGATCGCGCCGCCGGCGCCGCCGCGGGCGGTCGACATGACCTGGACGGCCCGCCGGCAGCAGAGCACCGTGCCGAACAGGTTGACGTCCAGCACGGTCCGGACGAGATCGACCGGGGTGTCGGCGAGATCGCCGACGTGCGCGGTCAGCCCGGCGCTGTTCACCAGCCCGGTCACCGGGCCCAGCGCCGCTGCCAGGTCGAACAGCCGGTCCACGTCCCGCGGGTCGGCGACGTCCGCGCCGACCGCGGTGGCCCGGACCCCGGCCGCCCGGGCCGCCGCGACCACCTCGTGCGCCGCGTCGACGTCCCGCCGGTAGTTGACGACCAGGTCGTGCCCGAGCCCGGCCAGGTGGGCGGCGACCGCCGCGCCGATCCCGCGCCCGCCGCCGGTGACGATGGTGACCATGCCGCCATCCTGCCGCGTCCGGCCGCCCGCCCCACCGGGCGCCGCGCGACACGGGCCGGGGAGACGGCCGGGAGACGCCCGCGACACCCGATCCGGCCGGAAGACGGCCCGATACTTGACCCGGCCGGGAACGGCCGGAAGACGCTCCCGACACCGACCCGCCCGGAAAGTGGCCGGGGGACGGACGCGACCCCCGCCCCGACCGCGCCGGGACGCCTCAGGCCGGGACCGGCGGCTCCGCGGCGGTGGACAGCCGGCGCAGCCGGTCCTCCAGCCGCGGCGAGATCGTCCGGCGGTGCCACCCGGCCCGGGCCAGCCGGGGCACGGCATGCAGGACGCCGGCCCGCCCGGGGCCGCGCAGGCCGGTGACGACCCGGTCGCCGACCTCCCGCCACGGACGCCGCATCACCGCGGTGAGCACCGCGTTCCGGGTGATCAGCGCCTGCCGCCGGGCGGCGGGGCCCCGGGACGGGGACGGGTGGTGGTGGACCACCAGCTCCTCGGCGTACGACAGCAGCCAGCCGGCGTCGTCGAGGTCCAGCGCGACCCGCTCCTCCTCGCCCGGGAAGTGCACCACCGGGTCGAACCCGCCGACCGCGAGGAACGCCGACCGCCGCACGACCGCCGCGCAGGCGGCGAACCCCAGCACGTCCGGGCCGGCCCCGCCGGGTGACCTGCCCAGCGGCGCGGCGGCCAGCTCCGCGCTCAGCCCGTCCAGCCGCTCCTCCGGTCCGACCAGCATCCGGGCCGCCAGCAGCGCCACCCGGGGATGGGTGTCGAACAGCTCGGCCGCCCGGTCCAGCGCGCCGGGCGCCCACCAGCTGTCGTCGTCGGCGAAGGCCACGTACGGCGTCCGGGCCGCGCGCACGCCGACGTTGCGGGCCACCGCGCCGGCGTTGTGGTCGAGCGGGATCACCCGGACGTGCGGGAACGCCGTCCGGACCGCCTCGACGCTGCCGTCGGTGGAGCCGTTGTCGACCAGGATCACCGGTCCCGGGTGCCGGGGCAGCGTGACCATCAGGTCGGCGCGCCGGTCCCGGGACATCACCACCGTCGTGACGCTCATCCGATGTACCGCCGGGCCGTGGACTCGCGCTGGGACCGGTCCAGCGAGGCCAGCCGGGCCTCCACCCGGGGCGGGACGCGGCGGCGGTGGGCCAGCACCCAGCCCGCGCCGCGTACCGCGTCGCCGAAGGCCAGCGCCGAGGTCCTGTCCCGCGGGACCGTACGGACCAGGTGGGCGGTGCGGCGCAGCGCCGGGCGCACCGGGCGGCGCAGCCAGACGAACCACAGCGTGTTGCGCAGGCCGTCCCGGCGCCGCCGGGTGGGGTCGCGCAGCCGGGACGCCTCGTGGTGCACGGTCAGCGACTCGACGTAGCACAGCTCCCAGCCGGCGGTGGCCAGGTCGACCGCGAGCAGCTCCTCCTCGCCGCCCAGCCAGAGCTTCGGGCTGAACCCGCCGACCGCGAGGAACGCCTCCCGGCGCAGCACCGACGCCCCGGCCAGGAAGCTGCCGAGCGCGGGACCGGGCAGGCCGGGCCGGCCCGGCACCGGAGAGTCCCGCAGCTCCGGCACGATCGGGTCCTCCCGGCCGCCCGGCTCGACCAGGATGCGGGCGGTGAGCACCGCGACGTCCGGGTGCCGGTCCAGCTGGTCGGCCGCCCGGGTCAGGCAGCCCGGGTCCCACCAGGTGTCGTCGTCGCAGAAGGCCACGTACGGCGTGTCCAGCAGCTCGACGCCCAGGTTGCGGCCGACGGCGCCCAGGTTGGTCGGCGAGGAGATCAGCTCCGCCGCCGGGTACGCCGCCGCGATGGCCGCCGCCGTCCCGTCGCTGGAGCCGTTGTCGACGACCACGACCCGCGGCCGTTCCGGCAGCGCGAGCAGCCGCCCCACGCTGCGCAGCGCCTCGTCCCGCCGGTTGTGGGTGATCATCACCACGCCGACGCGCGGATCGGCCTCCTCGCGCACCGGGGCGAGCACACCGCCCGGCCCACGTTCCACTTCCCCGCCGCCGAACTCCGGCTCCACGCCCGCCTCCGTCCACACCCTGTCACTACGCCGAGGCGGCAACTACCCCGATCGGGGTGGGGTGTACCTCTTTCGGCGGTGTGAACGTCACCGCCTGTGAAGAAGTGGGTCAGCCGGCGAGGGTGTCGAGGATCTGCTGGCCGTACTTGGCCAGCTTGTTCTGGCCGACCCCGCTGACCGCGCCCACCGCGGCCAGCGTCGTCGGCCGGTCCAGGGCGATCTGCCGCAGGGTGGCATCGTGGAAGATCACGTACGCCGGGACGCCGTCCTCCTTCGCGGTCGCCGCCCGCCAGGCCCGCAACTTCTCGAACAGCGCCGCGGCCTCGGCCGGCAGCTCGACCACCGGCTTCTTCGCCGAGGACGAACCACCGCCGGCGGACCGGGCCGGCCGCGGCGCCTCCCGGCGCAGCGAGACCGTCCGCCGCCCGCCGAGCACCTCGGGGCTGGTGTCGGTGAGCTGGAGGGTCTGGTGCTCGCCGGCCACCGTGAGCAGGCCCTGGGCCAGCAGCTGCCGGGCCACCCCGCGCCACTCGGCCTCGGTCAGCTCGGTGCCGATGCCGTACGTCGACAGCGAGTCGTGCTTCCACTGGGTGATCTTGTCGGTGGTCCGGCCGAGCAGGATGTCGACGGACTGGCCGACGCCGAAGCGCTGGTTGCGCTCGTGCTGCAGCCGCCAGACGGTGGACAGCAGCTTCTGCGCCGGCACCGTGCCGTCCCACGACTCCGGCGGGGTCAGGCAGGTGTCGCAGTTGCCGCACGGGCCGCTGTCCTGACCGAAGTACGCCAGCAGGCGGACCCGGCGGCACTCGACGGTCTCGCAGAGGGCGAGCATCGCGTCCAGGTGCCGGGCCAGCATCCGCCGGTGGGTCAGGTCGCCGTCGGACTGGTCGATCATGCGGCGCTGCTGCACGACGTCCTGCAGCCCGTACGCCAGCCAGGCGGTGGCCGGCAGCCCGTCCCGGCCGGCCCGGCCGGTCTCCTGGTAGTAGCCCTCGACGGACTTGGGCAGGTCGAGGTGGGCGACGAAGCGGACGTCCGGCTTGTCGATGCCCATGCCGAAGGCGATCGTCGCCACCATGACCAGGCCGTCCTCGCGCAGGAACCGGGACTGGTTGGCCGATCGCGTCCCGGCGTCCAGCCCGGCGTGGTACGGCAGGGCCTGGATCCCGTTCCGCACCAGGAACTCGGCGGTCTTGTCCACCGACGCCCGGGACAGGCAGTAGACGATGCCGGCGTCGCCGGGGTGCTCGGCCCGCAGCAGGGTGAGCAGCTGCCGGCGCGGGTCGTCCTTGGGCACGATCCGGTAGCGGATGTTGGGCCGGTCGAAGCTGGCCACGAAGTGCTTGGCGCCGCCGAGGTCGAGCCGCTGCGCGATCTCGGCGTGCGTCTCCCGGGTCGCCGTCGCGGTCAGCGCGATCCGCGGCACCCGCGGCCAGCGCTCGTGCAGCATCGACAGGGCCAGGTAGTCCGGCCGGAAGTCGTGCCCCCACTGGGCGACGCAGTGCGCCTCGTCGATGGCGAACAGCGCGATCGTGCCCCGCTCCAGCAGCCGCTGGGTGCCGGCCGAGCGCAGCGCCTCCGGGGCGAGGTAGAGCAGGTCCAGCTCGCCGGCCACGAACTCGGCCTCGACCATCCGGCGCTCGTCCGGGTCCTGGGTGGAGTTGAGGAAACCGGCCCGCACGCCGAGCGCCCGCAGCGCGTCGACCTGGTCCTGCATCAGCGCGATCAGCGGCGAGATCACCACCCCGACGCCCGGCCGGTGCAGCGCCGGGATCTGGTAGCAGAGCGACTTGCCGCCACCGGTCGGCATCAGGACCAGGGCGTCGCCCCCGGCGATGACGTGCTCGATGATGTCCTGCTGCCCACTGCGGAAGGCGTCGTAGCCGAACACCCGCCCCAGCAGGTCGAGCGCTGTCTCCGGAGCCGTCGCGACCACCCGGCGAGTCTAGGCGGCGCCAGCCCCGCCCCCGCCCGGCCTGTGGACGACCGGTACGGGGAGCGGCGCCCGCCCCGTCGTGACCTCGGGTCACCCGGACGTCAGCGCCCGCACCCGGTCGGCGGCGTCGGCGACCTCGGCGTCGGTCAGCGCGGCCGGGCCGACGACCGCGACGTCCGCCAGCGACCGGCCGCTGGGCACGTGCCGGACCCGCACCGACGGCCGCTGGTCCAGGTCGTACGCGCAGCTGACCTCGATCGGGCCGGGCCGCCCGGCCGGCAGCCCGACGGCCGCGCGGTGCTGCCGGACCGGCGGGTCGCCCTGGGTCACCTCCAGCACGAACCGGCGCTGCCCCTCGGCCAGCGGGTGGAACACCGCCGTCCCGGCGGCCGGCAGCGGCGTGCCCGCCCGGACCAGCACGACCGGCCGGGAGGCGCCGGTGGCGTCCCGGGCCAGCACGCCCAGGTCGAGCGAGGCGACCTCCCGCACCGGCACCCGGTCCAGCAGCGCCCCGCCCAGGGCGACCACCTCGGCCGGCTCGGCGACCGTGCCCGGGCGGCGGTCCAGCGCGGTCCGCAGCATCCGGCGGACCATCGGCATCCGGGTCGGCCCGCCGGCCAGCAGCACCCCGTCCAGCTCCCCCGCGGTCACCCCGGCCGCGCCCAGGGCGGCGTCCACCAGCCGCCGGGTCCGGGCGAGCAGCGCCGCGGTGGCCCGCTCGAACTCGGCCCGGGTCACCGTCACCGACTCGAGCACGGTCGCGGCGGACCCCGCCGACAGCGCCAGCTTCGCGTCCTCCACCGCGGCCCGCAGCCGCAGCTCGCCCGGGCCGCCGTCCAGCGGGCCGAGCCGGGTCTCGCGGTCCAGCACCAGCCGCAGCAGGGCGTTGTCCCAGTCCCAGGCCCCCAGCTCGCGGTCGGCCGCGGTGGCCAGCACGGCCAGGCCGGCGGCGTCCCGGTGCAGCACGCTGACGTCGCAGGACCCGCCGCCCAGCGCGTACACCAGGACGGTGCGGCCGACCCCGATCCGCCGCCGGTACGCCACGGCCGCCGCCGTCGGCTCGGACACCACCCGGTGCGCGGCCAGCCCGGCGATCCGGCCGGCCTGCGCGACCGCGTGCCGGGCCGCGGCGTCGAAGGAGGCCGGGACCGTGAGCACCGCCTCGGACACCGGCCGGCCCAGCGCCCGCTCGGCGTCCTCGCGCAGCGTCCGCAGCAGCACCGCGGTGACCTCCTCGGCCCGCAGCGACATCCCGTCCACCCGGAACCGCCAGGTCGGGTCGCCGACCGCGGTCTTGACGAACCGGATCGCCCCCGGCCGCGGCGCACCCACCAGCGCCCGGCCGGCGTCGAACGCGACCACCGACGGCGTACCGCGCCGGCCGTCCCGGTCGGGCAGCACCGCGGCACCGCCCCGACCGGGCCGCCCCGCGGTCACCGAGCACATCGTGCCCAGGTCGATGCTGACCCCCTGCCACGGCATGCGCTCCCCCTCCGCCGGCACCCAGCATCGGCAGGACGCCGCGGGCGGGTAAGGCGAGATCGTGGACAGCCGGCGCGCGAGTGGACATCCGAGCCGGACGATCATCCGAACACCGACCGACAGGACCGGTTGTCGCTAGACTGCGGCCGCGCAGTGCAGCGATGTGACCTTCGGGGGGCCGAATGGTGCAGGACGGCGATGACGCGCTGCTCGATGAGCTGAAGACGCTGCGCAAGGGCCGGGGCGTCAACGCGGCGCGGATCGTCCTGGGCCCCCGGCTGCGGGAGCTGGCCGGCGTCGGCGAGCAGGACAGCACCGGCGTCACCCGCCGCAAGGTGATCGGCACCCTGGACCGGCTGGCCGAGCCGCTGCCGGCGGACCTGGCGCTGGCCGCCCGGGCCGCGCTCGCCCTGCTGCCGGCGGCCCAGCAACCGTTCCTGGCCGAGCGGGTGCAGTGGCTGGCCGACCAGCTCCGCCGGGACGTCCGTACCGCCCGTCGCCGGGTCGACCTCGGCCTGGCCGCGATGGCCGAGCACGCCTCGGCCGCGCCGGCGCCGGTCGCGCCGGTCCGGCCGGCCGGGGACGAGGACGAGCGGTGGTACGTGCGGGAGTTCCGCGCGCTGCTGCGGCTGGACCGGCCCACCCCGGAGGCGATGGACACCCGGGTCGTGGTCGCCACGGTCGACGGCCTCACCGAGATCGACGCGCTGATCACCGTCCCGCGGGACGGCCCGGCCCGGACCGGCCCGCACGACCTGCTGGTCGAGGCGCTCTACGGCGCGACCATCATCGGCCGGGAGCGGGTCACGGCCAGCCGCTTCCGGTACGCCCTGCGGCTGCCGCGGCCGCTGCGCGCCGGCGAGGCCCACGAGTACGGCCTGCTCTTCCGGGTGCCGCCGGACCAGCCGATGCGCAATCACTACGTGCACTACGCGCCCCGCCGGTGCGACCGGTTCGAGCTGCGGGTCCGGTTCGACCCGGAGCGGGTGCCGACGGAGGTGTGGCGGGTCGACGGCGTCTTCCCGCGGGACCTCGACGACGGCCTGCCGGACACCGACGAGGTCGCCGTGGACGACGCCGCCGAGGTGCACCTGGTCTTCGACCGGCTGCGGCCCGGCTTCGGCTACGGCGCCCGGTGGACCCCGCCCCCGCCGTACGAGCTGCGGCACGAGGCCTAGGGAGCGGCCTGCGCCGGGCGGACGTCGACCAGCTCGACCTGCTTGGCGGTCAGCCCGTCACCGCTGGACACGCCACGCAGCCGGCGGCCGATCCAGGGCAGCAGGTGGACGCGGATCCAGCGCACGTCCGCCACCAGCGCGGCCCGCCGGGTCGCGCGCATGCTGCCCGGCACCGCCTCCCGCCACCAGCCGGGCGCCTCCTCGGGCAGGTCGAGCGTCTCCAGCACGGCCGCCGCCACCCGGGCGTGCCCCTCGGAGTTCAGATGCAGCCGGTCGGTGTGCCACAGCCGGCGGTCCCGCAGCACCGGCACCGCGGCCAGGTCCACCAGCAGCGCGCCGTGCTTGTCCGCGGTCGCCCGCACCCCGTCGTTGAACGCGCCGAACCGGGCGGCCAGCCGCTGCGCGGTCCGCCCGGTGCCGGTCCGCTCGATCACGGTGAACAGCAGCGTGTCGACGCCGGCCGCGCGCAGCTCGGCGACCGCGTCGTCGTACCGGGTGAGCAGGGCCGGCACGTCGGCCCGCGGCCGGAGCACGTCGTTCGGCCCGGCGTGGAAGGAGACCAGGTCGGGGGCCAGGCGCAGCGCCACCGGCAGCTGGCCGGCGATCACCTGGTCCAGCAGCCGGCCGCGGACGGCGAGGTTGGCGTACCGGATGCCGTCCTCCCGCACGGCCAGCGCGGCGGCCACCCGGTCGGCCCAGCCGCGGTGCCGCCGGTCGGGCCCCAGATCGTCCTCCAGACCCTCGGTGAACGAGTCGCCCAGGGCGACGAAGCTGCGCGTCACCGGCACAGCATGCCCGGTTGTTGGGTTCGCTGACCCAAAGACCCGGTCTGCCGGTGTTGGTTCCACCACTTCCCGTGGTGGACTCGGGCAACTGACCACCTGGCCCGGCGGGAGTGGCGAGGACATGGGACGGCACCACCCGTTGCTGGACCGCGACTTCCCGTGGAGGTCGCTGTTCGCCGTGGTCGCCGTCGGGGTCGTGCTGGGGGCGTCGATCGCGGTGATCCGGGACCGGACGTCGCCGGCCGGCGGGGCGCCGGGCGACGCCGCCGGCTGCGGCGGTGGCATCCAGCTGGACGTGGGCGCGGACCCGACCGTCCAGCCCTGGCTGAGCACGCTGGCGGAGTCGTACACCGGGCTCGGCCGGCAGGTGGCCGGCAGCTGCGCGCGGGCGGTGGTGCGGACGGTCCAGCCGTGGTCGATCGGCGGGACCGTACGGGCGGCGAGCGGCGGCGCCCCGCAGGACGACCTGGACGTCTGGGTCTCGGAGTCCTCGACCACCTTCGGGCTGGCCCGGGCCGCGGCCCGGATGCCGGCGCTGGCCGTGCCGGTGACCTCGATCGCCTCCTCCCCGCTGGCGCTGGCCATGCCGCGGGACGCGGTGCAGCAGCTGCGCGTGCTGGCCCGCCGGGAGCCGCGCTTCGCCGACCTGCTGACGCTGGCCCAGCGGCCGGCGGGCTGGGGCCGGCTGTCCACCGGGCAGCCGGAGTGGGGGCCGATCAAGTTCTCCACGCTGGACCCGGGCCGGACGACGGTGGGCGCCAGCTTCGTCACCGCCGCGGTCGGCACGCTGACCGGGCAGGCCCCCAAGGACGTCGGCGCGACCGCGTTCGGGCAGGTGGACGCGCGGGACGGGCTGTTCAGCTTCGTCCGCACGCTGGTCGCGGCCCCGTCGAGCGGGCCGGCGCTGCTCCAGCAGGCCGCGGCCACCGCCAGCACCCGGGAGCTGCTCGGCAAGGTCGGCATCCTGGCCGTGTACGAGCAGGACGTGTGGAACTACAACGGCCGGCAGCCGACCGTGGCCCTGCGGGCGACGTACCCGCTGGGCGGGCAGCTGGCCGCGGACTTCCCGCTCGCGGTGCTGGCCGGGCCGTGGGTGGACGACGGCGAGCGCGCGGTCGCCGAGGACTTCCGCAGCTGGCTGCTGTCGGACTCGGCGCAGCAGCAGCTGGCCGGGTTCGGGCTGCGCCGGGCGGACGGCACCACCGGGCCGGAGCTGACCGAGCCCGGCCGCGGGCTGACCGCGGCCCGGATCGAGCCGGTGCAGCCGGTCACCCCGGAGGGCCCGGCGGCCGCGCAGTCGGCCTGGCAGCTGATCACCCGCCCGCTGTCCACGCTGAGCCTGGTCGACGTGTCCGGGTCGATGGCGGCCCCGGTCGACGGCACCGCGAACCGGACCCGGCTGGACCTGGCCAAGGAGGCGGCGATCGCCGCGCTCGGGTTCACCCAGGACCGGGACTCGATCGGGCTGTGGGAGTTCTCCCAGCGGCTGGCGGGCGAGCGGGACCACCGGCAGCTGGTCGGGCTCGGCCCGGCCTCGGACCGGGTCGGCCGGTTCCCGGACCGGCGGGCCGCGGTCGTCGCGGCCTGGCAGGGGATGCGGCCGCGGACCGGCACCGGCCTGTACGACAGCGTGCTGGCCGCGTACGCCGCGGCGAGCGCGTCCTACCGGCCGGACGCGGTGAACACCGTGCTCCTGCTGTCCGACGGGCGGAACGAGGACCGCGGCAGCATCACGCTCGGACAGCTGCTGACCCGGCTCAAGGCGGCGTACCGGGCGGACCGGCCGGTGCACGTGGTGGCGCTGGCGTACGGGCCGGAGGCCGACCGGGCCGAGCTGGGCCGGATCGCCGCCGCCACCCGCGGCACCGTGTTCGCCGCCGCGGACCCGCGGACCATCACCGAGGCGTTCATCAACGCGGTGGCCCGGCTGCCCCGGGCCGGGTAGCCGGCCACCCCGGCCGGTGCACCAGGATGGGACCGTGGACGCGGTCGAGATCCGGGGGCTGGTGCGCCGCTTCGGGGACACCGTCGCGGTGGCCGGGGTCGACCTGACCGTCCCGCAGGGCAGCTTCTTCGGCCTGGTCGGGCCGAACGGCGCCGGCAAGTCGACGCTGCTGTCGATGGCCACCGGCCTGGTCCGGCCGACCGCGGGGACCGTGCGGGTGGCCGGGCACGACGTGTGGGCCGACCCGGTCGCCGCCAAGGCCCGCAGCGGGGTGCTGCCGGAGGGGCTGCGGCTGTTCGAGCGGCTGACCGGGCGGGAGCTGCTCGGCTTCACCGGCCGGCTGCGCGGGCTGCCCGGCGCGGACGCCGACGCCCGCGCCGACGAGCTGCTGCGGGTGCTGGACCTGGCCGGCGCCGGGGAGACCCTGGTCGCCGACTACTCGACCGGGATGCGGAAGAAGATCGGGCTGGCCGCGGCGCTGCTGCACAACCCGGCCGTGCTGTTCCTGGACGAGCCGTTCGAGGCGGTGGACCCGGTGTCGGCCCGGGTGATCCGGGACGTGCTGGAGCGCTACACCCGCTCCGGCTCGACCGTCGTCTTCTCCAGCCACGCGATGGAGCTGGTCGACCGGCTCTGCGACACCGTCGCGGTGCTGCACCGCGGCTCGGTCGTGGCGGCCGGCCCGATCGGGTCGGTGCGGGCCGGCCGGACGCTGGAGGACGCGTTCCTGGCCCTGGTCGGGGCGGACGGCCCCGGGGACGGCGAGCTGCGGTGGCTGGGCTCTTCCTCCGGCTGAAGCTGCGGCTGGTCCGCAACGCGCTGCGCAGCCCCGGCCGCGCGGCGTTCCTGGTGCTGGGCCTGGTGTTCGGGCTGGTCGGGACCGCCGCGGTCGGCGCCGGGCTGCAGGTGCTGCGGGACGACCCGCCGGTCGCCGCCGCGGCCGGGATGCTGGTGGCGGCGGTGCTGGCGATCGGCTGGTCGACGGTGCCGATCGCCGCCTTCGGCGTCGACGAGACCCTGGACGTGAGCCGGCTGGCGCTGCTGCCGATCCGCCGCGGCCGGCTGCTGGCCGGGCTGCTGCTCGCGGCGACGGTCGGGGTGCCGTCGCTGCTGACGTTCCTGCTGCTGGCCGCGGCGGTGGCCGCGGTGACCACGTCCTGGGCGGCGGTGCCGGTGGCGGTCGTCGCGGTGCCGCTGCTGACCGCGCTGTGCCTGCTGCTGGGGCGGGTCGTCACCTCCTCGCTGTCCCGGTTGCTGCGCAGCCGGCGCGGCCGGGACCTGGCCGTGCTGGTCGGGATCGGCGTGGTGCTGGCCGCCCAGGCGCCGCGGCTGCTGGCGGAGAACCTCGGCGAGGGCGGCCTGCTGCGGATCGGCGCGGTGCTGCGCTGGACGCCGCCCGGGGCCGGGGTCGACGCGGTCGCGTCGGCGTCGGCCGGGTCCGGGCCGGCGGCGCTGGCCGGGCTGGCGTACCTGGCCGCGACCGTCGCCGTCCTCGTCGCCGGCTGGTACGCCGCGCTCGGCGCCGCCCTGGTGGTGGTGGACGCGTCCACCACCCCGCCGCGGCGGCGCCGTACCGGCCTGCTCGGGCTGCTGCCGGACGACCGGCTCGGCGCGGTCGCCGCCAAGGAGCTGCGCTACGGCTGGCGGGACCCGCGGCTCAAGCTCAGCTGGCTGCAGATGATGATCTTCGGTGCAGCGGTGCCGGCGTTCGCGCTGTGGGACTCCGGCCGGTACGCCCCGCTGGTCGCCGCGATGTTCAGCGCGCTGCTGGCGGCCTCGCTGGGGTTCAACCAGTTCGGCCCGGAGGGGTCCGGCTTCTGGCTGACCGTCGCCGCGACCGGGTCGGAGCGGGAGATCCGTACCGACCTGGCCGGGCGGCACCTGGCCGCGGCGATGCTGTCGCTGGGCTGGATCCTGGCCGTCTCGACCGTGCTGGCCGTGCCGGTCGCGCCGGCGGCGGTGCCCGCGGTGGCGGTGTCGGTGGGGGCCGGGGCGGCGGTGCTGGGTGCCGGCCTGGGGGTGGCCGCGGTGGCCAGCGTGCTGGCGCCGTACCCGATGCCCGACCAGCCCGGCGCCGCCTTCACCGGGCCCGGCGCCGGCCGCGGCTGCGTCGCCGGCCTCGCCTGGGTCG
>CADCTP010000145.1 GCA_902805565.1 uncultured Mycobacteriales bacterium
GGCGCGCAGCGCGGGGCCCGGCTCCAAGCCGAGCTCGTCCACCGCGTACCGGTAGGCCTCCTGGTAGGCCTCCAGGGCCTCGGCCCGCTGCCCGTTGCGGAACAGCGCCAGCATCAGCAGCTGGCTGACCCGCTCCCGGCCGGGGTCCTGCCGCAGCCGCTCGCGCAGCAGCGGGATCGCCCGCTCCGGGTGCCCGTCGCCGATGTCCGCCGCGGCCAGCCGCTCGATCGCCACCAGCCGCAGCGCCTCCAGCTGCTCCACCTCGGCCGAGGCCTGCCAGCCGGCCGGCGGCTCGCCGAGCACCTCGCCGCGCCAGAGGCCCAGCGCCCGGACCAGCAGCAGCCGCTCCCCGGTCGGGTCGCCGCGGCCGGCGGCGGCGTCGGCCTCGCCCACCAGCTCGGCGAACGTGCGGGCGTCGACCTGGTGCTCGGCGGTCCGGGCCCGGTAGCCGCCGGGGACGGACTCGATCAGCCCGTCGCAGCCGAAGTCGGCCAGCGCCCGGCGCACCCGCAGCACCAGCAGCTGCACGGCGTTGCGCGGCCGGCGCGGGGCGCGGTCCGGCCAGAGCCGGTCGGCGATCTCCTCCACCGGGACGGTGCGGCCGGCGGTGAGCAGCAGCTGGCCCAGCAGCGCCCGCTGCATGGGTGCGCCGAGCCGCAGCCGTCGGGGGCCGTCGGCGACCTCCAGCGGGCCGAGGACACGAAACTCCAACTTGTCCTCCTCCAACCGATTCGTACCCCGGTGGCACCCCATGCTACTGGCGGGTCACCCCCACGAGCCGCCCGCTGATCGGGGCGAATCAGACGAACGCCCATCCTGCTGAGCCGAACGGTCGGCGTACGGCCGCACTACCGAACGGCCCAACCCTGGGACCACTGATGGTGCTTGGACAAGCACGGAGAAAGCACGGTGAAAGCGGCCGCTCGCCATGATCTCCGGACCGGCCCGCTCCGAGGCGCCGGCATCCCAGCGGCGGTGGAGGGCGGCGAGGTGACGGCTGAGGCTGCGGAGGCGGCGACCGGGGACGGCACGCCGCGCTTCCTCGTGCTGGGTCCGCTGAGCATCGCCGACGACGCCTCGATCGTCGTGCTGCAGCCCTCGAAACCCGCGACGCTGCTGGCCACGCTGCTGCTGCACCCCGGGGCGATGGTCTCCGTCGAGTTCCTGCAGCGCCGGATCTGGGGCGAGGAGCAGCCGAGCACCGCCAAGGCCGCCCTGCAGACCTGCGTGCTGCGGCTGCGCCGGCTGTTCGCGAAGTACGGGGTGGCGGCGGACGCGATCGAGGCGATCCCCGGCGGCTACCGGATCACCGCCGACCCCGAGCTGCTCGACCTCACCTGCTTCCGGGACCGGGTGCACCGGGCGACCGGGGCCGCCGACCCGGAGGAGGAGCTCCGGCTGCTCCGTTCGGCCCTCTCGCTGTGGCGGGGGCCGGCGCTGACCAACGTGCAGTCCGAGGCGCTGCACCGCGAGGACGTCCCGCGCCTGGACGAGGAGCGGCTGCGCACCCAGGAGCGGGTCTTCGACCTCGAGCTCGCCGCCGGGCGATGTCGCCAGGTGCTGGCGGAGCTCCGCGCGGCCGCCGAGGCGCACCCCTTCCACGAGCGGTTCTGGGAGCAGCTGATCGAGGCGCTGCACCGGACCGGCCGCCGGGCGGACGCGCTGACGGAACTCCAGCGGATCAGCCGGCACCTGCGCGACGAGCTGGGGGTCGACCCGGGCACCGGGCTGCGCCAGCTGCAGCAGGCCGTCCTGCGGGGGGACGACCTGGAGACCCCGGCCGACCGCCCGGCGCCCTTCCCGCCGTCGGGCGGCGCCGAGGACGACCTGGCCCCGGCCGAGTCCGGGGCCGACGTGCTGCGCGGCCTGGTCGACGCCGGCCTGCTCACCGCGGCCGGCCACGACCGCTACCACGTCCACGCGCTGCTGCGGACCTTCACCCGAGGGGCCGCGGCCGGCCTGTCCAGCGGACCCGCGCCGGCCCTCGCCGGCGCGCTGGCGACCGCCCGGCCGGATGTCGCATGACCCCGGCGACCCCAGGAGGTAGACCGTGACCCAGACCGTGCCCGCGGTGGCGACGGCACCCGTGTCCCCGGTGTGGGAGCGGGTGGCGCACACCCGCCCCCGGGTCCGCCGGGACGTGCTGTGCACCGACACCGGCAGCGGTGCGGTCTTCCACAACGCGCAGGGCGGGTTCGCCCTGACCGGCCGCTCGGCCTACCGGTTCGCCACCATGCTGGTGCCCCGGCTGGACGGCACCGCCACCGTGGCCGAGCTGTGCGAGGGCCTGCCGGACGGCCGGCGGGCGATGATCGCCGGCCTGGTCGCCACCCTGTACGACCGCGGCTTCGCCCGCGACGTCGAGCCCGGCACCGACGGCCCGGGCGAGCTGCCGGCCGCGGTGGCCACCCGGTTCGCCGCCCAGCTGGCGTACGTGGACCACTACTCCGGCGACGCCGCCCGCCGGTTCGCCCGCTTCCGCGCCGGCCGGGTGGCCGTGCTCGGCACCGACGAGGTCGCCCGCTGGGCCGCGCTGGCCCTGGTCCGCAACGGCGCCGGCGCGGTCGCCCTGCAGTTCGACGACGACGGGCTGGCCGCCGAGGCCACGGACCTGGCCGCCGCCGGCTGCCCGGTCGAGCTCACCGGGGTCGCCGACCCGGGCGCGTACGACGTCGTGCTGGTCACCCCGGACGCCGGCCCCGGCCGGGTGCTGGAATTGCTGCGCGCCGGGCTGCCGGCGACCACGACGGTGCTGCCGGCCTGGACGGTCGGCGGGAAGGTGGTCGTCGGCCCGGCCACGGTGACCGGCACCGCCGGCTGCTGGGCCTGCGCGGCGCTGCGGCTGGGCTCGACCGGCGACCCGGCCGCGGCCGCCGGGCTGTGGGCGTCGGTGGCGCTGCCCGGGCTCGGGTCGCCCACCGCCCTCGGCGGGCCGCTGGCGGCCATGCTCGGCAACCTGCTCGGCTACGAGGTGTTCCGGCTGCGCACCGGCGCGCTGGCCGCGGAGACGCACGGGCGGGTGCTGGTCCAGGACGTCGCCTCGCTGGACGTGCAGCGGCAGCCGCTGCTGCCGGACCCGCGCTGCCCGTTCTGCCCGGCGCCCGCGGCCGAGCCGGTGGACCGGGACGCCGTGCTGGCCTGGCAGCCGCCGCCGCCCGCCGCCGACCCGGCCGCCGACGGGGAGCGGACCCTGGCGGAGCTGGAGACCCGGTCGGTGCTGGTGCAGCCGGACACCGGCCCGTTCCGCCGGTTCGCCGACGAGGACGTCACCCAGCTCCCGCTCAAGGTCGGCACGGTCGAGGTCGGGACCCGGCCGGTCACCGCGTTCGACGTGCTGCACGTGGCCGGGGCCCGGCTGCGGGCGCTGTCGGCCGCCGCCGGCGCGTACGTGGAGGAGGTCGTGCCGCTGGCCGGGGTGCGGCCGGCCGGCGGCGACCCGGTGGTGCCGGCGGCCCGGCTGGGCACCGCGAGCGGGCTGGCCGGCGCGGTGACCGACTGGGTGCCGGCCGAGTCGCTGCTGTCCGGGGCGACCGTGCTCGTGCCGGCGGCGGCGGCCCGCCCGTTCGGGCCCTGGAACGCGGCCGGGCTGGTCACCCGGACCTCGGCCGGGCTGGGCGCGGCCGGCTCGGCCCCGGCCGCGGTGGTGGCCGGGCTGCTGTCGGCGCTCGGGTTCGCGGCGCTCACCCGGGCCCTGCGCGGGCGGGGCGAGGTACTCCGGGTGACCCTGGACGACACCGACCCGGAGCTGACCTTCCTGCTGAAGTCGGCCGACACCCTGGCCGTCGAGGTCGAGCTGCTGGAGCTGGCCGGGCCGGTGCCGGTGCTGCTGGCCCGCACCGGCGGGGACACGCCGCGCTGGGCGCTGGGCACCGCGACCGACTGGCGCTCCGCCGCCGTGGCGGCGCTGCGCGACCTGCTCGAGCAGGTCCAGCGGCCGGACGCCGCGACCGGGGACCCGCTGCTGGCCGACCTGGAGCCGGCCGCCGTGCCGGTGACCGGGACCACCGGCGCCCGGTCGACCGAGGTGATGGTGGCCGACCTGCTGGAGTCGCTGCGGGCCGCGGGCACCGACGTGCTGGTGGTGGGGTCGACGCCGGCCGACCTGCGGGCCGGTGGCCTGCACGTGGCCCGGGTGCTGCTGGCCGGCCCGGCGGCCGGCGCCGAGGCCGGGGCGGACGATGGGCGCTGACCCGACCGACTGTCCGGACTGGGCGGTCGCGCTGGCCGGCCTGGTCGCCGCCAGCCCGGCCGCGACCGTCCCGGTCACGGTCCGCACCCTGGGCGCGCACGACGCCCTGGCCGTCCCGGCGGCCGCCGACGCCCCGGGCGCCGGCGGTGGCTCCACGGGCATCGGCGACGCCGGCCTCCCGGGCGCCGGCGGTGGTCTCCCGGCCACCGGTGACACGGGCCTCCCGGGCGCCGGGGCCGGGCCGGTCGACGCGGCGCGGTTGCCCGTGCCGGTGCACGTCTACGGGGACGAGGCGATCGTCGGGCCGGCCGCGGGGCCCGGTCCCTGCCCGACCTGTCTCGGCCGGCGCTGGCAGGCGGTCCGCCCGGCCTGGCTGCGGGACGCCCTGGAGCTGGGCGGCGGCACCACCGCGCTGGGGGCCCCGCCCTGGACGCTGCCGTTCGTGGCCGACATGCTGGCCGCGCTGGCCGCCCACCTGGGCACCCTGCCCCGGACCGACCCGGCCCCGCTGCTGCGGCTGGACCTGGCGACGCTGCAGGTCACCGGCGCCGCGCTGCTGGCCGACTCGCAGTGCCCGGCCTGCGGCGACCCGGTGGACGACAGCGCGGAGGGGGCCCGGTTCGCCCCCCGGCCGCGGCCGAAGCGGGCGCCGACCGACTTCCGGGTCCGCGACGTGGACGACTACGACCTCCCGGCCCGGGCCATGGTCGACCCGACCGCCGGCGTGCTCGGGGCCGGGCTGGTCCCCGACCTGATCTCCACCACGACCTCCTCGGTCACCGGCCTGTTCACCCAGCGCTCCGGCGGCTACCTGCGGGAGACGTACTGGGGCGGCCACACCACCGACTACCGCCACAGCTTCCGGGTCGGCATGCTCGAGGGGCTGGAGCGGTTCGCCGGGATGCAGCCGCGCGGCCGGCGCACCCGGGTCGTCGCCTCGCTGGACTCCCTCGGCGACACCGCGCTGGACCCGCGCACCTGCGGCCTCTACACCCCTGAGCTGTACGCTGCCGAGCCCGCGGTCCGGCCGTTCACCACCGACCGGGAGATCCCCTGGGTCTGGGGCTGGTCGCTGCGCGACGACCGCCCGGTCCTGGTGCCGGAGGTGCTCACCTATTACTCGGCCGAGGGCGGGCTGGCCGCCCGGTTCGTGCAGGAGACCTCCAACGGCTGCGCGTCCGGCGGCTGCCTGGAGGAGGCCGTCCTCTTCGGGCTGCTGGAGGTGGTCGAGCGGGACGCCTTCCTGCTGTCCTGGTACGGCCGGGCCGACCTGCCGGAGATCGACCCCGCCTCGGTCCGCCGCCCGGAGAGCAGGGCGCTGATCGACCGGCTGGCGATGATCGGCTACACGGCCCGGTTCTTCGACACCCGGGTGTCCTTCCCGATCCCGGTGGTGACCGCGATGGCGGTCCGGGACGACGGCGGCCTGGGCGCCCTGTGCTTCGGCGCCGGGGCCGGGCTGGACCCGGAGGACGTGCTCGCCGCCGCGCTGTCGGAGATCGCCACCGACGCGCCGAACCTGCGCGGCTGGGCCGAGCGGGACCGGTCCCGGCTGCAGCCGATGGCCACCGACTTCGGGCAGGTGCTCAGCCTGCATGACCACCCGATGCTGTACGGCCTGCCCGAGATGAGCCGGCACGCCGACTTCCTGCTCGCCCCGCGCCGGGAGAAGGTCCCGCTCGACTCGCTGGCGGTGCCGCTGGCCGACGACCTGACCGAGGACCTGCGCTGGTGCGTCGACGTCCTCGCCGGCCGGGGCTTCGACGTGATCGCGGTCGAGCAGACCAGCCCCGAGCAGGCCGCGCTGGGCCTGGCCACCGCCAGCGTGCTGGTGCCGGGCCTGGTCCCGATCGACTTCGGCTGGCGCCGGCAGCGCGCGCTGTCCATGCCGCGGCTGCGGACGGCGTTCCGGGAGGCCGGCCGGACCGACCGGGACCTGACCGACGCCGACCTGAACCTCGCCCCCCACCCGTTCCCGTGAGGCCAGACCGAGAGGAGGCCGGGATGAGTGTCGCCCAGCAGTACGCCGACGCCGTCATGTGGCGCAGCCGGGTCCAGATGGAGCCGGTCGACTTCTCCCCGAACTGGCGGGACAAGCCGCGCAAGGCCAAGTACTTCCCCGGCACGGACCTGCTGCCGCTGCCGGCCGGCGACTACCCGCCCGACGCGTCGGTCGACCGCGGCCTGGCCCCGGACCCCGGGCCGGGGGCGCCGTTCACGCTGCCGCTGGTCGGCGGGATGCTGCGCGACTCGTACGGGCTGGTGGCGCGGCGCCTGGCCGTCCAGGCCAACACCGACCTGTCGTCGCTGCCCGCCTACCAGGAGGCGAACTGGTCCCGCGGTGCCGCGTCCGGCGGCGGCCTCTACCCGGTCAGCGTCTACTGGGCCGCCGGGCCGGGCGGCCCGCTGCTGCCCGGCGTCTACCACTACTCGCCGAACCGGCACGGGCTGGAGCGGCTGCTCACCGGGGACGTCTCCGGCCAGGTCCGGCAGGCCGTCGGCGGGGCGGACACCGACCAGTTCCTGGTCCTCGGGGTCCAGATCTGGCAGAACTCCTACAAGTACAACAGCTTCAGCTACCACGTCGCGACCATGGACACCGGCGCGCTGCTGCAGACCTGGCGGATGTGGGCGGGTGCGCGCGGGCTGGTCGCCGACCCGGTGCTGTGGTTCGACGAGCCGCGGCTGACCGGGCTGCTCGGCGTGGACCCGGACCAGGAAGCCGTCCTGGCCGTGGTGCCGCTGCACTGGGCCCCGGAGGCCGCCGCCGGAAGCGCCACCACCGCCACCGCCGGCGCCGCCGCCGGCACGCCGCGGGTCCGCCGGGCCGACGCCGGCAAGTCCAAGGTCCGGCTGACCTTCGACCTGGTCCAGGACGTGCACCGCGCCACCGTGCCGGCCGGGCCGCGGCCGGGTCCCGGCGCGC
>CADCTP010000146.1 GCA_902805565.1 uncultured Mycobacteriales bacterium
GAGGCCGCCCGCGGCCGGGCGTCCGACGCCGCCGACCTGATGACCGCGGCGCCGGGCGACGCCGGCCCGGGGTCCGCGTTCGCGCACCTGTCCGCGGCGGCCGGGCGGGCCGAGCAGGAGCACCGCGACACCCGGCGGCGGGCCGAGCGGGAGGCCACCGAGATCGTCCGCCGGTGCCGGGCCGCCGACGCCGCCGCCGCCGGGGAGGTCGCCGAGGCGGAGGTGGCCGCGACCGCCGGGCCGAACGGGCTGCCGGCCGGGCTGTCCGAGGTGGACATCCAGCCGGTCGCGCTGGCCTGGAAGTACGCGCCGCACCTGCGGTTCCACCCGGACGAGCGGCACCTGCCGGCCGACCTCGCCGCCGCGCTGCGCCGCGGCGACCTGGTGTTCCGGGACGGCCGCTGGTTCCTCGACCTGCCCGACGGCGACCGGGCGCTCGGCGGGACGGACGCGCCGGTCGACTTCACCGTGGTGGAGCGGGACGGCAGGCGCTACCTGATGTACCGGGTGTGGTACTCGTACAACGACAAGACGGCGTTCGGGGACCACGAGGGCGACCTGGAGCTGTTCGGCGTGGAGCTGGACCGGGACGGGACGCCGGCCGCCGCGCTCTACTACGGGCACGGCAAGCCGCACCGGGTGCCGTGGGACGAGGTGGAGCGGGAGGGCGGCCACCCCGTCCCCTACGTCGCCTCCGGCAGCCACGCGTCGTACCCGGAGCCCGGCCACTACCCGATCGCCAAGGGCCTCGGGACCGACCAGGCCGCCGGCGGCGGTCCCCGGCAGGACACCGAGGACACCCTCCGCCCCGGTCCGGCCCACTACGACCACCCGCCCGGGACCCGGCTCGGCGAGGACGGCGGCAGCCCCGCGGTCCCGAACACCGGTGCCAACACCGAGCCGTTCCCGGCCGGGAGCGCGCCGATCGAGGGCGCCCCGGACCGGGGCGACGGGCTGGACGGCACCCTGCGGGACGTGGTCGAGGTCGCCGGCACCCCGGTCACCATCGGCCGGGACGCGCTCGGCCTGCTGCCCTGACGGCGAGCGCCCTCAGGGCAGGATCAGGTGCACGTCGCCGAACTCGTGCCAGCGGTAGCCGTGCTCGGCCGCGGCGGCGTACGAGCGGCGCAGCAGGGCGGGATCGGCCACGGCGGCCAGCATCCGCAGGTGCGACGCCTGCGGCGGGTGCCAGCCGGTGAGCAGGCCGTGCACGGTCGACAGCCGGTCGTCCGGGCCGATCACCAGGTCGGTCCAGCCGGCGGCGCGGCCGGTCCGGGCCGCGGACTCCAGCGCCCGCACGACGGTGGTCCCGACCGCGACCACCCGGTCGGCCCGGGCCACCGCCGCCAGCGTGGACGGCGGCACCGAGTACCACTCCGGGTACGGCGGCTCGGCCGCCTCCGGCGAGGACAGCCCGCAGTGCAGCACGACGGTCGCCACGGCGATCCCGCGCCGGCGCAGGTCGCGCAGCACCCGGGTGGTGACCGGCCGGCCCGCGCTGGGCATCTCCGCGCTGCCCGGGGTGTCGGCGTGGTCGGTGCGGTACGCGGCCAGCGGCCAGGGCGCGGCGGCGTAGCCGTACCGGACCGGTTCGCCGGTGCGCCGCAGCCAGTCCAGCAGCGGCCCCGGGGTGTCGACGTCGGCGGTCCAGAACCGGGCCGTCCGCCGGCCCCGCACGGTGATCCGGGCCCCGTGCGCGGTGACCACGGCGCCGGCGCGGTCGGCGGTGGACGGTCCGGCCGGCCCGCGGAACTCCAGCACCCACCGGGACCGGGTGCCGGCCAGCGCGGCGGCCGGCTCGACCCCGCTGTCCGGGTCCACGGTGGACAGGTGGACGGCGACCCGCTCGCCGGCCGCGGTCACCCCGGTCAGCGCGGCCGGCAGCGTGTCGGAGGTGTTGAGCACCAGCAGGTCGCCGGGGCGCAGCACGGCCGGCAGCCGGCGGGCGGTGCGGTGCTCGATCCGGTCCCCGGTCGCCACCATCATCCGGACGCCGTCCCGGGCCAGGCCGCGGGCCTCGGCGGGCCCGGTCGCGGCCGGCCCCTCGGGCAGCCCGGCCAGCAGCGCGGGCCCGGTCATGCCGGGACCCCGGCGCCGGTCAGCTCGGCCGCGGTCCACCGGCCGGGCGGCAGGTCTCCGTCGATCAGCCGGCGCAGCGCCGGCAGCACGGTCGCCGGCTCCGGCCGGTCGGAGATGTCCTCGCCGGGGAACGCGGCGGCGTGCATCGCGGTGCGCATGTCGCCGGGGTCGACCGCGTACACCCGCAGCAGCGGCTCCTCGGCGCCGAGCACCGCGGCCAGCCGGTCCAGCGCGGCCTTGCTCGCGCCGTACCCGCCCCAGCCGGGGTAGGCGGCGACGGCGGCGTCGCTGGAGAGGGCCAGCACCCGGCCCCGGGCCGCCCGCAGCGCCGGCAGCAGGAGCTGGGTCAGCGCCAGCGGCGCGACCACGTTGGTCTCCAGCACCGCCCGCAGCGCGGCGGGGTCGTAGCCGGCCAGCGGCGGCAGCGGGGTGGTCCCCAGCGAGGACGCGTTGTGCACCAGCAGGTCGAGCCGGTCGGCGACGGCGGCGGCCAGGTCCCGGCGGTGCGGGGGGTCGGTGACGTCGCCGGCGACCGCCACCACGGTGGCGGGCCGGGCGGCGCGGGCGGCGGCCGCGGCGACGGTGGCCGCCGCGGTGTCCAGGTCGGTGGCGCCGCGGGCGTCCAGGACGAGCCGCCAGCCGGTGGCGGCGAGGCCGGCGGCCAGCGCGAGGCCGAGGCCGCGGGACGCTCCGGTGATCAGTGCGGTGGGCATGCCTCCACGCTGCCGCCGCCGCGGCGCGGTGCCATCGGGCCGGCGGCGGCACCGGCTACGCCGTTGGTCCTAGGTCCCGGGTCGGTCCCGGGTCGGCGGTCCCCGGCCGGGGTAGGCAGTCGGCACACCGGCAGGAGGGAGCGCGGCGTGCTGGTCCGACCCGTGGCCGGGCGGCTGACCGAGCGGGACGTGGCCTGCTGGGTGCTGAAGAGCAGCCGGTCCCCGCAGGAGGTGGCGCCGGGCTGGCGGCCGGGCGGGCCGCGCCGGCTGGAGCGCTGCGTGCGGCGGTCGTACCGGCTGGGGCTGATGCGGCCCGGCCAGCGCTGCCTGCTGTGGGTCTCCGGCCGCCGGGAGCCGGGGGTGCACGCGCTGGGCACGCTCACCGGGCCGCCGGACCCCGCCGAGCCGGCGCCGGTGCTCGAGCTCGAGCTGGACCTGCTGGCCGAGCCGGTGCCGCGGGCGGACCTGCTGGGCGACCCGGCGTTCGCCGCCGCCGAGGTGATCCGGATGCCGGCCGGCAGCAACCCGTCCTGGCTCAGCGCCGACCAGCTCGCCGCGGTCCTGGCCCGGCTGCCCTGAGCCGGTCAGCGCAGGGCGCGGATGGTGGCGGAGCCGCGCAGCTCCACCGCGGGGTGCCGGCCGGCGCGCAGCCAGCCCGGCAGGGTGGGACCGCTGGCCGCCACGGTCAGCACGGCCGCCCGGCCCAGGCCCCGTACGGTCACCAGCGCCCGCCGGCCGTCCTGGTGGGCGAACAGCGCCGCCCCCACCGGCAGCCGCGGCCCGTACCCGCGGGTCGTCGTGGCGACCGACCAGCCGGCGCCGGTGACCGTGCCGTCGTCGAAGGCGGCGAGGGTCTTCGGCAGCGCCCAGTGCTCCCGGCCGGCCCGCAGCGACGGCAGCGAGTCCACCGCGATGAACGGCACGTGCAGCCCGGGCCCGCGCAGCAGCACCCCGCCGACCACCTCCCGGTACGGCCCGACCGGGCTGTCCAGGTAGTCCACCAGGGCCCCGACGGTCACCGGCAGGGTCCGCCCGGCGTACGGCGAGCCCGGCGGCAGCGGCGGGCGGCCGCGGCCCAGCCACAGCACCGCCCGCACCGGCACCCGCCACGGCGGCGCGGGGCTGCCGGCCGGCAGCCGGTCGAGCGTCCCGGGCGGCAGCACCGTCTCCGGCACGCCCGGCACGTCGAGCCCGGACGGGGACAGGGGCTGGGAGAGAGGCTGGGACATGGTCACTCCTCGTCGGCGAGGCCGTGCCGGACGGCGTACAGGGCGGCCTGGGTGCGGTCGGCCACCCCCAGCTTGGCCAGGATCGCGCTCATGTGGGCCTTGACGGTCTTCTCCGACAGCGCGAGGTCGCCGGCGATGAGCCGGTTGGAACGGCCCCGGGCGACCAGCCGCAGGACCTCCCGCTCGCGCGGGGTCAGCGGGCCGGCCGGGTCCGGGGCGGCCACGCCGCGCATCACCGTCGCGGCCACGCCCGGGTCCAGCGAGGCCCCGCCGGCGTGCACCGTGCGCAGCGCGCCCGCCAGCTCGGCCGGGCCGACGTCCTTGAGCAGGTAGCCGGCCACCCCGGCCCGGACCGCCGGCAGCACCGACTCCTCCCCCGCGTAGCTGGTCAGCACCACGACCTTGACCTCCGGGTGGGCGACCCGCAGCCGGGCCACCACGTCCAGGCCGGACATGCCGGGCAGCACCAGGTCCAGCAGCACGATGTCCGGCGCCAGCCCGGGCAGCAGGGCCAGCGCCTGCTCGCCGGAGGCGGCCTCGCCGACCACCTCGATGTCCGGCTGCAGCCCGAGGAAGGTCCGCAGCCCGGCCCGGACCAGCTCGTGGTCGTCGACCAGCATCAGCCGCACCGCGGCACCCGCACCGTCACCGTGGTGCCGGCGCCGGGCGCGGTCGCCACGTCGAACGTGCCGCCCAGCGCCTCGGTCCGCTCCCGCATCGAGGCCAGCCCGAGCCGGCGGGACTCCCGCAGCGTGCCGGGCAGGTCGAAGCCGGTCCCGTCGTCGGCGACGACCAGCCGGAGCGGGTCGCCGGTGTCGAGCTCGACCCGTACGGTGCCGGCGGCGGCGTGCCGCAGCGCGTTGGCCAGCGCCTCCCCGGCGACCAGCAGCAGCTCCCGGTCCAGCGTCGGGCCGGCGGAGGCGGGCCCGCGGACCCGCAGCGCGATCGGCACGTCGTGCACCCGGCGCAGCAGCTCGACCCGCTTGCGCAGCGCGCCGGCCAGCCCGTCGGCGTCGACGTCGGCCGGCCGGAGCGTCTCCACCAGCCCGCGCATCTCGGCCAGCCCGGCCCGGGCCAGCTCGCGCACCTGGTCCAGCTGCTCCACCAGGGCGGGCCCGCCCGAGCCGGCCAGCGCGGCCGCGCTCTCCGTGGCCAGGGTCAGGCTGAACAGCGTCTGGGTCACCGAGTCGTGCAGCTCCCGGGCCAGCCGGGCCCGCTCGGCCGCCACCGACAGCTCGCGGGCCCGCTCGGTGCGCTGGGCGTTCACCACGGCCAGCGCGGCGTGCGCGGACAGCGTCTCCACCAGCGCCTGGTCGGCCTCGGTGAAGGTGCCGCCGTCGACCTTGTCGGCCAGGAACAGCTCGGCCAGCACCTCGCCGCCGGCCACGATCGGCACCCCGAGGAACGCGCCCATGTCCGGGTGCGCGGCCGGCCAGCCGACGAACCGCGGGTCGGCCCGGACGTCGGCCAGCCGGATGCCGCCGGGCCGGTCCAGCAGCGCGCCCAGCAGCCCGTGCGTACGGGGCAGGGCGCCGATCCGGGCCCAGGTCGCCGCGTCCACCCCGGCGGTGAGGAACAGCCCGAAGCCGCCGTCGCCGTCGGGCACGCCGATCGCGGCGTACCGGGCGCCGGCCAGGTCGCGGGCGGCGTCCAGGATCACCCGCAGCACCGGCTCGGTCCGCCGCTCGGCGCCGAGCGCCAGCGCGACGTCGAGCAGCCGCCGCAGCGCCACCGCCTCCGAGCTCCCCACGGCGCCATTCTGCTCCCCGCCCGGCCCGTCCCCCCGGCGCCCGGGGCAGCCGGTCCCACGCCGGCTGCGGCCGGCCCCGAGGACGCTGTGGTGGCCGTGCTGGAGCCCGGGCCGGACCTCAGAGCTCCCGCAGCGCCGGGAGCAGCTCCTTCGGGGCCCAGTCCAGGAACGCGTCCTGGTGCCCGCCGCCGATCTGGACCAGGGCGAGGTCGGTGAACCCCGCCTCGGCGAACGGCCGCACGCCGTCCACGACCGCCCGCACGTCCGGGCCGCACGGGATCTGCGCGGCCACGTCCTCCGGGGTGACGAACTGCGACGCGGCCTCGAACGACGCCGGGCCGGGCAGCTCGGCGTTGACCTTCCAGCCGAGCCCGAACCAGCGGAACTGGTCGTGGGCCCGGGCCACCGCCGCGTCCCGGTCGGTGTCGTAGGCGATGCCGAGCTGGCCGATCCGGGGCTTGCCCCGGCCGCCGGCCGCGTCGAACATCTCGCCGAGCTCGGGCTTCGGCTCGGTGGCGATCATCAGGTCGGCGTGCTCGCCGGCCAGCGTGCAGGACTGCCTGCCGGACACGGCCAGGCCGATCCGGACCGCCTCGTCGGGCAGGTCCCACAGCTTGGCCGAGTCGACCTGGAAGTGCCGGCCGCGGAAGTTGACGTACCCGCCGGCGAACAGCCGCCGGATGATCTCGACCGCCTCGACCAGCTTCTCGTGCCGGACGTTCACCGGCTGCCAGCCCTGGCCGACGACGTGCTCGTTGAGGTTCTCCCCGGCGCCGAGGCCGAGGGTGAAGCGGCCGTCGGACAGCAGCGCGACCGTCGCGGCCTTCTGGGCCACGACCGCCGGGTGGTAGCGGACGGTCGGGTTGGTCACGTACGTCATCAGCGGGATGCGCTCGGTGGCCTGCGCCGCCGCGCCGAGCACGCTCCACGCGTACGGCGAGTGGCCCTGCGAGTCCAGCCAGGGGTTGTAGTGGTCGGAGATCACGGCGAAGTCGAAGCCGGCCTCCTCCGCCCGCACGACGTCCCGGACCAGCTGCCGGGGGTCCGCCTGCTCGCACATCATCGTGTACCCGATCCGCATGCGGTCGGTCTGCCCCAGCGCGGGCCGGCGAATCGCTGCCCGGGGGCCGTCGCCGAGCTGAGACGGCCCCGGGGGCGGCCGGGCCCAAGGGCCGGGGCCGGAACCGAGCCGCCCGAGGCCGGGGCCGGGTCCTGAGGGCCGGGGCCGGGTTCGGGCGGCCGGATTCAGGCGTGTGCGGCGGTGGAGTCCTGCCGGGCCGGGCCGGCGACCCCGCCGGGGGCAGGGGCCCGGGTCGGGGCGGTGGCGGCCGGCTCGGCCGCCGT
>CADCTP010000147.1 GCA_902805565.1 uncultured Mycobacteriales bacterium
CGCCGCCGGCCGCCCGCAGGAACGCCGCCCGCGGCCCGGTCCCGGCCAGCGTGTGCCGGGGGCTCAGGTGCACGGTCACCACCAGCGGCGCCGACCACCGCCGGGCCGCGGCCAGCGCGACCGGCAGCACCGCGACGTCCTCGCCGAGGTGCGCGTGCACCAGCCCGTACGGCCCGGGCAGGGTGGCCACGGCGGCCAGCGCGGCCGCGCCGTACCCCTGCCGGAACAGCCGGGTCGGCACCCCCACCCGCCGCACCCCGCCGTGCCGGCCCAGCCGCTCCCGCCGCGCCGCCCCCGGCCGGTACGCGGTGAGCACCGTCTGCGGCACCCCCAGCCGGTCCAGCTCGGCCGAGAGCTGGCCGGTGTGGTTCTGCATGCCGCCGACCGGGTCGAACCCGATGGCGCCCAGCCCGCCGTCCGGCACCGGGTAGACCGAGGCCAGCCGGAGCACGCGGGGCGCGGCCCCCGGTCCGAGCAGCAGGGACATGTCTTCTGAGTGACCCGCTGGTGCGGGGGTAAACGCGCCGTATGCCGCCTACCCGCATCGGTGTCGTCGGCGCGGGCTTCATCGCCGGCCGGCACGTGGAGTCCCTGGGCTCGCTGCCGGACGCGGTGGTGGTGGCGGTGTGCGATCCCGAGCCGGGCCGGGCGGCCGCGCTGTCCGACCACGCCTACCCGGACGTCCACCAGATGCTGGACCGGGAGGACCTGGACGCCGTCTACGTCTGCGTCCCGCCGTACGCGCACGGCGAGCCGGAGCGGGCCGCGCTGGCCCGCGGCCTGCCGCTGTTCGTGGAGAAGCCGCTGGGCCTGGACCTGGCCACCGCGACCGCGCTGGCCGCCGAGATCGAGGCGGCCGGCGTGCCCACCGCCACCGGCTACCACTGGCGCTACTTCGACACCGTGGAGCGGGCCGCCGACCTGCTCGCCGACCGGCCGCCCCGGCTGGTGTCCGCGTCCTGGCTGGACCGGACCCCGGGCTCGCCGTGGTGGGCGGTGCGGGACCGCTCCGGCGGCCAGCTGCTGGAGCAGGCGACCCACCTGTTGGACCTGTGCCGGCTGCTGGCCGGCGAGGTGACCGAGGTGACCGCGGTGGCCGCCCGCAGCCCCGGCGGCCGCGGCGACATCGACCACGTGGCCGCCGGCACCCTGCGGTTCGCCGCCGGCGCGGTCGGCGCGCTGACCACCAGCTGCCTGCTGCCCCGCGGCCACCGGGTCGGGCTGGAGGTGGTCGCGGACGGGCTGGTGCTCGCGATCACCGAGCGGGAGCTGGTGATCGACGACGGCGAGCGCCGCACGGTGCCGGTCGGGGTGGACCCGTTCCGGCGGGAGGACGCCGACTTCGTGGCCGCGGTGCGGGGCGAGCCGGTCACCCCGCGGGTCCCGTACGCCGAGGCGCTGCGCAGCCACCGGCTGACGGTCGCGGTGGCCGAGGCCGCGGCCACCGGCCGCCCGGTCACCCTGCCAGCGCCCGCTCCAGCGTCGGCAGGTGGTGCTCGAACGTGAACTCGTGCCGGTGCCGGGCCATCGCCGCCCGGGCCGGCCCGAGCTCGCCGAGCCGCTCCACCAGGTCGTCCAGGTCCCGGTAGAGCAGCCCGGCCCCGGTGGTCCGGACCACCCGGTCCATCGCCACCGCGTGCCCGGCGTGCTCCGGTTGCAGCACCGGCAGCCCGGCCACGGCCAGCGGCCCCAGCCGGGCCGGCTGGTTCAGGTCGTCCCAGTCGGCCCGGCGCAGGTCGCCGCCGTTGCGGCTGGGCACCCGGTGCAGCCAGCCCGCGTCGTACCGGCCCAGCACAGCGGCCCACCGGTCCTGGTGCACGGCCGGGTGCAGGTGCAGGAACCGGCGCGCCGCCGGGTCGACCGCGTGCAGCCAGGACGCCCACTCGCCCTTCGGCCCGGGGGCCCGGACGGCGCCGTGCAGGTGCACGTGCACCCGGGCGGCGGCCAGCCGCTGCACCGTCGCTGCGTCCAGCCCCAGCGCCCGCCCGACCACCACGGTGTGCGTCTCGCCGTCGGCCTCGGACAGCCGCGCCGGGACCTCCTCGGCCAGCCAGTGCGCGGAGGGCAGGTCCCCGTCCAGCACCGCGGCCGGCAGCGGTCCCAGCGCCAGCCGGAACCACTCCGCCTCCTCCGGCGTGGCGAACAGCACCCGGTCCGCCCCGGTGACCAGCGCGGCCAGCTCCGGCCACTCGCCGCGGGCGATGCTGCGCTGCGGCGACTCCTTGAAGTGCCAGACGAACGGGATCCGCAGCCGCCGGGCCGCCGCCAGCAGCGCCGCGCAGTACGGCACCGCCCGCCAGTTCAGCAGCGCGTACACCACGTCCGGCCGCACCCGCCGCAGCAGCTCGTCCGGGTCCCCGCCGCCCACCTCATCGACGTGCCCGAACGGCAGCGGCCCGACGGTGCTCGCCCCCAGCCCGTCCGGCGTCCACGTCCCGGACAGCCGGTGCCCGGCGGCGGCCAGCGCCAGCACCCGCTCCGGGTTGTACGCCAGCTCGCCGGCCAGCAGCACGTGCGACCCGGTCACCGGGTAGGCCCGGTCCCGCAGCTCGGCGTACAGCGCCACCTCGTCCACCGACCCGCTGTCGGTGGAGTGGAACCGCAGCGGGGTCGCGATCCGGTACCGGGACCGGAAGACGTTCAGCCCGCCGTCGTACGCCTCCCGGATCGCCTTGTGCCGCTGCCCCGGGTGGTCCACCCACTCGCAGGTCACCCGGCCCGTCTGCACCGGCGCCGGCAGCCGGGACCAGAACAGCCGGCCCAGGTCGTCGCTCTCGCCCGCGGCCCGCTCGGTCCACCGCTCCGCCGTGCGCCGGTGCCCGGTCTGCACCAGCTGCGGGCAGAACCCGGGCGGCGCCCCGAGGCTCTCCGCCCCGCCGTGGTGCCGCACCCCGCAGACCGCCACCGGCGCCCGCTCCAGCACCGCGACCAGCGCGGACAGGTGGTCGGGATAGAACACGTCGTCCGCCGGGAGGTAGCCGACGTACCGGCCGCGGGCCGCGTCCAGGCCCCGGTTGCAGGCCGCGCCGAGGCCGGTGTTGACCGGCGAGCGCAGCACCCGCACCCGCGGGTCGGCCGGCAGCCGCACCGGCACCGGCGACCCGTCGTCCACCACGACCAGCTCCCAGTCGGCGCGGTCCTGGTCGAGCAGGCTCCGCACCGCCCGCGGCAGGTACGCCGCCTGGCCGTGCACCGGCATCACCACGGTGATCGTCGGGGTCACCCCCGGCGCGGTACCCGGCCGCGGGCGGGGTAGGCACTGCGGCCGTGCAGACCTTTCTCCCGTACCCGGACTTCGTCGCGAGCGCCGCCGTGCTCGACGACCGGCGGCTGGGCAAGCAGCGGGTGGAGACGTACCAGATCCTGCGCGCCCTGACCTGGCCCGCGTACGGCTGGAAGAACCACCCGGCGGTACGGATGTGGCGCGGCTTCACCCCCGCGCTGGTCCGCTACGGCCTGGACGTCTGCGACGCCTGGGCGGCCCGCGGCCGGGCCGACGCGACCCGGGCCGCGCTGCTGGCCTTCACCGGTGGCCGGGTGCCGGAGCTGGCCGAGCTGCGCGAGCGCGGCCGGCTGCCACCGTGGCTGGGCGCCGAGCCGGTGCACGTCAGCCACCGCTCGGCGCTGCTGCGCAAGGACCCGGAGCACTACCGGCCGTTCTTCCCGACCGAGCCCGACGACCTGCCGTACGTGTGGCCGGCCGCCGCCTTCCCGCGCTGGCCGGTGCGCCGCGGCCGGTCCGACCCGCTGCCGCTGACCACCGCGCTCGGCCTGCTCGGGCTGTCCGAGCCGACCCCGGAGCAGGAGGCGGCGGTCGGCGCGGTCGCCGACGGCCAGGACGCCACCGGCGACGCGACCGCCGGGCTGCTGGCCGGCCTGTGCACCCCCGGCGGCACGCTCTGGGTGACCCCGGACCACCCGGGGATGGACCTGCCGACCGAGCTCCCGCCGCCCGTCCGCGGCAAGCCGGGCAAGGTCTCCACGCCGATCGCCCGCGACCCGTCCCCGGCCGACGCCGCGGCGATGGCGGCCGAGGCCGCGGCCGAGCCGGAGTTCCGCTTCCTGCCGGTCTCCCGGGTCACCCCGGCCGCCGCCGCGGGCGCCGGTCTGGTCGTGCTGGACGGCGTCCCGGCCGGTGCCGTACCGGACCTGGGCCTGCCGGTGCTCCTTCTGCCCTCGGCGTCGGAACTCGACAGCCGACCCGGGGGCGGAGTGTGATGTGCGCCATGCCGAAGCGCACCTCGCCCTGGCCGGCCGGCGTCCCCTGCTGGGTCGACCTCACCGTCCCCGACGTCCCCGCCGCCCAGGCCTTCTACTCCGCCGTCCTCGGCTGGACCTTCCCGGAACCCCACGACGACGCCGACGGGTACGTGATGGCCCGGTTCGACGGGGCCGACGTCGCCGGCGTCGGGCCCACCCCGCAGGCCGGGATCCCGGCGGCCTGGACGCTCTACCTGGCGACCGACGACGCCGACGCGACCGCCGCCGCGGTCGGCGCGGCCGGCGGCACGATGCTGCTGCCGCCGGGCGACGTCGGACCGGCCGGCCGGATGTTCGTCGCGGCGGACCCGACCGGCGCGGTGTTCGGCGGCTGGCAGGCCGGCGGGCACATCGGCGCCCAGCTGCACTCCGAGCCCGGCGGGCTGGTCTGGGAGGACCTGCGCTCGCCCGACCCGGACACCGCCCGGGCCTTCTACACCGCGGTCTTCGGCTTCGAGACCCGGGAGCTGGAGATGGCGGGCCCCGACTACACCACGTTCGGCCTGCCCGGCGGCGGGGACGCCCCGCTCGGCGGCATGGGCGGGATGTTCGGCGCACCGGAGGGGACCCCGCCGCACTGGCTGGTCTACTTCGGCGTCGCCGACACCGACGCCGCCGTCGCGGCCGGCGAGGCGGCCGGGGGAACCCGGACCGGCGAGCCGCACGACTCGCCGTTCGGCCGGATGGGACACCTCCGGGACCCGTTCGGCGCGTCGTTCGTGGTGATGGAGACCGACGGGACGCCCCCGCCACCGGAGCGGTGAAACCGCTCGCGCCGGCACGTACACTGATCCGGTGACTCCTCGTACGTCCTGACCGGGCCAGGCACGCGCCCTGGCCCCCGTCCCGACACCCCGAGAGAAGTCCCATGATCACCGTGTCCGACCTGGAGCTGCGCGCCGGGTCCCGCATCCTGCTGTCCGGCGCCACCTTCCGGGTCCAGCCCGGCGACCGCATCGGCCTCGTCGGCCGCAACGGCGCCGGCAAGACCACCACCCTGCGGGTCCTGGCCGGCGAGACCCTGCCGTACGGCGGCGCGATCGAGCGTCGCGGCGAGGTCGGCTACCTGCCGCAGGACCCGCGCACCGGCGACCTCGCCATGCTGTCCCGGGACCGGGTGCTGTCCGCCCGCGGCCTGGACGCCCTGCTGCACGACCTGGAGAAGACCCAGGTCGAGCTCGCCGAGGCCGTCGACGACGCCACCCGCGACGCCGTCGTCCGCCGGTACGGGCGGCTGGAGGAGCGGTTCTCCGCCCTCGGCGGGTACGCGGCCGAGTCCGAGGCCGCCCGCATCTGCGCCAACCTCGGCCTGCCCGACCGGGTGCTGGGCCAGCCCCTCGGCACGCTGTCCGGCGGGCAGCGCCGCCGGGTCGAGCTGGCCCGCATCCTGTTCTCCGACGCCTCCACGCTGCTGCTGGACGAGCCGACCAACCACCTCGACGCCGACTCGATCACCTGGCTGCGCGACTTCCTGCGGGCCCACTCCGGCGGCGTGGTGGTGATCAGCCACGACGTCGACCTGCTGGACAAGGTGGTCAACAAGGTCTGGCACCTGGACGCCAACCGGGCCGAGGCCGACGTCTACAACCTCGGCTGGAAGAAATATCTGGAGTCCCGGGAGCAGGACGAGCGCCGCCGCAAGCGCGAGCGCGCGAACGCGGAGAAGAAGGCCGGCGCGCTGCTGGCCCAGGCCGACAAGATGCGGGCCAAGGCGACCAAGGCCACCGCGGCCCAGCAGATGGCCAAGCGGGCGGAGCGGCTGCTGGCCGGGACCGAGGGGATGCGCCAGCAGGACCGGGTCGCCCGGGTGAAGTTCCCGACGCCGGCGCCGTCCGGGCGGACCCCGCTCACCGCGGCCGGCCTGTCCAAGTCGTACGGGTCGCTGGAGGTCTTCACCGACGTCTCGCTGGCCGTGGACCGTGGCTCCCGGGTGGTCGTGCTCGGCCTCAACGGTGCCGGCAAGACCACGCTGCTGCGCCTGCTGGCCGGCACCGAGGCGCCGGACACCGGGGAGGTGCTCCCCGGCCACGGGCTCCGGCTCGGCTACTACGCCCAGGAGCACGAGCAGCTGGACGTCGACCGGACCGTGCTGGAGGTGATGCGCTCGGCGGCGGCGGACTCCACCGACGCGGAGATCCGGCGGGTGCTGGGGGCGTTCCTGTTCTCCGGGGAGGCGGTCGACCAGCTGGTCGGCACGCTGTCCGGCGGGGAGAAGACCCGGCTGGCGCTCGCCGCCCTGGTCACCTCGGGGGCGAACGTGCTCCTGCTGGACGAGCCGACGAACAACCTCGACCCCGCGTCCCGGGAGCAGGTGCTGGGCGCGCTGGACACCTATCGCGGCGCGGTCGTGCTGGTGACCCACGACGAGGGCGCGGTCACGGCGCTGAAGCCGGAGAAGGTCATCCTGCTGCCGGACGGGGACGAGGACGCCTGGTCCGACGACCTCGCCGACCTGATCTCCCTGGCCTGAACCCCGGGGGGTCCCCGGGGGACACCCCCCTGAAACGTCCCGTCCGCGGGCCGTATATAGTTCTCCACGTCGGCAAGGAACACCGCCGGACGAGGGACCAGCTCCGATCGGACCGCAAGGTTTGACGGGACGAACCCCTCGGAGTAAAGTAGCTCGGGTTGCCCCACGAGGTACCAGCCCAGCTCAGACCCCCGGGTTTGACTGGCTGAGCCCCACGGAGTAACGTAAGTCAGGTTGCCCCCGGAGAGACCGACAGGTCAGGACGGGTGCGCGTCTGCTCCTTGAGAACTCAACAGCGTGCCGAAAGTCAGTGCCAATTTATACCCCGTCCGCGGGTGGGGGAAGGCTCCTTCGGGGTTTTCTTCTGGTTCGTGGGT
>CADCTP010000148.1 GCA_902805565.1 uncultured Mycobacteriales bacterium
CGTCCGCGCCCGCGGCGGCCTGCCCGGCGGTGCCGGTCCGCGGCGCGGCCGGGACCGTGGTCACCATCGCGGACGTGGTGACCCGGGAGGGCCCCGGCCGCGCGTACGTGCCCTCCGGCCGGCTGCCGGCCGGCTGCGCGGTCGGGCTGGCCGGCTGGTGCCTCGGCGACCCGCTGCCGACCGGGGTCGCCGGCTGGTCGGACAGCCGGTGGCTGATGGTGCGGCGGGGCGGCCCGGTGGCCCGGCACGTGTCCGGCGAGCCGGACCGGCCGCGGTTCCTGCCGGCGGCGGCGACCTCGCCGGAGGCGGTGGCCGGGCTGCCGCTGCTGTCCACCGCCGACTGCGGCACCGACGGGCCGCGGGTCCCGGGCGCGACCGTGCTGGAGGCGGTGTCGGTGGACCGGCCGGTGACCAACATCGTGGCCCGGTCGGCCGGGGCGACGAACCTGGGCTTCGCGGTCTGGGTCCGCCCCGACCCGGCCACCGGGCTGGCCCCGCTGCTGCGCGGCGAGGCGTACCAGCAGATCGGCGGCGGGGCGACCCTGCCGTCCGGCCGCCGGGTCGCCCGCTGGGACTACCCGGGGCTGCTGCGCGACCTGGACCCGGCCCGGCGCACCCCGGCCGTGCTGCTGGCCGTGGCCGCGGTCGGCTGCGACGGCCCGGGGGCGTCCCGGCCGGCGACCTCGGCCGCGGTCACCACGTACGAGGTGGCGGGCGGGCAGGCCGTGCGGCAGCAACGGCTGCGCGGCGGCCAGGCCCGGACCGCGCCGGCGCTGGCCGGGATGGACCTGCCCCGGCTCACCGCGACGGCGTGTCAGCCTCCGCGCTGAGCTCCGGGAACGCGGTGGACAGCAGCGTCCCGCGGTCGGCGATCTTGACCCGGGCGCAGTCCCGGGCGGCGCCGAGGGCCTGCTCGGCGGCGTCGATGGCCTGCCAGCCGGACCAGCCGACCGCCCGGACCCGGCGCTCCCGCAGCAGCGCGACGATCGCGTCCGGGTCGCGCTCCGGGGCCCGGGGCAGCGTCGGGGCGTCGGCCAGCAGCGAGCGGGCGGTCTCCGTCCCGTCCGGCTTGTTGGTGCCGATCACGCCGGTCGGGCCGCGCTTGAGCCAGCCGGCGACGTACACGCCGGGCACCGGCCGGCCGTCGCGGAGCACCCGGCCGGCGTCGTGCGGCACCGTGCCGGTCGTCTCGTCCAGCGGGAGCCCCACCGGCGGCACGACCCGGTAGCCGACCGACCGCAGCACCATCTGCGCCGGCAGGTCGACGGTCTCCCCGGTGCCGACCAGCCGGCCGTCCACCAGCCCGGCCCGCTCGGTCCGCAGGCCGGTCACCGCCCCGGTGCCGAGGACCTCCACCGGCCGCAGCCAGAACCGCAGGAACAGCCGCCGGGGCGCGCCGGTCGGGGTCCGCGCGGCCCAGCCGCGCAGCACCTCCAGGTTGGCCCGCAGCGTCCGGTCGCCGTCGACGGCCTCCTGCTCGGCCGGGGACAGCACCAGGTCGGCGGGGTCCACCACCACGTCGGCGCCGGCGATCTCGCCGAGCTCGCGCAGCTCCTTGGTGGTGAACCGGGCGTGCGCCGGCCCGCGCCGGCCGACCATCGTCACGTCGGTCACCGCGCTGGCGCCCAGCACGTCCAGCACGTGTCCGGGCACGTCGGTCGGGGCGAGCGCGGCCGCCGTCTTGGTCAGCACCCGGGCCACGTCGACGGCGACGTTGCCGACCCCGATCACCACCACGTGCCGGGCGTGCAGGGTGAAGCGGTCGAGCTGGGCGTCCGGGTGCCCGCTGTACCAGGCGACGAAGTCGGTGGCGGAGAAGCTCCCGGGCAGGTCCTCACCGGGCACGCCCAGCCGCCGGTCCACCGCGGCGCCGGTGGCGAAGACGATCCCGTCGTAGCACCGGTGCAGGTCGGCCAGGGTGAGGTCGGTGCCGACGTCGACGTTGCCGAGGAAGCGCACGGCCGGGTCCTCCAGGACCTTCCGCAGCGCCCCGTCGACCGCCTTCATCTTCACGTGGTCCGGGGCCACGCCGTAGCGCACCAGCCCGTACGGGGCGGGCAGCCGGTCGAGCACGTCCACCGACACGTCCCCGGCGCGGGCCAGGGCGGCCGCCGCGTACACCCCCGCGGGCCCGGAGCCGACCACAGCGACGCGCAGACCGGACATCGGCTTCCTCCTTCCGGGCCGGTCGGGCCGGCCCTGGATCACCCCACCGTATGCCGTCCGCGGCCCGGACGTCCCCGATGTGACCCGACCGGCCGGGCCGGCCCCGATCGCCCGGCCCGGCCCGGTCGTCCGGCACCGCCACCGGACCCGGACCCGGACCCCGGCCGGCCCGCGGCGGAGGAGGATGGCGGCATGACCGACCCCTGGGCCGAGTGGCTGCTGCACCGCCGGGACGGCGACGACCCGGACCGGCGCCGCGAAGTGCTGGCCTTCCTGGCCCCGATCCGGGACCGGGTGCTGGCGGCGGCGGCGATCGGCCCGGCCGACACCGTGCTCGACGTCGGCTGCGGGGACGGGCTGCTCGGCCTGGCCGCGCTGGACCGGGCGGCCGAGGTGGTGTTCAGCGACGTGTCGCCGGCGCTGCTGGAGCACTGCCGGGCGGCGGCCGGCGGGCGCGGCCGGTTCGTCCACACCGGACTGCCCGACCTGGCCGGGATCGACGACGCCGCCGTGGACGCGGCCGTGCTGCGCTCGGTGCTGATGTACGTCCCGGACAAGCCGGCCGGCTTCCGCGCCCTGCACCGGGTGCTGCGGCCGGGCGGCCGGCTGTCGCTGTTCGAGCCGGTGAACCGGTTCTCCCGGGAGCCGGCCGGCCGGCTGTGGGGCTACGACGTCTCCGCGGTCCCGGAGCTGGCCCTGCGGGTGACCCGGGTCGCCCGGCCGGACCCGGGCGGGCCGATCCTCGGCTTCGACGAGCGGGACCTGCTGGCCGCGGCCGAGGCGGCCGGCTTCGTCGAGCTGCGGCTGACGTACGAGGCGAGCGTGGGCGACTCGGTGGGCCCGCCGTTCCGGACCATGCTCGACATCGCCCCCAACCCCACCTCACCCACGTACGGCGAGGTGCTCGACCGGGCGCTGACCCCGGCCGAGCGGGACCGGCTGATCGCCCACTTCGACGCGCACCCGACCCGCCACCACCGCTCCGCGGTCGCCTACCTCTCCGCCCGCCGCCGCTGAGCGCCCACCCGGGCGCCCGAGGGCCGGCGGCCACCCGGGCGGTCAGTGGGACAGCATCTCGAACCAGACGGTCTTGCCGAGCGCGGTGCGCGAGGCCTGGGTGCCCCAGCAGGCCGCCAGCTGCTGCACGATCTGCAGCCCGCGCCCGCCGACCTGGTCGGGACCGGGGGAGCCGACCTCCGGCAGCACCGGCGAGCTGTCGGTGACCTCGACCCGCAGCCGGTCGCCGTTCAGCCGCAGCGCCAGCCGCACCGGCGGGGTGCCGTGCCGGATCGCGTTCGTCGCCAGCTCGCTCACCAGCAGCAGCGCGGTGTCCGTGAGCTCCTTGTCGAGCAGCCAGAGCTCGGCCGCGCGGGCCATCGCCCGACGCGCGATGCTCGCCCCTTCGGGACCGTTCGGAAGCGTGACCTCCTCGTCCATCCGCTCTCGGCGCTCCCAGGGTCGACGACGTCTCGCAGCACAGACGTCTCCACCTCCGGCCGGCCGAAACGTCCTCCACGGCGCGTCGGTCCGACTTGCCCGGTTTTCACCCGGTGCTGGAGGCCGCCCAGAGGTCGATGTCGGAGTCCAGCGCGTACCGGTCGATCTCGGCCAGCTCGT
This sequence comes from uncultured Mycobacteriales bacterium, assembly GCA_902805565.1. Lineage (GTDB taxonomy): Bacteria > Actinomycetota > Actinomycetes > Mycobacteriales > CADCTP01 > CADCTP01. The sequence goes on from CADCTP010000148.1 coordinate 3,784, forward strand.
CCGCGGACAGCTCGGGGCCGCCCAGCGCGCCGAGGCTGTCCTCCAGCTGCCGGATGCTGCTCGCCCCGATGACCAGGGAGGTCATCCGCTCGTCCCGCAGCGCCCAGGCCAGCGCCAGCTGGGCCAGCGACTGGCCGCGCCGGCCGGCCAGCCCGTCGAGCGCGCGGACCCGGGCCAGCCGGTCCTCGGTGAGCATGTCGTGGCCCATCGCGCCGCCGGTGGCGACCCGGGAGTCGGCCGGCACGCCGTTGAGGTAGCGGTCGGTGAGCAGCCCCTGGGCCAGCGGCGAGAACGCGATGCAGCCGGCGCCCACGTCGGCCAGCGTGTCGAGCAGGGCGTCGTCCTCGATCCAGCGGTTGAGCATCGAGTACGACGGCTGGTGGATCAGCAGCGGCGTGCCCAGCTCCCGCAGGATCCCGGCCGCCTGCCGGGTCCGCTCGGCCGAGTACGAGGAGATGCCGACGTACAGCGCCCGGCCGGAGCGGACCGCGGTGTCCAGCGCGCCCATCGTCTCCTCGAGCGGGGTGTCCGGGTCGAGCCGGTGGCTGTAGAAGATGTCCACGTAGTCCAGGCCCATCCGGGCCAGCGACTGGTCCAGCGACGCCAGCAGGTACTTCCGCGACCCGCGGTCGCCGTACGGCCCGGGCCACATGTCGTAGCCGGCCTTGGTCGAGATCACCAGCTCGTCCCGGTACGGCCGCAGGTCGCCGGCCAGCATCCGGCCGAAGTTCGACTCGGCCGACCCGTACGGCGGGCCGTAGTTGTTGGCCAGGTCGAAGTGGGTGACCCCGAGGTCGAACGCCCGCCGCACGATCGCCCGCTGCGTCTCGAACGGCCGGTCGTGGCCGAAGTTGTGCCACAGCCCCAGGGACAGCGCCGGCAGCAGCAGCCCGCTGCGCCCGGTCCGGCGGTACGGCATCTGGTCGTAGCGGTTGTCCGCGGCCACATAGGTCACCCCGGAAGCCTAGGTGACCGGGACCGTCCCGCAGCCCGGGCGCGGGCGGCCCGCCCGGTCCGGGTGTCGATCGCGTCCGTGCCCGGGATGTGGACGCCGCGGGCCGCCCGGCGCCGGTTCAGTCCTGGCCGGTCTCCGCGCGCAGGCCGCCGTGCGCGGGGGCGCTGCCGAGCCGGCCGGCCTGGAAGTCCTCGAAGGCCTGCACGACCTCGGCCTTGGTGTTCATCACGAACGGGCCGTACATCGCGACCGGCTCCCGGATCGGCCGGCCGCCGAGCAGCAGCACGTCCAGCCCGGCGGAGTGCCGCGCGTCCTGGGCCGGGGCGGCCGCGACCGTGACCGAGCCGCCGGCGCCGAAGACGGCCAGCCGGCCGCCGCGGACCGGGCGGCGGTCGGGGCCCACGGTCCCGGTCCCGGACAGCACGTACGCCAGGGCGTTGAAGTCCGGCCGCCAGGGCAGCGTCACCGAGGCCCCGGGCGCGATCGTGGCGTGGGCCAGCGTGATCGGCGTGTACGTCGAGCCCGGGCCGGCGTGCCCGTCCAGCTCGCCGGCGATCACCCGGACCAGCGCGCCGCCGTCGGCCGAGGACAGCAGCGCGACCTTGCCGCCGCGGATGTCCTGGTAGCGCGGCGGCGCCCACTTGTCGGCCTTCGGCAGGTTGACCCAGAGCTGGATGCCGTGGAAGAGGCCGCCGGTGACGACGAGCTCCTCGGGCGGGGTCTCGATGTGCAGCAGGCCGGAGCCGGCGGTCATCCACTGGGTGTCGCCGTTGGTGATGACCCCGCCGCCGCCGTGCGAGTCCTGGTGGATGAAGGCGCCGTCGATGATGTACGTGACCGTCTCGAAGCCGCGGTGCGGGTGCCACGGGGTGCCCTTGGGCTCCCCGGGGGCGTACTCGACCTCGCCCATCTGGTCCATGTGGATGAACGGGTCCAGGGCCCGCAGGTCCACGCCGGCGAAGGCCCGGCGGACCGGGAAGCCCTCGCCCTCGAACCCGCGGGGCGCGGTGGTCACCGTGCTGACCGGGCGCGGCCGGGCGGTGTCCGGGGTGCGCAGCCGGGGCAGGGTGAGGATGTCGTCGACGGTCACGGCGGGCATGGGACCCATCTCCTCAGGTCGGGATACCGCCGCCAACTATAGTTGCGCGTGCAACATTCCTCAGCGGACCAGCAGCCCGCGCGGCCGGATCGCGGTCACCGGCTCGGCCCGGGCCCCGGCCGCGGTGAGCACGTCGCCCGCCGCCAGCACGCCGGTCGTCGCCGCCCGCTCCATCAGCGCCGACGCCCACGGCAGCCGGACCCAGTCGCCGGCCAGCAGCAGCCCCGGCACCCCGGTCCGCACCCCGGGCCGGGTCGCGTCGGACCCGGGCGGGAAGCCGGGGGCGTCGGAGCCGACCCGGGTCTCCCGGTCCAGCACCCGCAGCCCGCGGACCTCCGGCCACAGCGCGCCCAGCTCTGCCCACATCCGGTCCGCGGCCTCGTCCGCGCCGATCCCGTCCGGCGCCGCGTACGCGTGCAGCTCGATCACCTCGCCGCCGGTCCGGCCGGCCCACCGCCGGGCGCCGTCCTCCAGCCGCGAGTAGAGCGAGATCGAGTCGAGGGTGGCCTCCCGGGAGACGCCGGAGAACACCGGCCGCTCGGCGCGCACCGGCCGGTCGGTCCAGAACCGCGCCACCGCGTACGGCGCGGACACCGTCAGCGTCGCCACCTGCTCGGCCAGCGGCGACGGCAGCCCGCCCAGCCGGCGCAGCGCCGCCGGGTCGAGGGCGAGGATCACGTGCCGGGCGTCGGCGGCGACCGCCCCGGCGCGTACCCGCCAGCCCTCGGGGCCGGGTTCGATCGAGTCGACCGGGGTGCCGGTGGAGACGGACGCGCCCAGCCGGGTGAGCAGGGCGCCCAGCGGCGACCAGATGCAGCTGCCGTGGTCGTCCGCGGTGACGTCCATCCCCAGCCCCTCCGGGTTGCCCAGGAAGTAGAAGTGGAAGTTCGCCACCAGCTCGGCCGCGGAGTAGTCCTCCTCGCGGTTGAAGAACGAGTGCCCGAACACCTCGAAGAGCACGGCCCGGGCCCGGTCCGGCATCGCCAGCCGGTCCAGGAAGTCCTTCGCGGTCACCCCGTCCAGGTCCCGGTAGGTCGCCTCCCGGTCGAACTCCAGCAGCGTCGTCGCGGCCACCCGGTCGATCGTCCGCAGGTCCCGCAGCCGCAGGCTCGGCGACGTCGCCACCAGCGCCATCAGGTTCAGCGGCGGAACGCCGGGCAGCGACGCGAAGTCCTCGGCCGGCCACTGCCGGGAGATCACCGGGTAGCCGGGCAGCGGCCGCAGGAAGCCCAGCTCCGGGTCGATCCGGCGCAGGATCTGCCGCCAGGTGTAGTACTGCCGGAAGAAGCCGTGGAAGCCGTGCTCGACCTGCGCGACGGTGCCGTCGGGCAGCGTGCGGGGCCAGGCGCCGAGCCGGCCGCCGAGCTGGCCGGCCGCCTCCAGCAGGGTCACCCGGACGCCCCGCTCGGCGAGCACCAGCGCGGCCGAGACCCCGGCGATCCCGCCGCCGACGACGACCGCCGAGGTGCCCGGGGGCACCCGCCGCGGCCGGTCGGCGCGCGGCGTCAGCACCGGCCGTGGCCGTACACCCAGCAAGCCCCGCAGCGCGTCGTCCAGCACGCGCGCCAACCTAACCGGGGGCGGGACTCACCGCCGGTCGAGGGCGTGCAGCGTCGCCACCGTCACCGCGCCGTACGCCAGGTGCGGCAGCGCGTCGGAGAGCCAGGTGCCGGCGTCCCACTCCGTCGGGTCGGTGACGCCGAGCGCGGTCATCGTCCCGTCCGAGGCCAGCATCACCGTCGCCCCGGCCACCACCGCGCCGACCGGCCCGGGCAGGTGGAACCCGGCCCGGCGGAGCAGGCCGAACAGCACCCCGACCCCGACCCCGGTCAGCGAGCCGAGCAGCGGGCCCAGCCCGGACAGCCGGTTGCCCCGGGTCTCCTCGTCGCCGGGCACCGCGACGCCGGCCTTCGCGGCCAGCTTCTCGGCCGTGTCCTCCGGCGTCGAGCTGGCCGGCCGGCCGCGCACCGCCATGTCCAGGTAGGTTGCCGTGTTCAGCGCCGTCGAGCCGGCCGCGCCGGCCAGCGCTCCCCATCCCGCGTACCGCATCATTCCCATGGGCCCCCGCATACCCGCCGGGCCGCCGGGTAGCCCGGCGCCATGGTGAAGCTGGGCTACTTCCTGTCCTGCGAGGAGTTCGACGCACCGGAGCTGGTGCGGCAGGCGAGGCTGGCCGAGGAGGCCGGGTTCGAGGCGCTGTGGATCTCCGACCACTTCCACCCGTGGCTGGCCGAGCAGGGCAACAGCCCGTTCGTCTGGTCGGTCATCGGCGCGCTGTCCCAGGTGACCGACCTGCCGATCACCACCGCGGTGACCTGCCCGACGACCCGGGTGCACCCGGCGATCATCGCCCAGGCCGCAGCGACCAGCGCGGTCCTCACCGGTGGGCGGTTCACCCTCGGGGTGGGCACCGGCGAGGCGCTCAACGAGCACGTGCTGGGCGACCCGTGGCCGTCCGCCGACATCCGGCTGGACATGCTGGAGGAGGCGCTGGAGGTCATCCGCGCGCTCTGGACCGGCGAGGTCGTGGAGCACCACGGCACCTTCTACGACGTCGAGCACGCCCGGCTCTACAGCCTGCCGGAGACCCCGCCGGACATCTACGTCTCCGGCTTCGGCCCGAAGGCCGCCACCCTCGCCGGCCGGATCGGCGACGGCTTCGTCTGCACCAAGCCGGATCCGGACCTGATCCGGGCGTTCCGCGACGGCGGTGGCACCGGCAAGCCGACCCAGGTCGGCACCAAGGTCTGCTGGGGCCCGGACGAGGACGAGGCCCGCCGCACCGCCCACCACTACTGGCGCAACGAGGGCCTGCCCGGCGAGCTGGCCCAGATCCTGCCGACGCCCGAGCACTTCCAGCAGGCGTCCACGCTGGTCGAGCCGGAGGCGATGGTCACCCCGGTCGGCCCGGACGCCAAGACGCACGTCGAGGCGCTGCGCAAGTTCGTCGACGCCGGCTACGACGAGCTGTACGTCCAGCAGATCGGGCCCGACCAGGACGGCTTCTTCTCGTTCTTCTCCACCTCGGTGCTGCCGGAGCTGCGGGGTTAGTGTCGGGAGCATGACGCTCGCGCTCACCGAGGAGCAGGAGCTGCTCCGCTCGACCGCCGCCGACTTCGTCGACCGCGAGGTCGTACCGCACCGGGCCCGCTGGGACCGGGACGAGCTGGTGGACCGGGCGATCGTCCCCCGGCTCGGCGAGCTGGGCTTCCTCGGGATGACCCTGCCGGAGGAGTACGGCGGCACCCCGGTCGACCACCGGTCGTACTGCCTGCTGATGGAGGAGCTCGGCCGCGGCGACTCGGCCATCCGCGGGATCGTCAGCGTGAGCCTCGGCCTGGTCGGCAAGTCCATCCACGCGTACGGGACCGACGAGCAGCGCAAGCAGTGGCTGCCCGGGATCGCCTCCGGGGAGCTGCTGGCCTGCTTCGGCCTGACCGAGCCGGGCACCGGCTCGGACGCCGGCAACCTGGCCGCCCGGGCCCGCCGGGACGGCGGCGACTGGCTGGTCTCCGGCGAGAAGGTCTTCATCACCAACGGGACCTGGGCCGACGTCGCGCTGGTCTTCGCCCGCACCGGCGGCGACGGGCCGCGCGGGGTGACCGCGTTCCTGGTCCCCACCGACGCGCCCGGCTTCGAGGCCCGCGAGATCAAGGGCAAGCTGGGGCTGCGCGGCCAGGCCACCGCGTCGCTGCACCTCGACGAGGTCCGGGTCCCGGACGCGCTGCGCCTCGGCGAGGAGGGCGGCGGCTTCCGGGTGGCGATGTCCGCGCTGGACAAGGGCCGGATGAGCATCGCCGCCGGCTGCGTCGGCATCGCCCGCGGCTGCCTGGAGGTCGCCACGGAGTACGCGACCCAGCGGGTCCAGTTCGGCAAGCCGGTGGCCGGGCACCAGCTCGTGCAGGAGCTGCTGGCGGACACCGCGGTCGACGTGGACGCCGGCCGGATGCTGACCTGGCTGGTCGCCGACCTGCTCGACCGGGGCGAGAAGGTCGCGCTCCCGGCGTCGAAGGCGAAGCTGTTCGCCAGCGAGGCCGCGGTCCGGGCCGCCAACAACTGCCTGCAGGTCTTCGGCGGCTACGGCTACGTCGACGAGTACCCGATCGGCAAGTACCTCCGCGACGCCCGGGTCATGACCCTGTACGAGGGGACCTCGCAGATCCAGAAGCTGATCATCGGCCGGGCGCTCACCGGGATCAGCGCGTTCTGAGCCGCCGCGCGGTCGGAGCCTCGGCGCGGCCGGCGCCCCTCAGCGCTTGCGGACCAGGGCGATCGCGGTGAGCAGGTCGACCAGGTCGGCGATGTGCCGCGGGTTGCGCCCGGTCCGCTCCTCGATCCGGCGCAGGCGGTACTGCGCGGTGTTGGGGTGCACCCGCAGCCGCTCGGCCGCGACCCGCAGGTTGAGGTCGGCCCCGGCGAACGCCTGCGCGGTCGCGACCAGCACCCCGCCCCGCGCGGCGTCCTCCGCCAGGAACGCCCGCAGCCGCGGGTCGACCAGCCGGCGGGCGGTGTCGTCCGCCCGCAGCGCCAGGTAGTCGAAGGGGGACAGCCGGGGCAGCGCCACCACCCCGCCCTCCGGCGGCACCCCGTCCAGCGCCGCCGTGGCCTCCTGGTACGCCCGGGGCAGCTCGTCCAGGTCGGCGGCCACCGTGCCGATCCCGACCGCCAGCGACACCCCGCCCTCCAGCAGCCGGCGCCGGGCCAGCTCCATCCGGTCGCAGACCGCGGTGGCCTCCGCCGCCGGGTCCACGGCCGGCAGCGCGGCCACCACGACCAGCTCGGTCTGCCGGATCACCACCAGCGCCCGGCCGGACCGGCAGCCGACCTGGGACAGCCGGGCCGCCGCCAGGTGCGGGGCGTCGGCGTCCGCGGTGCCGACCACGGCCACGGCGACCAGCGTCGGGGTGCCGGGCGCCAGCCCGTACACCTGGGCGGTCGACACCAGCGGGCGGTGGGCCGGCAGCTCGCCGGCCAGCAGGTGCTCCAGCAGGTCCCGCCGCTCCCGGTCGGCGTCGGCGACCAGGTGCTGCTGGTACTCCACGAACGCCCGGGAGGCGTGGGTGGCCGCCATGTCGTTGTAGCGCATCAGCGGGGTGGCCAGCTGCAGCGCCGCCTCCCGGCCCTCCGGCGTCTCCCCGGCCTGCTCCAGCATCGCCAGCCAGAACACCTGCTGGCCGACCCGGAAGGCGTGCAGGTAGTCCTCCAGCGCCAGCCCGGCCCGGGCCCGGCGCAGCGCGCACGGCCGGGAGAAGGCGAGGTCGGCCCGGGTCACCTGCCGGTCGCCGAGCAGCGCCACCAGCACCATCCGGTAGTGCCGGCGCAGCTGGTCCCGGACGTCGTCGAAGAACTCGGCGTCGCGCCCGCGGTAGGCGGCGATCTCGACGGGCAGCCGGTGCAGCGCCCGGTCGGCCAGCTCGTCCACCCGGGCGGTCAGCGCGGCCAGGATCCGGTCCCGCTCCGTACGGGGTGCGTCGGCCACCGGGATCGCCTCTGCCATGACCCAGGTGACCACGACCTGTCCGCCGACCACAACTGCTTGGGCGTCGGGCACAACGAAACCGGTCGGAAGATTGTGGGCCGCCCCCAACGACGCCACCCCGGCCGTCCCCCTACGGTGAGCCAGATGGGTGATCCAGGACACATTGCAGCGGTTCTCACGGTGGACGACCTCGTCGTGCGGTTCGGCGGCGTGACGGCCCTGTCCGGGGTGTCGTTCGGCGTGCGCCCCGGCGAGGTCTGCGGGCTCATCGGCCCGAACGGCGCCGGCAAGACCACGCTCTTCGACTGCGTCAGCCGGCTCACCCGCCCCCAGGAGGGGACGATCACCTACGCCGGGCAGGACCTGCTGGCGCTGCCGACCCACCGGGTGGCCGCGCTCGGCGTCGCCCGCACCTTCCAGCACCTCGGGCTGGTCCCGTCGCTGTCGGTCCGGGACAACGTGATGCTCGGCGCCCAGCACGGCAGCCGGGCCGGCTTCGCCGCCAGCGCGCTGCGGCTGCCGTTCGTCCGGGCCGGGGAGCGGGCGCTGCGGGCCAGGGCGGACGCGGTGCTGGAGCGGCTGGAGCTGACCCGGGTCGCGGCCCGGCCCGCCGCCGGCCTGCCGTACGGGACGCTCAAGCGGATCGAGCTGGCCCGGGCGCTGGCCGCCGAGCCGACCCTGCTGCTGCTGGACGAGCCGGCCAGCGGCCTGGCCCACGGCGAGGTCGACGAGCTGGCCGGGCTCATCGAGACGGTCCGCGGCGACGCCACCGTCGTGCTCGTCGAGCACCACATGGGCATGGTCATGCGGCTGTCGGACACGGTCGTCGTGCTCGACTTCGGCAAGGTCATCGCGACCGGCACCCCGGCCGAGGTGCGCGAGGACCCCGCGGTGCTGGCGGCGTACCTGGGGACGGCGGCATGAGCCTGCTGGAGATCGAGGGCCTCACCGCCTCCTACGGTCCGGTCCGCGCGCTGCACGGCGTCGACCTCACCGTCGGCGCGGGGCAGGTCGTCGCCCTGCTGGGCCCGAACGGCGCCGGCAAGACCACCACGCTGCGCGCGGTCTGCGGGATGGTCCGGACCACCGGGACGATCCGGTTCGCCGGGCGGGACCTGGCCGGGACCGCGCCGGAGAAGGTGGCCCGGCTCGGGATCGGGCACGTGCCGGAGGGCCGGGGCACCTTCGGCTCGCTGACCGTCGCGGAGAACCTGCGGCTCGGCGCGTACGGCCGCAAGGACGCCGCGGCCGTGCGGTCCGACACCGACGAGTGGTATTCGACCTTCCCGCGGCTGGCCGAGCGGCGGGACCAGCAGGCCGGCAGCCTGTCCGGCGGCGAGCAGCAGATGCTGGCGATCGCCCGGGCGCTGCTCGGCCGGCCGTCCCTGCTGCTGCTGGACGAGCCGTCGCTGGGGCTGGCCCCGCTGGTGGTCCGCGAGGTGTTCGCCGTGCTGGGCCGGGTCCGCGCCGAGCGCGGCACCGGCATGGTGCTGGTCGAGCAGAACGCCGCGCTGGCGCTGGAGCTGGCCGACACGGCGTACGTGCTGGAGGCCGGCCGGACCGTGCTGTCCGGCCCGGCCGCCGAGATCCGCACCGAGGAGTCCGTCCGCCGCGCCTACCTGGGGTATTGACTTGGAACGCTTCCTGCAGGTCGTGGTCGACGGCATCGCCGACGGCTCCGTGTACGCCGCGCTCGCGCTGGCGCTCGTGCTGATCTTCCGGTCCACCGGGGTGGTGAACTTCGCCCAGGGCGAGATGGCGATGTTCGCCACCTTCGTGGCCTGGGCGCTCGCCGACAGCGGGGTGCCGCTGGTGCTGGCCCTGCTCGGCGCGCTGGCCTTCGCCTTCGCCGCCGGGATGCTGGTCGAGCGGGTGCTGATCCGGCCGGTCGAGGGGGGCAACCCGCTGAACCTGGTGATCGTCACCCTCGGCCTGTTCATCGTGGTGAACGCGGCCGCCGGCTGGATCTGGGGGTTCACCCTCAAGGACTTCCCGCAGATCTTCCCGGGCGGGGTGGCCGAGGTCGGCGGGGTGTCGCTGTCGGTGGAGTCCCTCGGCATCATCGGGGTGCTGCTGGCCGTGGTGCTGGTGCTGTGGGCGCTGTTCACCCACACCGGCATCGGCCTGGCCATGCGGGCCGCCGCCCAGAGCCCGGCCTCGGCCCGGCTGGTCGGGGTCCCGGTCGGCCGGATGCTCATGCTCGGCTGGGGGCTGGCCGCGCTGCTCGGCGCGCTGGCCGGGGTGCTGGTCGCGCCGCGGCTGTTCCTGGACACCAACCTGATGGCCGGGGTGCTGGTCTACTCCTTCGCCGGCGCGGCGCTGGGCGGCTTCGACTCCCCGCTGGGGGCGGTGATCGGGTCCTGGATCATCGGGATCACCGAGGGCCTGGCCGGGACGTACGTCGACGCGATCGGCTCCGACCTCAAGGTGCTCGTGCCGCTGACGATCATCGTCGGGGTGCTGCTGCTGCGGCCGTCCGGGCTGTTCGGCTCGCCGGAGGTGACCCGGGCATGAGCCTGGTCACCGTCGTCGCCGGCTCCCGGGCCCACCGGGCGCTGCGGTGGGGGACGATCGCGGCCGGGACCGCGGTCGCCCTGGCCGTCCCGTTCAACAGCAGCCCGTCCCTGAACGGCGACCTCACCCTGGTCCTCTGCTACGCGGTCGCGGCCGCCGGGCTCGGCATGCTGGTCGGGTACGCCGGCCAGGTCTCCCTCGGGCACGGCGCGTTCTTCGCCGTCGGCGCGTACACCGCCGCGGCCCTGCTGGCCAAGACCGACCTGCACTGGCTGCTCGCGCTGCCGGCCGCGGCCGCGGTCACCTTCGCGCTCGGGCTGGCCTTCGGGATCCCGGCGCTGCGGCTGCGCGGGATCTACCTCGCCCTGGTCACCCTGGCCCTGGCCGTCGCGGCCGGGCCGGTGCTCAAGCGGGCCGAGCCGGTCACCGGCGGGGTGTCCGGGCTGTCCGTCCCGCAGCCGCCGGTGCCGGGCTGGCTCGCCGTCGACGCCGACCAGTGGCTCTACCTGCTCAGCCTCGCCGTCACCGGGGTGATGCTGCTGATCGCGGTGAACCTCACCCGGGGCAGCCTCGGCCGGTCGCTGCTGGCCATCCGGGACGGCGAGCGCGCCGCCCGCACGGCCGGGATCGACGTGGCCCGGGTGAAGACCCTGCTGTTCGCCACGGCCGGCGCCTACGCCGGGGTCGGCGGCGCGCTGTTCGCGTTCGCGCTGGGCTTCGTGGCGCCGGAGTCGTTCACCCTGCTGCTGTCCTTCACGCTGCTGTCCGCCGTGGTCGTCGGCGGCCTCGGCACCGTGGCCGGGGCGGTGCTCGGGGCGCTGTTCGTGGTCTTCGTCCCCCAGTACGCCGGTGAGGTCGACCAGGCCCTCACCGGGATCATCTACGGCGGCGCTCTCATCGCCGTCGTCTACCTGCTGCCCGGGGGCGCCGCGGGGCTGCTGCGCCGACTGCGCCGGCGGCTGATCGACGTGGTCGAACCCACACCTCAACGAGGAGACAACGATGCGGTCCCGACGAGCGATACTGCCCCTGTTGGCGGCCAGCCTGCTGCTGGCGGCGTGCGGCCGTGACTCCGACGACGGCGGCGGGGGTGGTGCCGGGTCCGACCCCGGGATCACCGAGGCCACCGTCAAGATCGGCAGCACGTACCCGTTCAGCGGGCCGGCCTCGGCGTACAGCGCGATCCCCAAGTCGCTGAACGGCTTCTTCAAGAAGCTGAACGAGAACGGCGGGGTGAACGGCCGGAAGGTCGAGTTCGTCACCTACGACGACGGCTACGAGCCGCAGCGGGCGCTGGCCAACGCGCGGAAGCTGGTCGAGGAGGACCAGGTCTTCGCGGTCGTCAACCCGCTCGGCACCGCGAACAACATCGCGATGCGCGAATACCTGAACCAGCGGAAGGTGCCGCAGCTGTTCGTCGCGACCGGGGCGACGCTGTTCGGCTCGGAGCAGTCGAAGTTCCCGTACACCAACGGCTGGCAGCCGACGTACGTGACCGAGGCGAGGGTCTACGCGGAATACCTCAAGGCGAACAAGCCGAACGCCAAGGTGGCGGTGCTGCTGCAGAACGACGGCTTCGGCAAGGACCTGCTGGCCGGGTTCAGCAAGGGCATCGAGGGCAGCGGGATCACGGTCGTCGCCCAGGAGACGTACGAGCCGACCGACCCGACGGTCGCCCCGCAGGTGAAGAAGCTCGCCGCCACCAAGGCGGACGTGTTCCTGAACATCTCCACCCCGAAGGCCGGCGCCCAGGCCATCGCGACCGTCGCGCAGACCGGCTGGAAGCCGCTGCACATCATCAACTCGGTGGCCGCGTCCAAGGCGCAGGTCATCAAGCCGGTCGGGTTCCAGTACGCCCAGGGCCTGATGACCGCGCAGTACTTCAAGCTCGCCGACGACGAGCAGTGGAAGGACGACCCGGCGATGAAGACCTTCCTCGCCGACCTGGCCAAGTACGCGCCGGACGCCGACCCCGAGGACCCGTACAGCATCTACGGCTGGCTCGTCGGCGAGGCCATCGTGGAGTCGCTGACCAACATGAAGGAGCCGACCCGGGCCGCCCTGCTGGAGGCCTCCCGGAACCTCGACTTCACCCCGTCGCTGATGCTGCCGGGGATCACCGTGAAGACCGACGGCGACGCCGACCCGTACCCGATCGAGGCCATGCAGCTGTCCACGTTCTCCGGGGAGGCGTACAAGCTGGAGGGCCAGGTCATCCAGGCACCCTCGGCCTGAGTTTGGGCGTTGTCCGCCCGGTGGTAGGACCCCCGCGTAACACGGGGGTCCACCTCCTTCTAGGAGCTCGTACGATGCTCGCTCTCGCCGGTGCCGTGGTCTTCGGCCTCGCCCTGATCCTCGACTGGGCGGACGCCACCGTCTCCGACGCCTTCACGCCGCAGACGCTGATGTTCCTCGGCCTGCTCCTCGTCGCCCTGCACCTCGGCGGTGTCGGTTCCACCCTCGGCGCGCGCACCCGCAGCCGCCGGCGCTAGTCCGGTCCGGGTCGCCCGCCGTCGGGGGCGGGCGGCCGCCGTACCCAGGAGGTCGGGAGCACCGTGGGGAACGACGCGCAGACCGCCGTCGGCGTGGTGATGCTGATCGGCCTGGTAGGCGTCCTGCTGCCGATCGTCCCCGGGCTCCTGCTGATCTGGCTGGCCGGCCTGTGGTGGACCCTCGCCGACGGCGGCGGCCCGGTGCGCTGGACGGTGCTGGGGGTGCTCACCGCCCTGCTCGTCCTCGGCACCGTCGTGAAGTACGTCCTGCCGGCCCGCTCGGCCGCCGCCCGCGGCGCACCGGTCAGCACCCTGGCCGCCGGGGCGGTCGGCGCGCTGGTCGGCTTCTTCGTCATCCCGGTCGTCGGGATCCTGGTCGGCGGCCTGGCCGGCCTCTACCTCGCCGAGTACGCCCGGCTGCGCGAAGCCGGCCCGGCCTGGCTGTCCACCCGGGCCGCCCTGGTCGGCATCGGCATCGGGGTCCTCGTCGAGCTGGCCACCGGGGTCGTCATGGTCGCGGCCTGGCTGATCGGGGTCGGGCTCAGCTGACCTGCTGGCGCTCCTGCTCGGTGACCTTCCGCTCCACCACGAACGACACGAACGGGACCGTCCCGGCCAGCATGACCAGCACCGTCTTCACCGGCGTCCACCGGGCCCGGAAGGCCAGGCCGACCGTGGCGACCAGGTAGACCATGTAGAGGAAGCCGTGCAGCGGGCCGACGATGCCGATCACGGTCTCCGAGTCGGCCAGGTACTTCAGCGGCATCGCCACCAGGACCAGCACCAGCAGGCCGATGCCGACCACGTACGCCATCACCCGGAAGAACCGCAGCGCGCCGCTCACCGGGCCCCCTCGTCCAGCTTCGCCAGGTAGCGGTTGTACGCGGCCAACTCCGGGTCCTCCTCGTCGGTGACCGGGGCCGGCGCGGCGGCCGGCTCCGGCGGTGGGCGGCGGGCGGGGCGGCCGGGCCGCGGCCGGAACTCCTTCGGCGGCCGGACGGCGTCCCGGCAGATCCGGATCCACACCGCCACGCCGAACAGGGCGAAGAACGGCCACTGCAGCGCGTACCCCATGTTCTGCGGGGAGCGGGTGCGGACGGCCGACTGCCACTGCCAGACCCCGAGTCGCAGGAACGTGACGAACAGCACCAGCACGACCACGTGCCAGATCAGCCACTTGGGGTGGAGCAGCCGGCGCACGTTCTCCACGGTAGTCGCCCGGTTCGGGGTGGCGCCGGTTGGGCACGAACCGGACGTGACCGATGGACCTGTGGAACACAACCTGGAGTTGACCGTGAGCGCCCTCAAGGTGGGAGCGCTGGACCTGGGGATCCCGGGCGGGCTGATCGAGGTGCGCCGCTGGGAGGAGACTCTGGGCTCGTCCGGCGCGCCCGCGCTGGTCGAGATCGGGGCCGGCCTGGCCGAGCTGCGCGGCGAGCTGGAGAGCGACGAGCCCTCCATCACGGCGGTCGCCGCGCTGCTGTCCGACCTGGGCGCCCGGACCCTGGCGGTGGCCACCGACCAGCCGGACGGCGACCTGCGGTCCCGGCTGCTGGAGCTGGGCAACCTGCTCGTCCGCGAGGGGAAGACCCTGCCGAAGGAGTGAGCCCCTGCGGTCACCGCCTGCGCGCGGACGGCGGCGGGACCATCGGTCCGATGTCGCCGTCCGGCGCCTCGTCCAGGTCGACGATGACCGGGGCGTGGTCGCTCGGGCCGGAGCCCTTGCGGGCCTGCCGGTCGACCCAGGTCGCCGCCACCCGGCCGGCCACCGCGCCGCCGGCCAGGACCAGGTCGATGCGCATGCCGAGGTCCTGGTGGAAGGCGCCGGCCCGGTAGTCCCAGTAGGTGAAGACCCGCTCGTCCGGCCACCGGTCCCGGACCACGTCGCGCAGTCCGGCCTCCCGCAGGGCGCCCAGCGCGGCCCGCTCCGGCGGCGTGACGTGGGTGGAGGCGCCGAACTTCCGGATGTCCCACACGTCGGCGTCGGTCGGGGCGATGTTCATGTCCCCGGTCAGCACGGTGCGGCTCACGTCGACCGCCGGCAGCACCCCGGCCAGCTGGGCCAGCCACGCCAGCTTGTACGCGTAGTGCGGGTCGTCCGGGCTGCGCCCGTTGGGGACGTACAGCGACCAGACCCGGATGCCGTCGCAGGTCGCGCCGACCGCGCGGGCCTCCGGCGGGCCGGCCGGGTCCGGGAAGCCCGGCTGGCCGGGGAAGCCGGCCGCCACGTCCGCCAGGCCGACCCTGGACAGGATGGCCACCCCGTTCCAGCGGCCCTCGCCGACGTGCGCGTACGCGTAGCCGCGGGCGGCCAGCTCGGTGGCGAACGTGCTCTCCCACTCCGCGTCGGACAGCTTCGTCTCCTGCAGGCAGGCGACGTCCGGCGCGCGGGTGTCCAGCCAGTCGAGCAGCCGGGGGAGCCGGGCCTTGGCCGAGTTCACGTTCCAGGTCGCCAACCGCACCGGCACAGCCTAGGGCCGCCGGGCCGCACGGACCGGGCCGGAGTGGGTATGGAAGCGGCGTGCTGTTCCTGCCCGCTGCCTCGACCGTCCTGTCCGCCGCCGGCCGCGCCGGGTCGACCGCGGTCGCCCTCGTCGTGCTGCCCGTGCGCGTCGTCGTGCTGCCGATCCGGGTCCTCGACCTGCTGGACCGGGCCGAGGAGATCGCCGCGCGGGTCGACGTCCTGCTCGACGCGGTCGCCGCCGTGACCGCCCGGGCCGACGTGGCCATGACCACGGCGGAGGAGGTCGCGGAGGGCGCGGGCGTCGTCGTCCGGCACGCCGACCGGGTCGCCGCGGGCGCCGCCGCCGTGGTGGAGAGCGCGGGCGAGGTGTCCACCGACGCCCGCTCCCTGGTGGCCCGGGCCGACGGGATCTCCGCCGACGCCGCCCGCGTCGTGGTCCGGGCCCGCGCGATCACCGGCGACGCGGCCGGCGTGATCGCCGAGGCGGTGGAGATCACCGGCGGCGCGGCCAAGGTGGTGTCCCGGGCGGAGGAGATCACCGGCGGTGCGGCCGGGGTGGTGCAGCGGGCCGACGGGATCACCGCCGGGGCCGCCGGGGTGGTGGACCGGGCCGGCGAGATCACCACCGGCGCGGCCGGGCTCGTCGCCCGGGCCGGCGAGGTCACCGGGGACGCGGCCGGGATCGTGGGCGCCGCCGAGCGGCTGACCGGCGGGGCCGGCGAGGTGCTGGCCGCCGCGTCCGGCACCGAGCGGGCCGCCGCCGCGCTGCTCGCCGCGTACCAGCCGGCGCTGACCGCGCTGCAGCCCACGCTGGACCGACTGGCCGAGACCTTCGACCCGCGCGAGATCGACGCCATGGTCGGCCTGATCGACCGCCTGCCGAAGCTGCTGGACCTGGTCGACTCGGACATGATGCCGCTGCTGTCCCGGCTCAACGAGATGGCGCCGGACCTGCACTCGGTCCTGGACGCCGTGGAGGACCTGCGGCGCGTCGTCGCCGGCCTGCCGGGCGTCGGCGTCCTGATGCGCCGCGGCGAGGAGGAGCTGGCCCAGCACGAGCCCGCCACCGCCGCCCCCGAGGCCGGCGCCACCCGCGCCGAGGTCTGACCCCGCGCTCAGCCGGCCCCGGTCGGCTCCGCCGGAGCCGGTGTCGACGCTTCCTCGGTCCCGTCTTGGGAGGAGAGCGCGGTCGAGGACAGGGACGACGGTCGGGTCGGCGACTCCGGCTCCTCCCGCATCTTCGGCGGGGCGGCACTCCAGGCCTTGAGGTACTGCAGGACATCGCCGTAGAAGGTGTCGACGGCGGCCTGCACCGAGTCGATGAAGGACCCCCGGCCGCGACCGCGCTTCGTGCCCAGCGGCGCCGAAAGTGCCACTCGGAATGCCCGTAGGTCCTTGGTGGGGTCGGCGATCAGTCGCGCGGGTTCGTCCCGGACGACCTTTAGCAGCTCAGCGGTGCCCGGCCCGCGGCTGTGCGCGACCGAGGCCTCCACCCGTACGGTCTCCGGGGCCGAACGCAATTGCCGCACCAGCCAGTTGACCCGTGTGGTCGGCCGGCCTTCCCGCGGGGCGTCGATGTCGACGTGGCAGGTGACCCGCCCCGACCGGAGGTCGGCGGTCACGGAGAGCGGACCGACCGCGTACGGGATCTTGATGGCGCCGCGCAGGACGCCGGAGGAGGCGAGCTCAGCCGCCGCCGTCGCCAGCCGCTGGGTGGGGTCGGCCAGCTCCTTGCGGCTCAACGCCGGCGTGACGTCGGTGCCCAGTTGCCGGCCGAGCTGGAGGCTGGTGTACCGGAGCAGGGCGTCGAACCGGGCCACGGTCTCGCTGACCCCCGGATCGGTGCCGCGCAGCGTGCCCGCGGCGACCGCCTCCCGGGTGGGCACCCAGGCCGGCCCCATGTCGTCGAACGCCAGCGCGCCGGATCGCGGGTGCTCCAGGTACCGGATCAGCTCCCCGAGGATCCACGCCTGGTCCGGGTCGGCGATGCCGCGGTGCTCCTTCTGCATGACCGCCTCGCTGAGGACCTGCGTCCAGGACCAGTGGTGCAGGTCGACCTTGCGCAGGAGGCGCTTGTCCACGGCTGTCGGGTGTTGGCCGGCCAT
>CADCTP010000149.1 GCA_902805565.1 uncultured Mycobacteriales bacterium
GGGTCGCGACCGGCGTGCGGTCCGGTCCAGCCACCGTCGGCCCGGCCGTCTCCGGCCCGGCCCCGCCGTCCCGGAAGGCGACCGTCGGCACGGCCACCACCAGCGCCAGCGCGACCGCCGCGGTCCCGGCCGCGGCCGTCCGCCGGACCTGCCGCCGGCGCCGGCCGCGCCGGATCACGTCGGCGGCGGTGAACCCCACGGCGGGCGCCGCCGCGGCCACCCGGGCCAGCTCGCCGCGGAGGATGTCGTCCTCGGTCATCCGTCCCGTCCTCCCGTCATGGTCCCGCCGGTGCGCGAGTCCTGCAGGGCCTCGCGCAGGGCGGCCAGCCCCTTCGACGACGAGCTCTTCACCGTTCCCGGCGTCACGCCGAGCACCTGGGCGGTCTCGGCGATGCCGAGGTCCGACCAGTAGCGCAGCACCACCGCGGCCCGCTGCCGGGCCGGCAGGGCCGCCAGCGCGGCCAGCAGGTCGACCCGGTCGCCGGCGTGGTCCGGCCGGGCCGCGGCCTCGGGCAGCAGCTCGGTCGCCCGCTCCCGCCGCCACGGCCGGCGACCCTCGTCGATCGCCGCCCGGACCAGCACCCGCCGCGCGTACGCGTCCACCGACTCGCGCCGGTCGATCCGCCGCCAGGCCAGGTAGAGCTTGGTCAGCGTGGTCTGGGTGAGGTCCTCGGCGCGGTGCCAGTCCCCGCAGAGGAGGTACGCCGTGGTGCACAGCAGGCGCGACCGCGCCGCCACGTAGTCGGCGAACTCGCGTTCCCAGTCCGGCTCCGCTCTCGTCACGGCGACCACACGGACCCGACCGGCCGCGGGGTTGCCCCCGTCGCCCGCATTCGACGGACCCGCCCGCGGTGCTGCGGCACCACGAGGCCCGCTACACCGCGGGCTGAGCCTCGCCGAGCGACGCCCGCACCGCGACCGCGGCCGCCTCGCCGGAGCGGACCCCGCCGTCCAGGTAGCCCATCCAGCGGGTCGCGGTCTCGGTGCCGGCGAAGTGCAGCGGCCCGATCGGCGGCCGCAGCGCCGGGCCGTACTCGGTCCAGCCGCCGGGGCCGAAGTAGCCGGCGTAGCACCCGCCGGCGTACGGGTCGGCCGCCCAGCTCCGCTCGACGTACCCGGTCGCGTCCCGGGCGGCCGGGCCGAGGTAGCGGGCCAGGCAGTCCAGCACCTCCTGCCGGCGCCGCTCCGGCGACAGCGGGCCGAGCCGCCGGGCCTGCCGACCCTCCAGGAAGCCGAGCAGCACCCCGGGGGAGCCGCCCGGCGGGCTGGCGTCGAAGGTGACCTTCACCGGCCCGACCGGACTGGTGACCTGCCCGGTCAGCCCGGCGTCCCGCCAGAACGGGGTGCGGTAGACCACGTGGCACTTGACCACCGTGCCCGGCGGCATCCGCTGGTGCAGCTGGTGCCGCAGCGCCGGCAGCCCGGGGGAGAACCGGACCGGGGCCAGCAGGTGCGGGGCGAGCGCGAACACCGCCCGCCGGGCCGTCACCGCCCGCCCGTCGGCCGCGCCGACCGTGACCCCGTCCGGCGTCCAGGCCACCTCGGCCACCGGGAAGGACAGCAGCGGCGGGCGGGGCAGCGCGGCCGCCGCGGCGAGCGCGATCGCCTGGGTGCCGCCGGCGATCCGGTCCTGCTGGGCGCCGCCGCGCACCCCGGTCAGCGCCTCGAAGCCGCCGGCCGCGCGGATGTAGAACAGCGCGTGCAGCAGCGACAGCTCGGACATCTGCGCCGCCCAGATCGCCTCGGCCGCCAGCTGCAGCACGTCCCGGCCGCCCCGGGTGCGCAGGTTGCGGCGGGCCCACGACTCCAGGGTCTGCCGTTCCCAGGCCGCGGCGTGCTGCGCGGTCCACGGCGCCTCCACCGGGACCTGCCGGGCCATCCGGTCCAGCCGGGCCTGGGCCTGGCCGATGTCGGCCAGCATCAGCGGGCCGAGCCGCGGGATCGTGCCGGAGTAGCGCAGCATCCGGCCGCGGTGCTCGGACAGGTTGGCGCCCTCGTCGTACGTGCCGAAGGTGGCGAGGCCGAGCTCGGCCGCCAGCGCCAGCACCCGGTCCTGGGTGGGGCCGACCCAGCCGGCGCCCAGGTCCAGCACCGCGGTCGGGTCGTCGGGGTCGGCCCCCGGGACCGGGACGGACAGCGTGCGCCCGCCGACCCGGTCCCGGGCCTCCACCACCAGCACGTCGGAGCCGGCCGCGGCCAGCCGGCGGGCGGCGGTCAGGCCGGCGACACCGGCCCCGACCACCACGACATCGGCGTCCGCCGTGGGGGTCCCGGGCATGTGCCCACTCTGCACCGCCCGGGCCGCCCGGGGCAGCCCCCGCCAGGGGTTCGGCGACTACTCGTCGTCGTCCTGCGGCTCGGCCATCCCGCGGTGCGCGACCGCCTTCAGCCGGTCCGGCAGCACCTTGTTCGCCACGCCCTGGGCCTTGGTCGTCGCCGAGCCGGCGACGATCTTGCTCTTCTCCTTCATCAGCGCCCGGAAGCCCTGCTCGGCGACCTGCGCCGCCTCGTCCTTCATCGCGTCGGACTTCCCGACCCGGGTGTCGTCCATCTCGGCCCGGTGGAAGAAGTCGGTGTCGGTCGGCCCCGGCATCAGCGAGGTCACCGTGACGTCGGTGTCCTTCAGCTCCTCCTGCAACGCCTGGGTCCAGGACTGCAGGAAGGACTTGGTCCCGTTGTAGACCGACTGGAACGAGCCCGGCATGGTGGAGGCGATCGACGAGGTGACCAGCACCTTGCCCTCGCCCCGGGCGACCATGTCCGGCAGCAGCCGCTTGGCCAGGTGCACGGTGCCGGTGATGTTCAGGTCGATCATGCTGATCTCGCGGGCCAGGTCGGTCTCCAGGAACGGGCCGCCCAGCCCGACCCCCGCGTTCAGCGCGGCGGCGGTCACCGGGGGGCCGGCGAGCGCCGCGGCGTACAGCTCCTCCACCCCGTCGTAGGTGGACAGGTCCGCCCGCACGGTCCGCACGTCCACCGACTTGGTGGTGCGCAGCTCCGCGGCGGCTGCCTCGATCCCGGCGTCCTCCGCGCAGATCAGCAGGTCGAAGTCGTGCTCGGCGAACTGCTTCGCCAGCTCGAGGCCGATCCCGCTGGACGCGCCGGTCACCAGGGCGAGGGGTCTGGTCGAGGTCTCCGTCATCGCCGCGGCGTACCCGGCCGGCCGGGTCTCATCCGCCGGACGTGAGCTCCGCGTGCTCGGCGATCAGCTTCGCGTACCGGCGGCCGCTGTCCTTGATCGTCCGGACCTGGGTGTCGTAGTCCACGTGCACCAGGCCGAACCGCTTGGCGTACCCGTAGGACCACTCGAAGTTGTCCAGCAGCGACCAGACGAAGTAGCCGGCCAGCGGGACCCCGCGCCCGACCGCGCGCACCGCCGCGGCCACGTGGGACTCCAGGTAGTCGGCCCGCTCCAGGTCGGCGACGGTGCCGCTGACCACCTCGTCCCGCCAGGCGGAGCCGTTCTCGGTGACCAG
This sequence comes from uncultured Mycobacteriales bacterium, assembly GCA_902805565.1. GTDB lineage: Bacteria > Actinomycetota > Actinomycetes > Mycobacteriales > CADCTP01 > CADCTP01. The sequence continues at coordinate 3,477 of CADCTP010000149.1, forward strand.
CACCCGGGGCACCCGGTAGTCCTCGGCCAGCCGGGTCAGCAGCTGCTCCAGCCCGTCCGGGTGGACCTCCCAGTCCATGTCGGTGTGGGTGGCGTCCGGGACCGGCACCGAGCGGGCCCGCGGCAGGTCCCCGTCGGGGTCGTCGGTGACGACCTCCCGGAAGTAGTAGTTCAGCCCCAGGTGGTCCGTCGGCGTGGCGATGGTCTCCAGGTCGCCCGGCCGGACCGGCGGCTCCACGCCGTAGACCTCGACCATGTCGGCCGGGTAGCCGCGGCCGTGCAGCGGGTCCAGCCACCAGCGGTTGGTGTGCCCGTCGGCGCGGGCGGCGGCGGCCACGTCGGCCGGGTCGTCGGTGGCCGGCTCGCACGGGCTCAGGTTGACCACCGCGCCGACCCGCGACCCGGCCGGCAGCGTCGCCCGCAGCGCCAGGGTGGCCAGGCCGTGCCCGAGCAGCAGGTGGTGCGCGGCCGGCACGGCCCGGGTGACGTCCCGTTCGCCCGGCGCCATCCGGCCCTCCAGGTGGCCGATCCAGGCGGCGCAGAGCGGCTCGTTGACGGTGAACCAGTCGCCCACCCGGTCGCCCAGCGCCGACCCCACCACGCCGGCGAACTCGGCCAGCGCGTACGCGGTGTCCCGGGCCGGCCAGCCGCCGCGGTCCTGCAGCACCTGCGGCAGGTCCCAGTGGTAGACGGTGACGAACGGCCGGATCCCCGCGTCCAGCAGCTCGTCCACCAGCCGGTCGTAGAAGGCCAGCCCGGCCGGGTTGACCGCGCCGGTGCCCCGCGGCAGCACCCGCGACCAGGAGATCGAGAACCGGTACGCCCCCACGCCCAGCTCCCGCAGCAGCCCGACGTCCTCCCGCCACCGGTGGTAGTGGTCGCAGGCCACGTCCCCGGTGTCGCCGTTGTGGACGGCACCCGGCACCCGGCAGAAGGTGTCCCAGATCGACGGGAGGCGCCCGTCCTCGGCGACCGCACCCTCGATCTGGTACGCGGCGGTGGCCGCGCCCCAGGTGAAGTCGGCCGGGAGGTCCCTCAGGTGGTCCATGTGTCTCCTCAGTGGACTTACTTCACGGCGCCGGCGGTCAGCCCGGCGACGAACTGGCGTTGGAGCAGCAGGAACCCGGCCACGACCGGGATGCTCACCACCAGGGAGGCGGCCATCACCTGGTTCCAGTACACCTCGTTCTGGGTGGAGTAGCCCTGCAGCCCGACGGCCAGCGTCCGGGAGCTCTCGCTGGTCAGCACGGAGGCGAAGAGCACCTCGCCCCAGGCGGTCATGAAGGCGTAGACGGTGACCGCGACCACGCCGGGCAGCGCGGTCGGCAGCACCACCTGCAGCAAGGTCCGCAGCGGGCCGCAGCCGTCCACCGCCGCCGCCTCGTCCAGCCCGCGCGGGATCGAGTCGAAGTAGCCGACCAGCATCCAGATGGAGAACGGCAGCGAGAACGTCAGGTAGGTCAGGATCAGCCCGGTCCGGGTGCCGTACAGGTCCAGGCCGGTCAGCTTGCCGACGTTGACGTAGATCAGGAACAGCGGCAGCAGGAACAGGATCCCCGGGAACATCTGGGTGGACAGCACGGTGATCGAGAACGTCCCCCGGCCGCGGAACCGGAACCGGCTCACCGCGTACGCCGCGAAGATCGCCACCGTGACCGACAGCAGCGCCGCCGCCCCCGACACGGCGAGGCTGTTGAGGAAGTAGCGGCCGAGCGGGACGGTGTCCCAGATGTCGAGGAACGGCTGCACGGTCAGCTCGGACGGCCACCACCGGAAGCCGGCCTGCACGTCCTTCAGCGGCTTCAGCGCCGAGGTGAGCATGACGTAGATCGGCACCAGCGTGAACGTGGCCAGCAGGCCCAGCACGATCGGCCGGGTGATCCGCAGCCAGCGCGGCTCAGTCATCGCTCCTCCACCGGCGGGTCAGCACGAGGTAGGTCCCGGTCACCACGAGCAGGAAAGCCAGCAGCAGCACGCTCATCGCGGAGCCGAGGCCGAAGTTCCAGGTGGTGAACGAGGCTTGGTAGATGTGCACCGAGATCAGGTCGGCCTCGTACGGTGCCGACCGGCCGAACAGGACGTAGGGCGTGTTGAAGTCGTTGAACGTCCAGAGGAACAGCACCAGGATCAGCACCTGGTTGACCGGGCGCAGCATCGGCAGCGTGATGCTGCGCAGCTGCCGCCAGAACCCGGCGCCGTCGATGGACGCGGCCTCGTAGAGCTCACCCGGCACGGTCTGCAGCCCGGCGGTCAGGCACAGCAGCGCGAACGGCCAGGTCCGCCAGACGGAGACGACCACCAGCGACCAGAAGCTGTTGCCGCCGATCAGCCAGAACGGCCGGTCCTGCGTCACCCCGAGCTGGTCGACGAGCACGTGGTTGAGCAGGCCGGTGTCCCGCTGCAGCAGGAAGGTCCAGGTGATGATGGCCGCGTAGGCCGGCAGCGCGTACGGGGTGAGGAACAGCGTGCGGAGCAGGCCCCGGCCGCGGAAGTCCTTCTGCAGCAGCACGGCGGCGGTCATCCCGAGCAGCCAGGCCAGCCCGACCGACAGCACCGTGTAGAAGGTCGTGACGACCAGTGAGTGCAGCAGGTCGCGGCCGGCCGGCCCGTCCAGGTCGAGCACGATGCGGTAGTTGCCGAGCCCGACGAACGGCGCTTCGGACCAGTTGCGGACGAAGAACTGGGTCAGGCCCCTGGTGCTCATCCAGATCCCGGCGAGGATCGGGAGCACGTGCACGGCCAGTTCGAGCACCAGGGCCGGGATCAGCAGCAGGTACGGCGTCAGCCGGAACCGGGTCCCGCCGACCCGCCGCGGCTTCGGCGCGGTCGCGGGCCGTCCGGCCGGTGGTGGCGTGACGTCGGGCGGGGTGGTCACGGTCGCCATCTGGGCTCCCTGTCGCCGGCCGGGAAGAAGGTGGGGCCGGGGGGAGGGCGCGATCGGCAGCGCCCTCCCCCCGGGGGATCAGCCGCCTGCTCTGACCTGCTTGGTGGCGTCGGCCAGCCGGCTGCGGACCTCCGCCTCGCCGACCGTCCTGCCCCCGGCGATGTCGGCGAACAGGGCCTTCATCGCGGTGCCGACGAGCGTCTCGTACTGGCTCTCCTCGGGCACCGCGGGCATCGGGGCCGCGGTGTTGGCCAGGATCTCCTGGAAGGTCTTGACACTGGCGGTCCGGAACGCCGGGTCGGAGTACGCGCTCTGTACCGACGGCAGCGACCCGTAGGTCTTGTTCAGGTTGATCTGGGTCCTGTCGGCGGTCATGAACCGCACGAAGCTCAGCGCCGCGTCCTTGTGCTCGGTGGCCTCGAAGACGGCGAGGTTGATGCCGGCCACCATGCTGTTGATTTTCTTGCCGCCGGCCGGCGGGGAGGCCGGGAAGGGCACCGGGGCCAGGCCGTACTCGTCCTCGGTCATGCCCTGCGACGCCAGCCCGCTGGCCGCGGCCTGCCACAGCAGCATGCCGGCCTTGCCGTTGGCGAAGTCCGACAGCGACTGGTTGGCCGCGTACTCGGCGTTGCTCGGGTTGACGATCTTGTCCACGGCCATGAGGTCGAGGTAGCGCTTGATCCCGGCGACGTTGCCCGGCGCGTCGAACTGCGCCTTGCCGGCGGCGTCGAACGCCTCCCCGCCGTACTGCTGGCCGAGGACGAACGCGTGGTGCGCGTTCTCCGAGATGTTGCCGCCCTCCAGCGCCAGGCCCCACTTCCCGTCCCTGGTGAGCTTCTTGCCGGCGGCGACGAGCTCCTCCCAGGTGGTCGGCGGGGCGGTGATGCCCGCCTCGGCGAACATCTTCTTGTTGTAGTAGAGCCCGTACGCGAGCGAGTAGAGCGGGACGGCCACCGGGTCCTTGCCCTGGGCGCCGGTCGCGGACAGCGACCCGGCCAGGAAGCGGTCCTTGCCGCCGATCGCCTCGAACGCCTTCTCGTCCCACGGCATGAACGCGCCCGTCGCCTGCAGCGACGGCGACCAGGTGTTGCCGATGTTCAGCACGTCCGGTCCCTCGCCGGAGGTGGCCGCGGCCAGGATCCGGTTGAGCAGGTCGGGCCAGCCGATGACCTCGACGTCGACCTTGATCCCGGTCTCCCGGGTGAACCGGTCGATCTCCGGCTGCAGGATCTCCTTGTCCTTCTCCAGGCTGGGGCCCTGGTTGCTGGCCCAGTAGGTGATCGTTCGGCCGCCGGCGTCGCCACCGCCGGCCGTGTCGTCGTCACCGCTGCCGCACGCGGCCGCGGCGGGGATCAGCAGCGCGAGAGCCGCTGCGACCGGGGCGAGTCTCCGTAGCATCAGGACCGGCCTTTCGGGGGTACGGAAGGAGCTGCTCGACAGCCGGCCGGGTGCGGAGGGCACGGGACGTGGTGCGTCGGGCAGGTTAATTCGATGCTTGAATTATGACTAGTATCTAACTGGTGAGGCATGGTGCCGTCAAGGCATCGGCCATGGCGCCGGCGGGGCGACCGGGTCGGAAGGGGAGGCACGTGCAGGTGCGACGAACGGTCCGGGATCTGCGGCGGCACAACCGGTCGGTCCTGCTGTCCAGCCTCTACCTGGGCGACCCGCAGAGCCGGCAGGACCTGGGCCGGACCAGCGGGCTGAGCCAGGGCACGGTCAGCAACGTGGTGGGCGAGCTCATCGAGGAGGGGCTGGTCATCGAGGCCGGCCTGGTCGACTCGGACGGGGGCCGGCCGCGCACGCTGCTGCGGGTCAACCCCGGCCACACGCACGTCATCGGGGTGGACGTCGGGGAGACCCGGATCCGGGTGGAGGTGTTCGACCTGGCCATGCGGCCGCTGGCCACCGTCGTGCAGCCGCTGGCCTCCGCCCGCCCGGACCCGGCCGCGGTGGTCGAGCAGGTCCTGGACGGCCTGCGCGAGGTGCTGCGGCGGGCCGGGGTGGGTGAGGGAGAGGTGCTCGGGGTCGGCGTCGGGGTGTTCGGCACGGTGGAGCAGGGCGCGGAGGCCACCGTGCACGCGCAGACCATCGGCTGGGACGCCGTCCCGTTGGAGCGGATGCTGCGGGCCGGCACCACGCTGCCGATCTACCTGGAGAACGGCGCGAAGACCCTCGGCCAGGCCGAACTGTGGTTCGGCGCCGGCCGCGGCGTGCAGCACGCGGTGATCACGCTGGTCGGCTCGGGCGTGGGCGCCGCCGTGATCAGCAACGGCGCGATCTCCCGCGGGGCGACCAGCAGCGCCGGCGAGTGGGGCCACACCTGCCTGGTCTACGACGGCCGGCCGTGCCGGTGCGGCTCCCGGGGCTGCCTGGAAGCGTACGTGGGCGCGGAGGCGATCCTGGACCGCTGGAAGGCGGCCCGGGGCGGCCATGCCGTGCCGGGCCGGGACGAGGAGTCCTCGCTGGCGGCGCTGCTGGCCGACGGCGGGCCGGTGGCCGAGCAGGTGCTGGCCGAGACGGCCGGCTACCTCGGGGCCGGGATGGCCAACCTGGTCAACCTGTTCAACCCGGAGCGCATCGTGCTGGCCGGCTGGGCCGGGCACGCGCTGGGCCGGCGGATGCTGGACCGGATCCGGGACGAGGCCCGGGAGCGGGCGCTGCGGCACCCGTTCGGGCAGACGTCGATCCAGCTGGGGCGGCTCGGCCTGGACGCGGTGGCGCTGGGCGCGGCGACGCTCCCGGTGGCCGACCTGCTGGCCCGCGGGGCGGCCACGGACCGCGCCCCGGTGCTGCGGGTGGACGCCCCCGCCTGAGCCGGCCGGCCGGGCCCCGGCCGGCCGCGCGGCCGGCCGGGGTTCCCGCAGCGGACGGGTCAGGGCAGGCGGTGGTCCGGACCGAGCGCGGCCCCGGCCTCCGGGTGGGTCTCGTCGTAGCCGCGGGCGTTGCACTGCAGCCCGCCGACGACGCAGTGCTCGACCAGCGCGGCCTGGGTCGCCGGGTCCCAGGCGTTGTAGAAGTCGTAGTGGAAGGAGTAGCCCCGGCCGCTGGACAGCCGGACCCCGGACAGGTCGCCGTTCACCGGCCACGCCATCTTGAACTCGATCATCGGCAGGGCGACCGGGTGGCTGGCCGTGCAGCGGTCGTTCACCGGGTACGCCATGTGGCTCCTGTGGTCGGGGGTGTCCAGGTAGCGGCCGTCCCAGCAGCTGGGCGCCTGGTAGCGCAGGTTGAGCTGGGTCGACGGCGTCGACGGGCAGGTCGCCGGGATGTCCGCGTTGAAGTAGGACTCGCCGCACTCCCAGCCCTCCACCGAGGCGTCCAGGAACTGGGCCGGGGTGGCGTTCATGTCGCCCACGACGAACCGCAGGCCCGGCGGGAACGGCCGGACACTGGTGTAGTCCAGGACGCCGGTCTTGTAGTAGATGACCTGCGGCCCGACCGGTAGCACCGGCTGGCCGTCCTTGAGGAGGGTGGGCATCCAGTAGGCCGACCTGTCCCCGGGGGCCAGGCACGCGGTGTCGCCGGCCTGCAGCGACGCCAGCGTGCTGTGCGCGTTCGTCGTGCGGTTGCCCATGAACGTGTGCAGGTGTGACGCGCCGGGCTGGCCGGGGTGCACGATCGGGTCGTCGGGGAGGTTGGTCCGGCTCACCGAGCAGTTGGCCTGGAACTCGTGGAAGTAGCGGTGCGGCGGGGTCGCCGTCGACGGCGTCACGCCGGTCACCGGGGGCACCGCCGGCACGTAGCCGTCGGTCGGCGTCGGGGCGGTGCCGTACACCTCCAGCTCCCAGAGCGAGTAGCCGTAGCCGGTGGCGCGCTGGGTGCCGTACATCCGGACGTAGCGGCCGGTGCCGGTGACCGGGATCGACTGGGTGCCGCCGGTGCCGGAGCCGGTGGAGTGGACGGTGGTCCAGGCCGAGCCGTCCTGGGAGGTCTGCACCTGGAACGCCCGCGCGTACGCGGCCTCCCAGCGCAGCACGACCCGGCTGATCGCGGCCGACCGGCCGAGGTCGACCCGCAGCCACTGCGGGTCGGCGAACGCGCTGGCCCAGCGGGTGTTCGGGTTGCCGTCGACGGCGAGGGCGGCACTGTTCCCGCCGCCCTCCCCGGACGAGGCGAGCGCGGGCCGGCCCTGGGACAGCAGGGCATCGGCGGCGGCAGCGGTGCCGCTCGGCCCGCCGACCAGCGAGGCGACGATGACGGCGACGGTGCCCGGGACGGCGATGCGCCAGAACCGGGCGGACCTGACTCTCATGGGCGGTCTCCTGACCGTGGTCGGGCGCCCTGCCCTGCGCCGGGACGAGGGGGGTGACGCGCCGCCGGGCGGTGGGCAGTCCGCCCGGCGGCGCGCCACGTTCTACGGGAAGTGGACGATCTTGGACGGGATGGTGGTGGTGCCCTGGGCGGGGCCGCCGGTGTTGTTGACGACGTGGTCGATGGTGCCCACGCCGCCGAGCGACACCGTGAGGACGCTGTGCAGCCGCACCCCCGGCGTCACCGGGACCTCGAACCCGCGGTCGGCGTGGATCGTCGGGTCGACGTTGGTGTAGATGTAGCTGCCGAGCCCCCACGCCTCGTGGGTGGTCACCGAGTCCGCGACCTTGTAGGCGGCGTAGCCGAGGGCGCCGGTCCGCCAGGCCGCCTGGTTCGGCGGGTCGTACGGCATCTCGTTCTGGAAGAAGTAGACCCGGCCGCCGTTGCCGTTCCAGATGAGCTGGTACTTCTGGTAGTGCTCGACGAACAGGCCGTACCCGGTGACGTCCTGGCCGTTGACGATCAGCCCGGTGTCGGCCGTGTTGACGTTCCAGCCGATGCCGTCGCCGTGGTCACCGCGCCAGGCCCAGATGTGGTCGATGATCGTGTTGTTGCTGTTGACGACCAGGCTGGTGGTGTTCTTCCCGGCGATCCGGCCGCCGATCCGGAAGAACACGTCGTGCAGCGAGGTCGGGTTGGCGGCGTGGCCGGCCGACGACCCGGCCGGGCCGACCTCCAGCAGGATCGGCGAGTTCACCGTGCCGGCGTCGAACAGCAGGCCCGCGATCTTGACCCCGTCCACGTCGGCCACCCGCATCGGCACGACGCCGTTGACCGGCTCGATCGTGGCGTAGCCGATCCCCAGCACGACGGTGTCGGGCCGGGTGACGTTGATCGTCTGGTCGACCCGGTAGATGCCCGGGGTGAAGAACAGGTTCAGGCCCTGGGCCAGCGCCTGGTTGATGGTCGCGGCCGAGTCGGTCGGCTTGGCCACGAAGAACTGGGTCAGCGGGATGCTGGTGCCCGGGGTGGCCCCGTTGATCCAGGTGGCGCCGGCGGTGTTGGTGCGCAGGTTCGGCACCAGCACCTGGTAGTCGTTCGCCGCGTCCACGTACAGGTACGGCTTCTCCCGGATCACCGGGGTCTGCGCGATCGTGGTGTAGACCGGCTCCGGGAAGGAGTTCGCCGGGGCGCCGACGGTGCCGACGAAGACCTGGTTCCACACGCCGTTGGTGTTGCCGCCGATGGTGGAGTCCCGGGTGAACCACTGCTGCTGGGAGTACTGCCCCAACTGCCCGGTGACCCGGCTGTCGGCGATGTAGCCGCCCGAGGCCCAGCCGTAGCCGGACGGTGCCAGGTTCAGCTCGCCGCGGATGTCCACCCGCCGCATCGGCGCGGCCTGCGACACCGCCCACCGGGCGGACCCGGGGACCATGAAGTTCTCGGCCGAGCGCCAGAAGTTCTGGGTGGCGTTGCCGCCGAACCAGCCGGCGTCCACGGTGAGGCCGCCGATGTTGACGTCGGTGGGGTTCCGGCCGAGACCGATGATCGAGGTGTTGAAGCCGACGTTCGCGTTCACGTCGTACTGGCCCGGCTTGAACAGCACCGCGTCGCGGCGGGTGCCGAACTGCGCCGTCTCCTGCGCGGCGAAGATCTCGTTCAGCTTCGCCTGGACGGCGGCGGTGCCCATCGACGGGTCGAGGACCGTCACGTTGGGGCCGAGGTCGCCGCCACCCGGCAGCACGGGCCCGGTGCCGCCGCCGGTGGTCCGGACCTGGAACTCCCACAGCGAGTAGCCGTACGCGGTCCCGCGGGCGGTGCCGTACATCCGGACGTGGCGGCCGGTGCCGGAGACGGCGAGGGTCTGGGTGCCGCCGGCGCCGGTGGTGGTCGAGTAGATCGTCGTCCACGGGCCGCCGGCCGCGGTCGCGGTCTGGATCTGGAAGGACCGGCCGTACGCGGCCTCCCACCGCAGGGTCACGCCGCAGATCGTCGCGGCCGCGCCCAGGTCGACCTGGACCCACTGCGGGTCGGCGAACGCGCTGCTCCACCGGGTGCCGGCGTTGCCGTCGAACGCGGCCGCCGCCACGTTGCCGCCCTCGACCGAGGACGCGGTGGCCGGCTTGCCCTGGGCGGCGTCGGTGGTGCCGCAGGTGCCCGGGTCGCCCCCGCCGCCGGTGGTCCCGAAGACCTGGAACTCCCAGAGCGAGTAGCCGTAGCCGGTGCCGCGCTGGGTGCCGTACAGGCGGACGTACCGGCCGGAGCCGGTGACCGCCAGCGTCTGGACGCCGCCGGTGCCCGTCGTGGTGGCGTGGATGCTGGTCCAGGGGCCGCCGGCCGCGGTCGCGGTCTGGATCTGGAAGGACCGGCCGTACGCTGCCTCCCAGTTCAGCGTGACCTGGGTGATGGTGGCGGTGGCGCCCAGGTCGACCTGGAGCCACTGCGGGTCGGCGGACGCCGAGGACCAGCGGGTGCCGGTGTTGCCGTCGGTGGCAGCGGCCGCCGGGGTGCCGGCGTTCTCGACGGAGGACGCGGTGGTCGGCCTGCCCTGCGACAGCAGGGGGTCGGCCGCGACCGCGGTGCCGGGCAGCGCGGCGACGGACAGCGTGGCGGCCACGGTGGCCGCCACGGCGCCGGCGGCGAACAGCGCGCGCAGCCGGCCGGGGGATCTGGTTCGTGTCATGGGCTCCTGCCTTCGAGGAAGGGGACAGCAGGGGTGGGAGGCCCGGCCGCGGCGGCGGACCGCGGCCGGACCGGACAGGGGGCCGTCAGTCGGGGGCGGTCACTGGTAGACCCGCACGTAGTCGATGGACATCCGCTGCGGCAGCACGGTGCTGCCGTCCGGCGCACCGGGCCAGTCGCCGCCGACGGCGTTGTTGAGGATCAGGAAGAACGGGTGGTCGAAGACCCACGGGCCGCGGGTGGACTCGACCTGGGCCTTGGTGAGCGTCTGGAACGCGGTGCCGTCGACGAAGAAGGTCAGGTGGCCGGCGTCCCACTCCATCGCGAAGGTGTGGAAGCCGGCCGCGAAGTCGCCGCTGATCGTGTACGGCCCGCCGATCCCGCCCGCGCCGTGGTAGCCCGGCGCGTGGATGGTCGAGTAGGTGGAGTTCGGCACCTTGCCGACGTGCTCCATCACGTCGATCTCGCCCGAGGCCGGCCAGCCGACCCGCGGGAAGTTGGCGCCGAGGAGCCAGAACGCCGGCCACAGGCCCTGCGTCCCGGACACCTTGATCCGGGCCTCCACCCGGCCGTAGGTGAAGGCGAACGTGCCGGCGGTGGTGATCCGGCCCGAGGTGTACTGGCACGGGCCGCCCGGGCAGCTGGAGCCGGCGGTGACCTCGCGGCGGGCCTCGATCACCAGGTTGCCGGCGCCGTCGGTCGCCGCGTTCCGGTTGGCCGTGTAGTACTGCAGCTCGTTGTTCTGGCCGCTGCCGGTCTCCGCGGTCCACCGGGCCGCGGACGGCGGGGTGCCCGCCGGGTCGTCGAACTCGTCGGCGAAGACCAGCCGGGTGGCCGGGAAGCTCACGTTCGGCGGGCCGGCCGGGGGCGGGGTCGGGCTGCCGCCGGTGCCGTACACCTGGAACTCCCAGAGCGAGTAGCCGTAGGCGGTGGCGCGCCGGGTGCCGTACATCCGGACGTACCGGCCGGTGCCGGAGACGGTCAGGGTCTCCTTGAGGCCGCGGCCGGAGGTGGTGCTGTGGATGGTCGTCCAGGTGGCGTTGTCCGCCGAGACCTGCACCTGGTAGGCGGTGGCGTACGCCGGGTCCCACTGCAGGACGACTTTGCTGACCTGGGCGGTCGCGCCCAGGTCGACGGAGATCCAGCCCGGGTCCGACCAGGCCGCGGTCGCCCAGCGGGTCGCCGGGTCCGCGTCGAACGCCCTGGCCGGCACGCAGCCGGAGCAGGCTCCGTCGTTCTGCGCGGAGGAGGCGGCGCCGGCCTTGCCGTAGGACAGCAGTTGCTCGCCCGGGCCGGGGCCGGCGGTGGTCCCGAAGACCTGGAACTCCCAGAGCGAGTAGCCGTAGCCGGTGCCGCGCTGGGTGCCGTACAGGCGGACGTACCGGCCGGAGCCGGTGACCGCCAGCGTCTGGACGCCGCCGGTGCCCGCGGTGGTGGTCGAGATCGTGGTCCACGGGCCGTCCGGGGCGGCCGCGGTCTGCAGCTGGAAGGCCCGCCCGTACGCGGCCTCCCAGCGCAGCACCACCTGGCTGATCGTCACGGGGGCCCCGAGGTCGACCTGGATCCACTGCGGGTCGGCGAATGCCGAGGACCAGCGGGTCCCGGTGTTCCCGTCGACCGCCGCGGCGGCCGGGGTGCCGCTGTTCTCGATCGAGGAGGCGGTGACCGGCCGGCCCTGGGACACCAGCGGGTCGGCCGCGACCGCCGGCGCGGACAGTGCGGGCAGGCCGAGCACAGCCGTGGCCAGCACGGCGAGCAGGAGCACGGGGCGCGGGAGCCTCCCGCGCGGACGGACCGGATGGGCCATGGCGACTCCGCCTCTCGGCTGGGCAACCGCCGTCGGGAAGTCCCGGCGGCGCAGGCTGCCGCGCGGCCGGTGCCCATGCGGCCGCGATCTGTCACTGCTTATTTCAAGGCATGATTTAACTCAGCCTTCACGGCTGCGTCAAGACACCGGCTCCGGTTGGATGACCCGTCCTGGCTAAGCCGGATGTCCGGGTCGTACGGCCGGACGGGCGTACGTGACTTGGGTCCCCGGTCGACCGACAGAATGGTCGGTCACTGTTTTCCCCGGAGGTGCCGCGTGGCCGAGACCGAGCGCAAGGCCGAACAGCAGCATCTCGACGTGCTGTACGCCCGGCTCGACGAGCTGCGGGTGCGCAGCGAGCGTGCCCTGCAGCAGGTGCGGCGGCAACCGACCGCCGGCACCCCCGGCGCCCGCGGCGAGCGGGAGGCCTTCATCGCCCTGCACTCGACCCGGCTCGCCCAGCTCCGGGCGGTGGAGGACCGGCTCTGCTTCGGCCGGCTCGACCTGCTCGACGGCGACCGCCGGTACGTCGGCCGGGTCGGCCTGTCCGACGAGGACCACCGGCAGTTGCAGGTCGACTGGCGGGCCCCGGCCGCCGAGCCGTTCTACCGGGCGACCGCGGTCGCGCCGGACGGCGTGGTCCGCCGCCGCCAGCTGGCCACCCGGGACCGGCAGGTCACCGGCATCGAGGACGAGATCCTCGACCTGGACGCCTTCGACGCCGAGCGGGACGGGCCGGCCGTGCAGGGCGAGGGCGCGCTGATGGTCGCCCTGGGCGCCGCCCGGACCGGCAAGATGCGCGACATCGTCGGCACCATCCAGGCCGAGCAGGACCGGGTCATCCGGGCCCCGCTCAACGGCGTGCTGGTGGTGCAGGGGGCGCCGGGCACCGGCAAGACCGCGGTCGCCCTGCACCGGGCCGCGTACCTGCTCTACTCCTACCGGGACCGGATCTCCTCGGCCGGCGTGCTCATGGTCGGCCCGAACGAGCGGTTCCTGCGCTACATCGACGCGGTGCTGCCGGCGCTCGGCGAGGCGGACGCGACCGTGCTGGCCACCCCGGGCCGGCTCTACCCCGGCATCGACGCCACCGGCGCCGAGGAGCCCGCGGTCGCCGCGGTCAAGGGCGACCTGCGGATGGTGCGGGTGCTGGCCCAGGCCGTACGGGACCGGCAGCGGCTGCTGCCGACCCAGGTCCTCCTGGACGTCGAGGGCCAGCGGATCCCGCTGCGGCCGGCCGACGTCCGGGCCGCGCACGACCGGGCCCGGCGCTCCAACCGGCCGCACAACGCGGCCCGGGTGGTCTTCGTCAAGCACCTGCTCGGCATCCTGGCCGGGTTGCTCGCCGGCAGCCGCGACCTCGACCCCGAGGACCGGGCCAGCCGGATCGGCGACCTGCGCGCCTCCCGGGACGTCCGGCGGGAGCTGAACGGGCTCTGGCCGCCGCTGTCGCCGGAGCGGCTGCTGCGCGACCTGTTCGCCTCGCCGGCCCGGCTGGAGTCGGCCGGCCGGGCGCTGTCCCGCGCGGAGCGGGCGCTGCTGGCCCGGGACCGGTCCGCGCCGTGGACCCCGGCCGACGTGCCGCTGCTGGACGAGGCGGCCGAGCTGCTCGGCGTGGAGGACGCGGCCGGGTCCGGCGGCGGGCCGTCCACCGCCGACGTCGAGGTCGCCCGGCGCACGCTGGAGGACTCCGAGGCCGGCGGGATGGTCACCGCGGAGGACTTCGCCGCCCGCTGGGGCGTGGAGCGGTCCCGGCGCAGCGTGGCCGAGCACGCCGCGGTGGACCGGGAGTGGACGTACGGGCACGTGGTCGTGGACGAGGCGCAGGAGCTGGGGCCGATGGCCTGGCGGCTGCTGATGCGGCGCTGCCCGACCCGGTCCATGACGATCGTCGGCGACCTGGTGCAGACCGGCGCGCTCGGCGGGGTCTCCTCCTGGGCCGACACCCTCCGGCCGTACGTGGCCGAGCGGGCGACCATCGAGACGCTGACCGTCAACTACCGCACGCCGTCCCAGCTGATGGCGCTGGCCGTCGCGGTGCTGCACGGCGCCGGGCTGGACGTCGACGAGCCGACCTCGGCCCGGACCACGCCGTGGCCGCCGGTGCTGACCCGGGTCGGCTCGCTGCCGGACGGCGCCCGGGCGGCCGTCGCCGAGGAGCTGGACCAGCTCGACGCCGGCACGGTCGTCGTGCTCTGCCCGCGGTCGGCGCGGGACGCCGTGGCCGCCGCGGTGCCGGCCGCCGAGCCGGTCTCGGTGCTCACCGTCGAGCAGGCCAAGGGGCTGGAGTTCGACGCGGTGGTGCTGGTGGAGCCGGCGGCGATCGTCGCCGAGTCGCCGCGCGGGGTGAACGACCTCTACGTCGCGATCACCCGGGCCACCCAGCGGCTGCGGGTGGTGCACACCGGCAGCCTGCCGGCCGGCTTCCAGGACACCCGCTAGGCCCCGCGCTCCCGGGCCAGGAAGCCGCGCAGCACCGGGAGCACCCGGTCCGGGTCCTCCAGCCAGGGCAGGTGTCCCAGGCCGGGCAGGGTGACCCGGCTGACCTCCGGCAGCGCCGCCGCCAGCCGGTCCACGGCCCACCGCGGCCGGGCGTCCTCGGCGCCCTCCAGGATCAGCGTCGGCACGGCCAGCCGCCGGCACCCCGCGAGCACCGCGGCCTCGTCCCAGTGCGCCCGGACGTCGGCGTCCAGGCCCTGGTTGGCCTCGGTGTTCACGCCGTACCAGGGGGTCGTCATCGCCTCGACGACCGCCGGCGCCCGGGCCGGGTCGTGCACGTCGGCGGACCAGCGCAGGGCGGCGGCGCCGCGCGGGTCGGTCGCGTCCAGCTCCCGCAGCCGGGCCGCCTCCCGCCCGATCCGCCGCAGGACCGCCGCGTGGAACGCCGGCCGCCAGGAGTCCACCGAGGTGCCGGTGCCGGACAGGTACACCAGCCGGGTGACGCGGCCCGGGTGCTCGAGGGTGTACCGCAGGGCGAGCTGGGCTCCCCAGGAGTGCCCGAGCAGCGCGACCCGGTCGCCGGCCGCGGCCCGGACCGCGTCCAGGTCGGCCACCGCGCGGGCCAGCGTGTACGGCCCGCCGGGCGCCGACCGACCGCATCCGCGCTGGTCCCAGCGGTGCACCGTGCACATGTCGGCCAGCTGGCGGGCCAGCCCGCCGAACATGTCCCACAGCCCCGGCCCGCCGTGCACGACCACCAGCGGCGGCCCGGTCCCGACCCTCTCGGTCCACAACCGGTGCCCGTCGTCGGTGATCACCACGCCCGAAGTATCGCCGCGGGGCTCCCGTACCCTGGAATCGGGAGTGCGGGGCGCGTCTGGGGACTTGACCGAGAGGGAGCCGCCGCCCGGGTGGCATGGAGGAAGTGGGCACCGTTGCTGGACCCGAACGAGCTGTACGAGCTGTCCGCCGACCTGCCGGAGCTGGACCGGCCGGTCCTGGTGGTGGCGATGACCGGGTTCGTGGACGCGGCCGGCGCCACCAAGCTCGCCGCCGAGCACCTGCGCGACCACGGGGACCCGGTGGACGTGGCCGACTTCGACGTCGACCAGCTCTACGACTACCGCGCCCGGCGGCCGGCGATGATGTTCGTCGAGGACCACTGGGAGAGCTACGACGCGCCGCGGATCCGCGTCCAGGCGCTGACCGACACCGCCGGCACCCGCTTCCTCATGCTGGACGGCCCCGAGCCGGACGTGCAGTGGGAGCGGTTCGTCGCCGCGGTCACCGGGCTGTGCGAGCGGCTGGACGTGCGGGCCTCGGTCGGCTTCAACTCCATCCCGATGGCGGTGCCGCACACCCGGCCGCTCGGGGTGACCGCGCACGCGAGCCGGCGTGAGCTGATCGCCGACCACCAGCCCTGGCTGCAGCGGGTGCAGGTCCCCGGCAGCGCGGCCCACCTGCTGGAATACCGGCTGGCGCAGTCCGGGCGGGACTCGATGGGCTTCTCGGTGCACGTGCCGCACTACCTGGCCCAGACCGACTACCCGGCCGCCGCGCAGACGATGCTGGAGGCGGTGTCCCGGGCGACCGGGCTGGCGCTCGTCGGCGAGTCGCTGCGGGTCGCGGCCGAGGCGGTGCGGGTCGACGTGGACGGCCAGGTGCAGCGGTCCGACGAGGTCGCCGGCGTGGTCCGCGCCCTGGAGGAGCAGTACGACGCCTACGTGGCCGGCCGCGGGGACAACCTGCTGGCCGGGGACGCCGGGCCGCTGCCGACCGCGGACGAGCTGGGCGCCGAGCTCGAGCGGTTCCTGGCCGAGCAGACCGAGCGACCCGACCAGTAGCCTGCGGCCATGAGCCTCGCCGGTCGGTTGGACCGGTTCCAGCGGCGGCACCCGACGGCCGGCTACCCGCTGGCCGTGATCTACAAGTTCGTCGACGACCAGGGCAACTACCTGACCGCGATGATCACGTACTACGCCTTCCTCTCGCTGTTCCCGCTGCTGCTCCTGCTGACCTCGATCCTCGGCTTCGCGCTGCACGACGACCCGGAGCTGCAGGACCGGGTGCTGGACTCGGCGCTGAGCCGGCTGCCGGTCATCGGCCAGCAGCTCGGCGAGAACGTCCAGTCGCTGCGGGGGAGCGCGGTCGCGGTGGTCGTCGGCCTGCTCGGCGGCCTGTACGGCAGCCTCGGCGTCGTGCAGGCCGCGCAGAACGCGTTCAACGAGGTCTGGGCGGTGCCGCGGAACTCCCGGCCCAACCCGATCATGGCCCGGCTGCGCAGCCTCGGGATGCTGCTGGTGCTCGCGCTCGGCGCCATCGCCTCGACCGTGCTGTCCGCGCTGAGCTCGGTCGCCGACCGGATCGGCGACGCCGAGGTGGACAGCGGGCTGCGGGTGGTCTTCGCGCTCGGCGCGGTGGTGCTCAACGTGGCGCTGCTGGCGTTCGCGTTCCGGTGGCTGACCGCGGAGTCGGTCCCCACCCGGGGGGTGCTGCCCGGCGCGATCGGGGCCGCCGTGATCTGGCAGGTGCTCCAGTCGGTGGGGACCTACTACCTGGGCAACACGCTGCGCGGGACGAGCGCGACGTACGGGCTGTTCGGGGTGGTGCTCGGGCTGCTGGTGTGGCTCTACCTGTCCGCGTTCGCGGTGGTGCTCGGGGCCGAGGTGAACGCGGTGCTGGCCCGCCGGCTGTGGCCGCGGTCGCTGCTGACGCCGTTCACCGACGACGTGACGCTGACCCGCGGCGACCGGGCGGCGTACGCGTCGTACGCGCAGACCGAGCGGTACAAGGGCTTCCAGAAGGTGGACGTCACCTTCGACCAGGAGCCGCCGCCCGAGGACGAGCCGGGGAGGCGACGCCCGCCCTGAGCTTCCCCCGAGGCTCGCGGTCGTGCGGGGAGCCATGTCCCGAAGGCATCCCGGTCGTCCTCCGGAATCCCCCCGATTCCTCCAGCGGTTCCCGTCCGCACGAGCGGTGCACGACCATGGCGGGCGTCGTCCCCGCACCAAGAGTGCCCTGTCGATGGCGGCCCGTCACGGCGGACTTAGTCCCCGGCGGTCCCGGACTTAGCCAGCCGGACCAGGCCGGACCGGTTTCCGGCGCCGGTCTTCGCCACCAGGTTGGCCACGTGCGTCTCGATCGTACGCGGAGACAGCACCAGGCGCCGCGCGATGGCGGTGTTGGTCAGGCCCTCGCCCATCAGCCGGAGCACGTCGACCTCGCGGCTGGTCACCCCGACCGCGCGCAGCGCCGGCGGCACCGGGGTGTCGCCGCGGCCGGGGCGGGGCACCGGCGCGCCGGCCCGCCGCAGCACCTCGCGGCAGCGG
>CADCTP010000150.1 GCA_902805565.1 uncultured Mycobacteriales bacterium
GCCTGCGCGGCGGCGACCCCGGTGCGGCGGGCGAGGTCCTCGGCGACGGTCTCCCCGGGCCGTACGCCGGGGTCCTGCGGGACGTGCACGACGGTCGCCCCGGCCGGGTGCCGGGTCACGGTGCCGGTCTCCGGCGCCAGCTCCCCGGCCAGCACCCGCAGCAGGGTGGTCTTGCCGACCCCGTTCGGCCCGACGACGGCGATCCGGTCGCCGGCGGCGACGGTCAGGTCCACGCCGGAGAGCACGGTCACCGCGCCGTGCGCCACCCCGATCCCGCGCGCCCGCAACACCGGACCAGCGTCCCCCGCCGGGGCCGGCGGGGCGAACGGATTTCCGCACGCGGCCGGTCGGGGCAGTGTCAGTGTCCGTACGGCTCAGCCGGCTCACGATCCGATCACGAAACCGGCGGAACGGTCAGTCCCACCCCCTAACGTGACCCTCGTGCGGACGACTCTGGAGGACCGGTCGGGTCGAGCGGGCACGGTCGGCGAGGCGCCACCGCGGCCCGCGGCCGCCGCGCCCCCGGCACGGTCGGCACCGGCGCGCCGGTCCGGCGGCGGGACGATCTTCCTCCCGCCATGGACCCGGGCGCCGTTCCTGCCGTTCCGCCAGCCGGCGGTGATCCTGGCCGTGCTCGGCGCGGCCGCCATCCTGGCCTGCGCCAGCGCGTCGGCGGCACTGTTCCTGTCCTCCTCGTCCTCGGAGTCGCTGCGCCGGATCCTGGCCCAGCAGTGCGCCGACGCCGCCTTCCCGACCCTGCGGGCGCCCAACGTGGTCGGCGACGTCGGGGCGGGCGCGCCGGCCGCGCCGGCCACGGCGCAGCTGCGGGAGATCGACGACGCCCGCGGCCGGGCCGCGATGACCGGCGCCGGCCTCGCCGACCCGTACCGCGTGCAGGTGGCCGAGCAGAGCGCCCCGGTGACGGCGGGGACGCAGGGCGCGGCGGGCCGCCTCTTCTACCGCGACGGCTTCGCCGGCCAGGTCACGCCGGTGGGCCGGACGCTGCCCGGGCCGGGGGTCTGGCTGCAGGCCGGGATGGCCACCCGGCTCAGCGTGTCCGTCGGCGACCGGATCGCGCTGCCGTCGGTGCTGAACCCGCCGCCGCCCGGGGCCGCCGCCGGCGGGAGCGCCCGGGTGGTCGGCGTCTACCGCAACCTGGACGAGGACACCGCCCGGCCGTACTGGTGCTCGTACGGCCCGCTGATCCTGAACCCGAGCTACGGCAACGACTCCGCGCCGCCGCCGCTGGTGATGGCGACCGACCCGGCCACCTTCGCCGCGCTGCGGGACGGCTACGGCGGCACCAGCGCGGACAGCTGGGTCTCCCCGGTGGGCCTGACCGACCTGACCCTGTCCGAGGCGCGGGCGATCGCCGACCGGCAGTCCGCGGCGTACGCGGCCGCCGGTGTGCCGGAGCCGGTCAACTTCGCCGAGCGCAACTCGGGGACCGGCCAGCTGCCGGCCTTCGTGGACCGGACCACCGCGATCCGGGACGGGCTGCGCGGGCCGGTGCTGCCGATCGCGCTGGGCGGCTCGCTGCTGGCGCTGCTGCTCGTCGGCGCCGCCGGGTCGTACTGGGCGGACCGGCGGTCCCGCGAGGTCCGGCTGCTGTCCTCGCGCGGGGTCGGCCCGGCCGCGCTGGCGCTCAAGGCCGTGCTGGAGCTGGTGCTGCCGGCCGCGGTCGGCACCGTGCTGGGCTGGCTGCTGGCCCGCTGGCTGGTCGCCGCGCTCGGCCCCAGCCCCGTCCTGGACGCGGCCGCCCCCTGGCAGGCCGGACTGACCGCGCTGGTCGCCCTCGCCGCCGGCATGGGGCTGCTGGCCCTGGTCGCCGGGCTGCGCAGCCGGGCCGCGACCGAGCGGCCGGTCGGTGCCCGGCGGACCTGGGCCGCGGTGGTGCCGTGGGAGCTGGTGCTGCTGGTCGCCGCGCTGGCCTGCTGGCTGCGGCTGCGCTCCGGCGACGCCGTCACCCTGGACGGCGGGATCGCCCAGATCAACCTGCTGGTGGTGGCGTTCCCGCTGCTGTTCCTGGTCGGCTCGGCGGTGCTGGTCGTCCGGCTGCTCGCGCTGCTGCTGCCCCGGCTGGCCCGGCGGGCCGGCCGGCTGAGCCCCGGGTGGTACCTGGCGGCCCGCCGGGTCACCGCCTCCCGGGTGGTCAGCGTGGTGCTGCTGGCCGCGGCGAGCACGCCGATCGCGGTGCTGGTGTACGCGGCGGCGCTCACCGAGACCTCGCAGTACACGCTGGACGCCAAGGCCGGGCTGGTCAACGGCTCCGCGGTCGCGGTCCAGTCGGTCGACCCGATCCGGCGGACCCCGGCGACCGACGCCGCCGGCACGGTCGTCGTCCGCTACCTCTACGGCGCCGTCGAGGGCCAGCCCGACGACGTGATCGTGCTCGCCGTCGACCCGGACACGTTCGCCGGCACCGCGCTGTGGGACCGCCGGTTCGCCGACGTCCCGCTGGACTCGCTGCTGGCGACCCTGCGCGGCCCGGCGGACGGCGGCCGGGTGCCCGCGGTGGTGATCCAGGACGGCCCCGCGTTCCCGGCGACGTTCGAGCTCGGGCTCGGCCGCACCCGGGTCGAGGTGGCCGCGGCCGCCCGGGCCGACTACTTCCCCGGCCGGCGGATCCCGGCCCCGACGGTGGTGGTGGACCGGTCCCGGCTCGGCGAGGTCGACCCGTACGCGGGGACGCTGAACGAGCTGTGGAGCCGGGGCGACCGCGAGCAGGCGGAGGCGGCGGTCAGCGCGCAGCAGGCCCGCGTCTACACGGTCAGCACCGAGGACAGCGTCTTCGAGGTGGCCAACTTCCTCGGGGTGTCCTGGACGTTCGGCTACCTGTCCGCGCTGGCGGCGCTGGTCGGCCTGGTGGCGATCGGCGGCCTGCTGCTCTACCTGGAGACCCGGCAGCGCAGCCGGAGCGCGTCGTACGCGCTGGGGCGGCGGATGGGCCTGACCCGGGCCACCCACCTGCGCTCCTTGCTGGCCGAGCTGGGCGTGCTGCTCGGCCTGGCCTGGGTCGTCGGCGCCACGCTCGCCTGGCTGGCCGTGCTCATGGTCTACGGCCGGCTGGACATCGACCCGGACCGGCCACCGCCACCGCTGCTCACCGTGCCGACCGCCGCCTTCGTCGGCTCGCTGGTCGCGGTGGCGGTCGTGATCGGCCTGGCCGCCCTGTACGCCCAGCGGTCGGCCGACCGCGCCGACGTCGCGGAGGTGCTCCGTCTTGGCTCGTAGGGACCTCTTCGGTGAGGAGTGGGGCGAGGCCCCGGTGGCGACCGCCGCCGAGCCCGCGGCGGCGGTCGGCGACGTCCGCAAGACGTACGTGATCGCGGACGAGGAGGTCCAGGCGCTCAAGGGCGTGACGAAGGACTTCCCGGCCGGCCGGGTGTCGACGATCGTCGGCCCGTCCGGGTCCGGGAAGTCCTCACTGCTGCGCATCCTGGCCTGCGTGGACCGGCCGACCAGCGGGTCGGTGCGGATCGGCGGGCGCGAGGTGGCCGAGCTGACCGTGCGCCGCCGCCGGGCGCTGCGCCGCACCTCGGTCGGCTACGTCTTCCAGAACCCGATCGACAACCTGGTCGAATACCTCCGCGCCACCGAGCAGGTCGACCTGGCGGCCCGGCTGCGCGGGGTCCGCGTCGACGCGGCGGAGATCGACCGGCTGCTCGGCGTGCTCGGGCTGACCGACCGGGCCGACCACCTGCCGGTGCAGCTGTCCGGCGGCGAGCAGCAGCGGCTGTCGTTCGCCTGCGCGGTGGTCGGCCGGCCGGCGATCGTGGTCGCCGACGAGCCGACCGCCGAGCTGGACTCGGCGTCGGCGGACCGGGTGCTGCAGGCGGTGCACGACCTGCGCGAGGAGGGCGTCGCCTTCCTGCTGTCCTCGCACGACCCGCGGGTGGTGCAGGCGACCGACCACCTGCTGCGGCTGGAGCACGGAGAAGTGGTGGAGTCATGGTGAGCCGACGGGCGAGGGAGCATCGCAGGGAGCCTGCGACCGAGGAGCGGACCGACCCCGGAGGCGAACGATGGGCATGGTGAGCCGACGGGCGAGGGAGCATCGCAGGGAGCCTGCGACCGAGGAGCGGACCGACCCCGGAGGCGAACGATGGGCATGGTGAGCAGCACCGTCGACGCGCGGGGGCTGGAGAAGGCGTACCGGCGCGGCGACGAGCAGGTGCACGCGCTGCGCGGGGTCTCCCTCCGGCTGCAGCCGGGCGAGCTGGTCGCGCTGGTCGGCCCGTCGGGGTCCGGCAAGTCCACCCTGCTGAACGTGCTGTGCGGCTGGGAGCGGCCGGACGGCGGCACCCTGGACTGGACCGCGGAGCTGGCCGGCAGCCCGCCGGACCGGCTGCCGTGGGGCCGGCTGGCGATCGTGCCGCAGGCGCTCGGCCTGCTCGATGACCTCTCGGTGGAGGAGAACATCCTGCTCCCGGCCCGGCTGAACGGCCGGCTGGCCGAGCTGCGGCCGCGGGCGGAAGAGCTGATGAGCGGGCTGGGCATCGCCCACCTGGCCGCCCGCTACCCCGGGCAGGCCTCGCTGGGCGAGCAGCAGCGCTGCGCGGTCTCCCGGGCGCTGCTGCTGTCCCCCACCCTGCTGCTGGCCGACGAGCCGACCGCGCACCAGGACGCCGGCTGGACCGACGCGATGTTCACCGCCTTCCGCGACCTGCTGCGGCACGGCGGCGCCTGCCTGATCGCCACCCACAACCCGGAGACCTGGGGCTACGCGGACCGGGTGCTGTCGATGAAGGACGGTGAGCTGCGGGAGGGCGCGCCCGACCCGGTCCATTAGCTGTTAGCTGAGCTAACGGTCGGGCAAGCTGGGCGCATGGAGTACACCCACCTCGGCCGTACCGGGCTGCGCGTCTCGCGGCTGGTCCTCGGCACCATGAACTTCGGTCCGGAGACCGACGAGCCGACCTCGCACGCGATCATGGACCGCGCGCACGAGCACGGCATCAACTTCTTCGACACCGCCAACGTCTACGGCTGGGGCGAGAACCGCGGCCGCACCGAGGAGATCGTCGGCAACTGGTTCGCCTCCGGCGGCGACCGCCGGGACAAGACCGTCATCGCGACCAAGATGTACGGCAACATGGGCGACGACTGGCCCAACAACGACAAGCTGTCCGCGCTGAACATCCGCCGGGCCTGCGAGGCCTCGCTGCGGCGGCTGCAGACCGACCACATCGACCTCTACCAGATGCACCACGTCGACCGGGACACCCCGTGGGACGAGATCTGGCAGGCGATGGACACCCTCGTCGCCCAGGGCAAGATCCTCTACGTCGGCTCGTCGAACTTCGCCGGCTGGAACATCGCCCAGGCCAACGAGGTCGCCGCCCGGCGCAACTCCCTCGGCCTGGTCGCCGAGCAGTCGATCTACAACCTGCTGGTCCGCGAGGTCGAGCTGGAGGTGCTGCCGGCCGCGGAGGCGTACGGGCTGGGCGTCATCCCGTGGAGCCCGCTGCAGGGCGGCCTGCTCGGCGGCGTGCTGCGCAAGGAGCGGGAGGGCAGCCGGCGGACCAGCGGCCGGGCCCAGGCGCTGGTCGAGGAGCACCGCGAGGCGCTCGGCGCGTACGAGGACCTGTGCGCGGAGCTCGGCCACGAGCCGGCGGACGTGGCGCTGGCCTGGCTGCTGACCCGCCCGGCGGTGACCGGCCCGATCATCGGGCCGCGCACGATGGAGCAGCTCGACGGGGCCCAGCGCGCGCTCGAGCTGACGCTGGAGGACAAGGTGCTGTCCCGGCTGGACGAGATCTTCCCGGGCTACCGGACCGCCCCCGAGCACTACGCCTGGTGACCCGGGGCGGGCCGGTGTCCCCGGCCCGCCCGCTGGGTCATCCGGCTCACCACCGTTCTGCGCCGCACCGGGTCGCCTGGTACACAGGAGGTTCAGCGGGGCGTCGGGCGATGCGTCCCCACCGTGTCGCCCGATGCTCCGCGCCAGCAGGCGACGGTCTCGTATCTGTGCCCAGCGCCGTGCACGCTGCGCATCAGCACCATTTCGGCCGCGGTGAAGTGCGGCCCGGTGTACGCCTGCAGCGCCGTCGCGATCCGCCGGTCCGCCGCGGCGGCGGCCGGCCACCGCCCGACGGTGAGGTGCGGCCGGTAGGGCCGGCGGTCCACGTCCAGCCCGGCCTCCCGCCCGGCCCCGGCGGCCGCGCCGGCCAGCCCGGCCAGGGTCTCCACGTCGCCGTCCACCCCGACCCACAGCACCCGCGGGGCGCCGCGCTCGGGGAACGTGCCGGCGCCGGACAGCCGCAGGTGCACCGCCGGCCCGGCCACCGCCCCGAGCAGGTCGACCAGCCGGGGCACCCGGGCCGCGGGCACCTCGCCGTAGAAGGCCAGCGTCAGGTGCTGCAGCTCGCGGCCGACCCAGCGCGGCGCGCCGGGCCGGTCCCGCAGCCGGCGCAGGGCGCCGCCGAGGTGGTCGAGCACGTCGGCCGGCGGGACCACCGCCGCGAACAGCCGCTCGTTCAGGGCATGTCCTGCCGCTTGCGGGGGCCGAACACCAGGCCGGCCGCGCGCAGCTCCACCTCGACCCGCAGCCGCTCCAGGTCCCGGTCCATGCCCAGCGGGAGCTCGTCCAGCGCGTGCCGGACGTCCAGGGCGAGGGCGGCCGCGGCCAGCCGGTCGTCGTACGCCAGCAGGGTGCCGGTGTGCCGGACCCGGGAGACGCCGCGCGGGGCGTCCCGCATCGCGGTGGCCAGCCGGCACAGGTCGGCGGCGATCCGCTCCAGCGGCACCCGGACCGGCTGCGGCTCGGGCTCGGGACGGACCAGGCCGACCCGGCGCAGCACGGCCAGGACACCCCGGCCGACCCGGTCGCCGTTGAACAGGAGCCAGATCAGCACCAGCGGGATGGAGGCGGCCAGCGTCAACTTGCCGATGCCCAGCATCAGCTCCACCCCGGACAGCGGCCCCATCGAACGACGGTAAACCCGCACCCCGGGCCATCGCCACTTCGATCAGCGGTGGCCGGTACCGCTGGGCGTGCGGGGCGGCCGGCGGCGGTGCGGGGCCCGGGTCGCCCCGCCCGGCCGCGCGACCCGCCGCGGCCCG
>CADCTP010000151.1 GCA_902805565.1 uncultured Mycobacteriales bacterium
CGGGGGCCGGCGCGGCGCCCGACCCCGCCGGCGGACCCGGGGACGGACCGAAGGACGGACCGGGGGACGCGGCCGGCGGGGAGGCGGGGCGGAGCGCGGCGGCCCTGTCCGGCGGGCAGTCGGCCCGGCTGCGGCTGGCCGCCGTGCTGCTCACCCGGGCCGACGTGCTGCTGCTCGACGAGCCGACCAACGACCTCGACGACGCCGGGCTGGCCCTGCTGGAGGAGCTGGTCGCCGGCTACCCCGGCGGGATCGTGCTGGTCTCGCACGACCGCGAGTTCCTGGCCCGGACGGCCACCGCGGTGCTGGAGCTGGACGAGTTCACCCGCACCGCGACCGCGTACGGCGGCGGCTGGGCGGCGTACCTGGCCGAGCGGGCCGCCGCCCGGGCCCGCGCCGAGCAGGAGTACGCCGAGTACGCCGCCACCCGCGACACGCTGGCCGAGCGGGCCCGGACGCAGAAGGAGTGGGCCCGGGCCGGCGCCCGCCGGGCCGGCAACCCGCGGACCGAGCCGGACAAGCACATCCGCTACCGGGAGGTGCAGCGCTCCCAGCGCACCGGCGCGAAGGGGGCGGCCACCGAGCGCGAGCTGGCCCGGCTGGAGCCGGTCGAGCAGCCCCGCGACCCGTGGCGGCTGCGACTGACCCTGGCCACCGCGGGCCGGGGCTCGGAGGTGGTGTTCGCGCTGCGGGACGCGGTGGCCGAGCGCGGCGACGTCCGGCTGGGCCCGCTCGACCTGACCGTGCACGCCGGCGACCGGCTGCGGGTCACCGGCCCGAACGGCAGCGGCAAGACCACCCTGCTCGACGCGCTGCTCGGCCGGGCGCCGCTGCGCTCGGGGTCCCGGTACGCCGGCCCCGGGGTGGTCGTCGGCGAGCTGGACCAGACCCGCCGGGACCTGCGCGGCCCCGCCCCGCTGCTGGCGGTGTTCCGGGAGCTGTCCGGGCTGGACGCCGAGCAGGCGCGGACGCTGCTGGCGAAGTTCCGGGTCGGCGCCGACGTGGTGCTGCGGCCGGCGGACACCCTGTCGCCGGGGGAGCGGACCCGGGTCGGGCTGGCGCTGTTCCAGGCCCGCGGGTCGACCTGCGTCGTGCTCGACGAGCCGACCAACCACCTCGACCTGCCGGCGATCGAGCAGCTGGAGGCCGCCCTGGACTCGTACGGCGGGACGCTGCTGGTGGTGACGCACGACCGGCGGCTGGCCTCGGCGGTCCGCTTCACCGCCGAGCTCGACGTACGCACGCTGGCGGCCGGGGGCGGTCGGTAGCCTCGGGGCCGTGGAGGCCGTGACCGACCCGGCGGACCCGCGGATCGCGGACTTCCGGGACCTGACGCACGTGGACCGGCGGCCGGACCGGCCCGGCGGCCGCGGGCTGGTGATCGCCGAGGGCGTGCCGGTGGTGCGCCGGCTGCTGGCCTCGCCGTACCCGCCCCGGGCGGTGCTCGGGGTGCCGGCCCGGGTGCGGGCGCTCGACCTGGCCGACCCGGGGTTCCCGGTCTACACCGCGTCGGCGGACGTCATGGCCGAGACGGTGGGCTTCCACCTCAACCGGGGCGTGCTGGCCTCCGCCGACCGGGCGCCGGAGCCGGACCCGGCCGCGCTGCTGGAGCGGGCGGGCCGGGTGCTGGTCCTGGAGGGCGTCAACGACCACGAGAACCTGGGCGCGCTGTTCCGCAACGCCGCCGGGCTCGGCGTGGACGCGGTGCTGCTCGGCCCGCGCTGCGCCGACCCGCTCTACCGGCGCAGCGTCCGGGTGTCGATGGGGCACGTGCTGCGGGTCCCGTTCGCCACGGTGCCGTCCTGGGACCGGCTGGCCGCGCTGCTGGCCGCCTTCACCGTGCTGGCGCTCGCCCCGCACCCGCCGTCGGTCGACCTGGCCACCGTGGACCCGGCGGCGGAGCGGCTGGCGCTGGTGGTCGGGGCCGAGGGACCCGGGCTGACCGGCGAGGCGCTGGCCGCGGCGGACGCCCGGGTGCGGATCCCGATGGCCGGCGGCGTCGACTCGCTCAACGTCGCCACCGCCGCCGCCATCGCGATCCACCACCTCCGCCCGCCGGCTTAGCCGGAGTCCCGGGACCGTTGTCAGGGGCGTGGCCGGGTGCCGGGGTGGGACCCCCGCACGCGTGTGGGGCTCGGGCCGACCCAAGCCGCAGCCGCGGGCCGGCAGCGGTAACGCTTGCCCTGCGTGGGATGCATGGCCGAGAGGCGTCGGACCGGCGCGTCGTGGGCGAGAGCCGGGCCGGTAGGCACGGGTGACCACCGGCCCGGCCGCGTACGCTCGCTCCGAAGATCAGATAGCTTTCTGCGCCGGGCGCTGGAAACGCTTTCACCCACATGATGGATCAGGAGGTTCGATGAGGACAGCAGCTGCCTCGGGCGCCGTGGGCAGGCGCCTGCCGGCGATGGCGTGCGCCGCGCTAATCGCGCTGGTCACGGTCGGCGTCGTCGGCGTGCGGTCGGCAGGGGCGACGTCCCGGCCCGCGGACGTGCCCATCTACGCGAGCCACCATCAGGCGGCCAACGACGTCCTGTGGTCGGCCGACCCGAACGAGGGCACGGCCGCCGGCTACGTGGGCGAGCGGGACGCGGCCGGCCAGCCGGTGCCGACCTTCCGGCTGTGGAGCACGCCGCCGGGTGCGGACTTCATCGCCCTCCACCAGGTGCTGCGTGGCGACGGCAAGCACTTCCTCACCGCGGACCCGAGCGGCCAGGACCCGAGCGGCCAGGGACCCGGCAGGGTCGAGCGCGTCCTCGGCTACATGGCATCCACGCCGGAGGCGGTCACCGACTCCGAGGCGGCTGGTCCGGGTGACTGCCTGACCGACCTGAACGGGTTCTACATCCGTGGCTTCACCATGGTCGACCCCCCGTACCAGTACACCCCCGTCGACCGTTACTCCTACATTCTCGGTCCGGGCCACCCGGACGGCTCGGAGGGGAAGCAGTTGGACGGCGCGGTGCAGGGCGTCCTCGGCTACGTCGCCGACGTCTGCCGCAGCAACGACATGTGATCGCGGCGGGTGCCCGGCGCGCCGGATCCGAGCGGCGCCCCGGGCACCCGATCGACCCGCTGGACGCGGCCGGCCGGGCCTAGACCAGCGAGTCCCGCCAGGCCCGGTGCAGCCCGGCGAACCGGCCCTCGCCGCCGACCAGCTCGGCCGGCGTGCCGTCCTCCACGATCCGGCCGGCCTCCAGCACCAGCACCCGGTCGGCGATCTCCACCGTGGACAGCCGGTGGGCGATGATCAGCGAGGTCCGCTCGGCCAGGATCGTGCGCAGCGCCCGCTGCACCAGCCGTTCGCTCGGCACGTCCAGCGACGAGGTCGCCTCGTCCAGGATGAGCACCGCCGGGTCGGCCAGGAACGCCCGGGCGAACGCGACCAGCTGCCGCTGCCCCGCGGACAGCCGGCCGCCGCGCTTGCGCACGTCGGTGTCGTACCCCTCCGGCAGCGCCTGGATGAACTCGTCCGCCCCGATCGCCCGCGCCGCCGCGACGACCTCCGCCCGGGACGCCCCGGGCCGGCCGAACGCGATGTTGTCCGCGACCGAGCCGGAGAACAGGAAGTTCTCCTGGGTCACCAGCACCACCGCCCGGCGCAGGTCCGCGTCGGGCAGCTGCCGCAGGTCGACGCCGTCCAGGGTGACCTGGCCGGAGCGCGGGTCGTAGAAGCGGGCCAGCAGCCGGGCGATCGTCGTCTTGCCGGCCCCGGTCGCGCCGACCAGCGCCACGGTCTGCCCGGCCGGGACCGCCAGGTCCAGCCGGGGCAGCACCACGCTGTCCCGGTAGCCGAAGCGCACCGCGCGGAACGCCACGTCGCCGCGGGCCGCCGGCAGCGGCGTCGGGTCGGCCGGCTCGGCCAGCTCGGACCGCTCCTCCAGCACCCCGGACAGCTTCTCCAGCGCCGCCGACGCCGACTGGAACGAGTTGTAGAACATCGCGATGTCCTGCAGCGGGTCGAAGAACCGGCGCAGGTAGAGCAGGAACGCCGTCAGCACCCCGACCTTGAGGTCGCCGTCCAGCACCCGGTGCCCGCCGTAGAACAGCACGATCACCGTCGCCAGCGTGCCGAGGATCGCCACCCCCGGCACGAACAGCGCCAGCAGCCGGAACGACGTCGCGTTCGCCTGCCGGACGTCCTGGTTGAGCTCCGCGAAGATGGCCGCGTTGCGCGGCTCCCGGCGGAACGCCTGCACCGCGCGGATCCCGGCCAGCGACTCCACGAACTGCACGATCAGCGACGAGTTGGCCTCCCGGGTCCGCCGGTACGCCGCGTACGACCGCCGCCGGAACCACCGCGCCAGCAGCCACAGCGGCCCGAACGTGGCCAGCACCACCAGCGCCAGCGGCAGGTCCAGCAACACCAGGACCACGCCGATGGAGACCACCGACAGCAGCGCGGTGACCAGGCCGTCCAGGCCCTCGTCGAGCAGGTCGTTCAGCGCGTCCACGTCCGAGGTGAGCCGGGCGATCACCTTGCCGGAGGTGTAGCGCTCGTGGAAGGCCGGCGACAGCCGCTGGACGTGGTCGAACACCCGCCGGCGCAGGTCCAGCAGCACGGCCTGGCCGATCCGGCCGGCCCGGATGAGGAACACCGTGCGCAGCACCCCGTCGGCGGCGGCGCAGGACAGCAACGCGCCCACCACCAGCAGCAGCGGCGTCCAGTCGCCGTCGACCAGGGCCGGGATGCCGGTGTCGATCCCCACCCCGATCAGCCACGGGCCGGCCATCGTGGCCGCGTTCTGGGCCAGCACCAGGGCCGCCGCCACCCACAGCCCCCGCTTGTACGGCCGCAGCAGGGAGCGCAGCAGCCGCCGGCTGCGGGCCCGCAGCAGGATGCCGACCCGCTCCGGCAGCTCGTCGACCTCCTCCGCGGCGACGCCGCGCCAGTCCTGTCCGGTCGTCACGGCGCCACCTCCTCCAGGTCGGACTCCTGGGCCAGCAGGTCCCGGTACGCCGGGACGCCCGCCAGCAGTTCGGAGTGGGTGCCCACGGCGACCAGCGTGCCGCCGGCCAGCAGCGCGACCCGGTCGGCGAGCAGCACCGTGGACGCCCGGTGCGCCACCACCAGCGCAGTGGTGTCCCGCAGGATGTCCCGCAGCGCCCGCTCGACCAGCGCCTCGGTGTGGATGTCCAGCGCGGACAGCGGGTCGTCCAGGACCAGCACCCGCGGCCGGCCGAGCACCGCCCGGGCCAGCGCGAGCCGCTGCCGCTGCCCGCCGGACAGCGTCAGGCCCTGCTCGCCGAGCCGGGTGTCCAGCCCCCACGGCAGGTCGTGCACGAACTCCGCCTGCGCCACCCGCAGCGCCTCGGCCACCTCGGCGTCGGTCGCGTCCGGCCGGCCCAGGGTCAGGTTCTCCCGGGCGCTCACCGAGAACAGCGTCGGCTCCTCGAACGCCGTGGCCACCGCCCGGCGCAGCTCGGCCAGCGCGACGTCCCGCACGTCGACGCCGTCCAGGGTCACCCGGCCGGCGGTCACGTCGTACAGCCGGGGGATCAGGGCGGTCAGCGTGGTCTTGCCCGAGCCGGTCGCCCCGACCAGGGCCACCGTCTCGCCCGGCGCGATGTCCAGGTCGATGCCGTGCAGCACGTCGCGGTCCGTGCCGGGGTAGCGGAAGCCGACCCCTTCCAGCCGCAGCCGGCCGGTCCCGGCGGCCAGCGGCCGTACGTCCGGACGGTCGGTCACCGCGGCCTCGGTGTCGAGCACCTCGTAGATCCGCTCGGCCGCGGTCTCCGCCTCCTGGGCGCTGGCCAGCAGCCA
Organism: uncultured Mycobacteriales bacterium; assembly: GCA_902805565.1. Classification (GTDB taxonomy): domain Bacteria; phylum Actinomycetota; class Actinomycetes; order Mycobacteriales; family CADCTP01; genus CADCTP01. The sequence continues at coordinate 5,762 of CADCTP010000151.1, forward strand.
GCCCAGCGAGGCGACCGGCCATTGCAGCAACAGCAGCAGCGAGACGAACGCGACCAGCCCGCCCAGGGACAGCGCGCCGTTCGCCACCGCGATCGCCCCGCCGAGCGTCACGACGGTGAGCACCAGCTGCGGGACCACCTCCAGCAGCGCCCAGAAGTACGCAAGGACCCGGATCTTGACCAGCTGGGCGTCCCGCAGCCGGCGCGCCTCGGCCAGGTAGCGGTGCAGCACCAGGTGCTGCCGGCCGAAGGAGGTGATCGTCCGGATCCCGCCGGCGGCCTCCTCCACGTTGGTGGTCAGCTCGCCGGTGAGGTCCTGGGCCCGCCGGGCGACCCTGGAGTAGCGCAGCTCGAACCGCCGCACCGCCACCACCAGCGGCACCGTCGCGGCCAGCACGAACAGCGCCAGCGGCCAGTACGAGAAGGCCAGCAGCACGCCGACCACCACGCACACCGTCGTGTTGACCACCAGGAACACCAGCCCGAAGCCGATGAACTGGCGCACGGTGCCGAGGTCGTCGGTGGCGCGGGACAGCAGCTGGCCGGTCTGCCAGCGGTCGTGGAAGGCGATCGGCAGCCGCTGGAGGTGCCCGTACAGGTCCTGGCGGACGTCGGCCTCCACGCCCAGCGCGCTGTGCGTCATCACCCAGCGGCGGACCATCACCGCCAGCGCCTCCAGCACGCCGAGCGCCAGCGCGAGCCCGGCCAGCGGCAGCAGCGCGCCCCGGTCGCCGGTCGCGATCGCGTCGTCGACCACCCGCTGCGCGATCAGCGGGATCGCCGCCGGCGCCAGCTCGGAGGCCAGCGCGGCCACGGTCATCACCGCGAAGAGCGCCCGGTAGGGGCGGGCGTAGGAGCGCAGCCGCCACAGCGAGCGGTACGCCGACCGCTGATCCCCGGACACGGCCCGACGCTAGCCGCCGGGCGCCGAAGTATCACCCGGGTTTCCCCCGCCCGCCGGGACGGAGCCGGCACCCAGCGTCCGGGCGCGACGGTACGACGGACCCGGGGCGGGGTCAGTGGCGGCGGTCAGTGGCGGCGGCGGACGCCGAGCAGGATGTCGTCCCAGGACGGGACCGTGGCCCGGCGGGCGCGGTCGTCCTCCACGCCGGAGGGCATGTCCGGCAGCATGTCGGCGACCGGCGGGTCGGCCGTCCCCGGCGTGCCGTCCCCGGCGTCCCGCGCGTCCCCGGCCGCTCGTGGGTCCCCGGCCGCCCGGCCGCCCGTGCCCGGGCGGTCCGTGCCCGAGCGGTCCGTGCCCGGGCCGTCCGTCCCGTGGCCGTCCA
>CADCTP010000152.1 GCA_902805565.1 uncultured Mycobacteriales bacterium
GCGCCGGGGGCGGCGGTCTCCCCGCCGTACAGCTCGGGCAGCCGCCAGTCGAACGCCGACCCGGCCGCCAGCAGCCCCCGGACCAGCCCGGCCGCCGCGTCCCGGGCGGGCCCGGTGCCGGTCGCGGCCAGCCCGCCGAGCACCACCGCGGTGTCGTGCGACCACACCGAGCCGCCGTGGTAGCTGAGCGGGTTGAACCCGGCGGACCGGGCGGACATCGTCCGCAGCCCGACCCCGCAGTCCATGTCCGGCGCGGCCAGCCGGCGCACCACCGCCGCGGTCTCGGCCTCGTCGAGCAGGCCGGTGCCGAGCAGGTGGCCGATGTTGGAGGTCACGGTGTCCACCCGCCGGCCGGTCCCGTCCAGGGCGATCGCCGGGTACCGGCCGGCCGGGTCCTCGACCCAGAACCGGTCCCGGAACCGGGCGGCCAGCGCGGCGGCCCACTCCCGCCAGGCCGCGCCGCCCGGGCGGCCGAGCGCGTCGAGCAGGTCGGCGCCCTGCCGGGCCGCCGCGTACGCGTACCCCTGGACCTCGCACAGCGCGATCGGGGCCGCCGCCAGCCGGCCGTCGGCGAACTGCACCGAGTCGTGCGAGTCCTTCCAGCCCTGGTTGGCCAGGCCCCGGCCGGTGCGGTCGTGGTAGCGGACGACGCCGTCGCCGTCGGCCGCGCGGTCGGCCAGCCAGCCCAGCGCGGCCTCCAGGTTGGGTGCCAGCGCGGCCACCTCGGACTCCGGCATCCCCCAGCGCCAGGCGTCGTGCAGCAGCGAGACCCACAGCGGGGTGGCGTCCACGGTGCCGAAGTAGGTCCGGCCGCCCTCCCGGACCTCGTGCAGGATCTTGCCCGGCTCCTCGGCCGTGGCCGGGTCGGTCCGGGTGCCCTGCCGGCGGGCCAGCGTGCGCAGCGTGCCGGCGGCCAGGCCGGTGCCCAGCGGCAGCGCCATCCGGGCGGCCCACAGCGAGTCCCGGCCGAACAGCGTGAGGAACCACGGCGCCCCGGCGGTGAGCACGTGGTCGGCCCGGTCCAGCGGGTCGGCGGCCAGCAGCCCGCCCAGCTCGGCCACGCCCCGGCCGACCAGCGCGGCCAGCCGGTGGTCGCCCGCCGCGACCTCGGGCGCGGACCACGGGACCCGGGTCGGCGGCGCGGTGACCGGTCCGGGCCCGCCGGTCGCCACGACCTCCAGGGTCACCCGCCAGCTCGCCCCGGGGGCCAGCCGGACCGGCCAGGACAGCGTGGGACGGGCGCCGGTCGGTCCGGCGGCGCCCACCCCCGCCGGCTCCGGCGCGGTGACCCGGACGGCCACCGCGGTGCCGTCCGGGGCCACCCAGCGGACCTCGCCGGGCCGGACGGCGGCGGGGGAGCGCTCGGTGCCGTCCGCCCCGGCCTTCACCGCGGCGATGTCGGCCAGGTCGGCGGCCAGCTCCACCGCCAGCACGCAGCGCACCGGCCGGTCGGCCCGGGACACCAGCGTGACCGTCTCCCGCAGCCCGGCCGGGGTGACGGCCCGGTCCCGCTCCAGGAACACCGTGGGGTCCGGGCCGGCCGGGCCCAGGTGCCGGGGCACGGCGACGAACCGGGCGGTCGCGGTCCCGGTGGCCTGCCCGCCGACCGGCGCCGGCTCCCGCCCGTCGACGGTCACCCGCAGCCGGGACAGCACCCGCCGGTCGCCCCGGTAGACCCCGTCCGCGCCGCCGCCGAGCTGCCCGTCCGGTCCGGACAGGGCCAGCCCGGGCGCGGCCACGACGGTCACCAGGTCGTGCAGCCAGGGCTGGGCGTCCGGCGCCGCAGCGGCGACCGGGGGAACGTGCTCGATCGCCGACACCAGCCCAGGCTAGCCAGCCGGATGTTTCTGGGACAGACTGGCAGCCAACTCGTTTTGAACGATCAATGACGGCAGGGTCGCCGATGGCAGCCGCACACATCCCCGGGAACCGCCCCACGGTCGAGTCCGTGGCCCGGCACGCCCAGGTGTCCCGGCAGACCGTCTCCAACGCGCTGAACGCGCCGCAGCGGGTCCGCCCGGACACCCTGACCCGGGTGCTGGCCGCGATCGACGAGCTGGGCTACCGGCCCAACGCCGCCGCCCGCAACCTGCGGACCCAGTCCACCCGGCTGCTGGCCTGCCGGCTGCTGCCGGCGGCCGGCGGCGGGGTGCTGGACCGGTTCCTGCACGCGCTGTGCGACGCCGCCCGCGACCGCGGCTACGACGTGCTCAGCTTCTCCGCGGCCTCCGACGACGCCGAGCTCGACGTCCTGCAGGACCTGCTCCGCCGCACCGCCGTGGACGCGTACGTCATCGCCAACACCCACCACGTCGACCCGCGGCCGGGCTGGCTGGCCGGCCGGGGGGCGCCGTTCGTGGCGTTCGGCCGGCCGTGGGGGGAGCCGGGCGCGGCGCACTCCTGGGTGGACGTGGACGGCGCCGCCGGGGTGGCGGCCGCGGTGGAGCACCTGGTCGACCGGGGGCACCGGCGGATCGCCTTCCTCGGCTGGCCGGAGGGCAGCGGGGTCGGCGACGACCGGTTCGCCGGCTGGCAGCGGGCCGTGGCCGCGCACCGGCTGCCCGAGCGCGGGCTGGTGCTGCGGGCCGAGGACGGGATGGCCGCGGCGGCCGCCCTCACCGCGCGGCTGCTGGACAGCGGGCTGCCCCCGACCGCGGTGGTCTGCGTGAGCGACGTGATGGCCCTGGGTGTGCTGCGCGCCCTGGACGACCGGCGCGCCTCGGACGATCGGGGCGCCCTGGACCACCGGGGCGCCCAGGACCACCGGGGCGCCCGGGACCACCGGGGCGTCCGGCCCGGCGCCGGGATGGCCGTGACCGGCTTCGACGACAGCCCGCTGGCCACCGTGGTGCGCCCGGGGCTGACCAGCGTGCGGCAACCGCTGGAGGCGGTGGCCGAGAAGGTGATCGAGGTGCTGCTGGAGCACCTGCACGGAGACCGGACCGCGCCGGCGCAGGTGCTGCTGCAGCCGGCGCTGGTGGTCCGGGACAGCAGCGCTCTCCCTCCGAGTGCTCCCGAGTGAAGGAGTGATCGACGATGATCCGACGGACCCGGGCCCCACTGGCGATGCTCGCCGGTGCCGCCCTGCTGCTCACCGCCGCCTGCGGAGGATCGGACAGCGGATTCGGCGATTCCGACGACGGCGCGGCCGGCGGTGCCACCACCGGCGTACGGCTCAGCGTGCTCATCGGCTCCTCCGGTGACGCCGAGACCAAGGCCGTCAGCGACGCGAGCACCGCGTGGGCGGGCAAGGGCGGCAACACGGTCACCGTGACGCCGGCCAAGGACCTCACCCAGGAGCTGACCCAGGCGCTGTCCGGCGGCACCCCGCCGGACGTCTTCTACGTCGACGCCTCCCGGTTCGCGGCGCTGGTCAAGGGCGGCGCGCTCGCCGCGTACGGCGACGACCTGCCGAACAAGGCCGACTTCTACCCGAACCTGCTGGAGTCCTTCACCGCCGAGGGCAAGGTGTACTGCGCCCCCAAGGACTTCTCCACGCTGGCGCTGCAGATCAACACCGACCTGTGGGCCAAGGCCGGACTGACCGACAAGGACATCCCCACCACCTGGGAGCAGCTGGAGACCGTCGCCACCCGGCTGACCACCGGCGGGGTGACCGGCCTGGTGGTCGGCGACACCCTGGACCGGCTCGGCGTGTTCATGCGGCAGGCCGGCGGCACCCTGCTCAACTCCGACGGCACCGCGTTCGAGGCCGACTCGCCGCAGAACCTGGCCGGCCTGGAGTACGTGCAGAAGCTGGCCCGCAAGGGCGTGCTGAAGTTCCCCAAGCAGGTCGACGCCGGCTGGGGCGGCGAGGCGCTGGGCAAGGGCAAGGCGGCGATGACGATCGAGGGCAACTGGATCGTCGGCGGCGTGAAGAACGACTACCCGAACCTGAAGTACACCGTCGTGCCGCTGCCGAAGGGCGCGCAGCAGGCGACGCTGTCGTTCACCCAGTGCTGGGGCGTCGCGGCCAAGGGCGAGAACCGGGCCGCCGCGGTGGACCTGGTGAAGTACCTGACCTCCACCGACCAGCAGCTCGCGTTCACCGAGGCGTTCGGCGTCATGCCGTCGGTGCGGTCGGCGGCCGGGCAGTTCGCCACCCGGTTCCCGGACCAGAAGGCGTTCGTCGACGGCGCGGAGTACGCGTACGGCCCGGTCAGCGTGCCCGGGTTCGACCAGGTGCAGAAGGACTTCGACGCCAAGGTCCGCGGCCTGTCCGACGGGTCCTCGCAGCCGCGGGCGATGCTCGAGGCGCTGCAGAAGAACGGCACCGCGGCGCTGCAGGCGGCCAACTAGGACTCCGGCGGGCGGGCGCCGCCGGCGCCCGCCCGCCGCGACCGGAGGGAGGCGCCATGACGACGTCGATCGGGTCGGAGCCGGGGACCGGCGGCCAGGGTGCGCTGGCCGGGACCGTGCAGGCCACCGCCGCGCCGCCGCGCCGGTCGGCCGGCAGCGCGCTGCGCCGGCAGGAGCGCTGGGCCGGCTGGCTGTTCGTGCTGCCCGCGCTGGCCATCCTCGGGGTCTTCCTCGTGGTGCCGATCGGGCTGGCCTTCTGGGTCAGCCTGACCCGCTGGGACGGGCTGTCCAGCCCGTTCGGCGGGGGCGCGGAGTTCGTCGGGCTCGGCAACTACCGGGACCTGATCACGGTCGACTCGCTGACCCGGCAGAACTTCGTCACCTCCGTGCGCAACAACTTCTACTTCGTGCTGTTCACCGTCCCGCTGCAGACCGCGCTGGCGCTGAGCCTGGCCGTCCTGCTGAACAACCGGTTCCTGCGCGGGCGGAGCTTCTTCCGGACCGCGTTCTTCTTCCCGTCGATCACCAGCAGCATCGCCACCACGCTGGTGTTCCTGTTCCTGTTCTCCGGCGGCGGCGCGGTCAACGAGCTGCTGGCCTTCCTCGGCATCGACGGCCCGAACTGGACCGCCGACTCCCGCGGGGTCTTCCACCAGCTGCTGCGGCCGTTCGGGGTGGACGGGCCACCGGCCTGGGCGCAGGGGCAGGTGGTGAACCTGTCCTGGTGGGACTGGCTGGCCGGGCCGTCGATCACCCTCTGCGTGATCATCGCGCTGGTGGTCTGGACGACCTCCGGCACGTTCATGCTGATGTTCCTGGCCGGGCTGCAGAACATCAACGAGGAGGTGCTGGAGGCGGCCGAGGTCGACGGGGCCACCGGCTGGCAGCGCTTCCGGCTGGTGACGCTGCCGATGCTGCGCCCGACGCTGATCCTGGTGCTCACCCTCGGGCTGATCAGCACCTGGCAGGTCTTCGACCAGATCTACCTGACCGGCAACAACCCGGCGACGATCACCCCGGCGTACCTGTCCTACAGCCAGAGCTTCCAGAACTCGGCCTTCGGCGTCGGCGCGGCGATCGCGTTCCTGCTGTTCGCGCTGATCATCGTGCTGGCCTCGGTGCAGCGACGGCTGGTCGGGACGGGGGAGGAGGACTGATGGCCGTCCGGACGTACTCCCCGCCCTGGCGGCGGGCGCTCGGCTACCTGGCGCTGGCGGCGTTCGCGCTGTTCTTCCTGGGGCCGTTCCTGATCCAGCTGGCCACCTCGTTCAAGACCGACGCCGACGCGGCGAACAACTCGCTGTCGCTGGTCCCGAACCCGGTGACGTACGGCGCGTGGGAACGGATCTTCGGCTTCACCGACGCCGCCGGGCTGCCGTTCGGCCGGTGGCTGACCAACAGCGTCATCGTGGCCACCTTCATCACCCTGGGCCGGGTGGTCCTGGACAGCCTCTGCGGGTACGCGCTGGCCCGGCTGCGGTTCCCCGGCCGGCAGGCCGTGTTCTGGTCCGTGCTGGGCGTGCTGGCCGTGCCCGGGGCGGTGCTGCTGATCCCGCGGTTCCTGGTGCTGAAGGAGCTGATGCTGTTCAACTCGTACCCGGGGATGATCCTGCCGATCGCGGCCGACGCCGCCGGCATCTTCATCATGCGGCAGTTCTTCCTGCAGATCCCGCCGTCGATGGAGGAGGCGGCCCGGATCGACGGCGCCGGGGTGTTCCGGACGTACTGGAGCGTCATCCTGCCGCTGGCCCGGCCCGGGCTCATCACGCTGACGATCCTGAGCTTCCAGGGGTCCTGGAACGAGTTCCAGATGTTCCTGGTGGCCACCTCGGACCCGCAGTACAACACCCTGACCACCGGGCTGGCGAAGTTCTCCAGCGGCCAGCTCGGGTCCGGGACGCAGTACCCGGTCACGCTGGGGGCGGCGCTGCTGTCCACGATCCCGGTGGCGATCGTGTTCTTCACCTTCCAGCGGCACTTCATCGGCGGCCAGCTGTCCTCGGCGGTCAAGGGCTGAGCCCGGTCAAGGGCTGAGCCCGGTCAGGGCGTGACCGCGTGCTCCCGGCCCCAGGCCTTGAGCGCGGTCAGCACCGGGACCAGCGCCTCGCCGGCGTCGGTGAGGTGGTAGTCGCAGCGCGGCGGCGAGTCCTGGTACTGCCGGCGCTCCAGCACGCCCGCCTCCACCAGCGCCTTGAGCCGGGCGGCGAGCCGGTCCCGCGGGGCGCCGGTGCCGGCGAGGATCTCGCTCCACCGGTGGCTGCCGAGCCAGACCTCCCGCACGGCCAGCAGCGACCACCGGTCGCCGACCACCTCCAGGGCGGCGGCGATCGGGCACGGTCGACCGGGCAGGTCGGAGAGCCTCACCACGGTGCAAGGTTTGCATGTCGAACCCAGTGGCCGCTACCGTGCCGGTGGGTCCGACACCCGAACCAGGGGGCGACCGTGGACATCCTGCCGGCGGTCGACCCCCGCACCCAGCGGTGGACCCTGCTCGTCGCCTGCACCGGGACGCTGCTGGTGCTGGTCGCGTTCGTGACCCCGCTGATCACCGGCGTACGGACCGCGGCCGCCTTCGACGCCGGTCCCGGCACGGTGGCCTGGCTGCTCAGCGCGATGAGCGTCGGGCTGGCCGCCGCGCTGCTGCCGGCCGGGGCGCTGGCCGACGACGTCGGCCGGCGCCGGGTCTTCAGCTGGGGGCTGCTGCTGGTCGGGCTGGGCGGCGCCGGCGCGGCGCTCGCCCCCGG
>CADCTP010000153.1 GCA_902805565.1 uncultured Mycobacteriales bacterium
CGGCTCTGCTGGCTCGGCCGGCTCTGCTGGCTCGGCCGGCTCAGGCGGCTCTGCCGGCGCGGCCGGCTCGGTCGGCCGGGCCGGCCGGTGGGCGGTGTCCGGGCCGGTCGCGGTCTCGCTCGCCGCCTACGCCGCCTCCCGGCTGTGCCTGCTGGTGGCGTACGTGCTGTGGCAGCGGGGCGGGGGCGGCGACCTGGCCCAGGTGTGGGACGGCGGCTGGTTCGTGGACATCGCCGACCGGGGCTACCCGGAGGGCCTGCGCTTCGCCGACGACGAGACCAGCGCCTGGGCCTTCCTGCCGCTCTACCCGCTGCTCGTCGCCGCCCTGCACGCGGTCGGGATCCCGCTCGGCCTCGCCGCGGTGGCGCTCAACCTGGTGCTCGGCGCGGGCGTGGCCGTCCTGCTGGCCCGGCTGGCGGTCGAGGTGGTCGGGGAGCCGGCCGCGTCCCGGGCGGTCGTGCTGTTCTGGTTCTTCCCCGGCAGCGCGGCGCTGTCGCTGGCGTACAGCGAGGCGTTGTTCCTGCTGCTGGTCTGCGCGGCGCTGCTGGCGCTGGTACGGCGGCAGTGGGTGCTGGCCGGGGTGGTCACCGCCCTGGCCGGGGCCACCCGGGCGGCGGCGCTCGCGCTGGTGGTGGCCTGCGCGGTGGCCGCCGTGCTCGAGCTGGCCCGCGGTGGTCCGCGGCGCGCCCTGCTGGCCCCGCTGCTGGCGCCGCTGGGCCTGCTGGCGTTCCTGGCCTACGGCGGGCTGCGCACCGGCGACTGGCTGATCTGGCGGCGCGCCCAGGAGGACTGGGACCAGTCCACCGACTTCGGCCTGCGGATGCCGGGCAGCATCCGGCAGGAGCTGTTCCGCGGCGGCGAGAACGGCGACACCTGGGTGCTCACCATCGTCGCCGGCGTGCTGCTGCTGGCCGCGGTCGGGCTGCTGGTGGCCCGCCGGCCGCAGCTGCCGCCCACGCTGTGGGCGTACACCGCCGCGACCCTGCTCGTGCTGGTGAGCAGCACGAACGTGATGACCAAGCCCCGGTTCGTGCTGACCCTGGTGCCGCTGTTCCTGGCCGTCGCCGACAAGCTGCCGGCCCGCGCGTACCCGGTCGTGGTGGGCGTGCTGGCCGCGCTGCTGCCGATCACCGGCTACCTGTGGCTGGCCGCCCCGCACGTGATCCCGTGACCGCCCCCGGTACGGTCCGGCCGGTGCGGGTGCTGCAGTCGGTCCGGGAGCCGACCCGGGAGACCAACCCGTACGTGGTCCAGCTCGTCGGGGCGGTCCGGGACGCCGGCGCCGAGGTCGCCTGGTTCACCTGGTGGCGCGGCCTGCTCGGTCGGTACGACGTGCTGCACGTGCACTGGCCCGAGATCATGATCCGGCGCACCGGCCGGGCCGCCCGGGTGGCCGCCCGGGTCCGCTTCGCGCTGCTGCTGCTCCGGCTGACCGCCACCCGGACCCCGCTGGTCCGCACCCTGCACAACCTGGGCGCGCACGAGCGCGGCGGCTGGTGGGAGCACGCGCTGCTGCGCTGGTGCGACCGGCGGACGGCGTACTGGGTGCTGCTCAACCCGCACACCCCGCTGCCCCGGCCCGGCCCGGCCCGGGTGGTGCCGCACGGCCACTACACCGACTGGTACGGCGGCGTCCCGGCCGGCCGGCCGGTCCCCGGCCGGCTGCTCACCTTCGGCCTGCTGCGGCCGTTCAAGGGCACCGACGCGCTGGTGGCGGCGGTCGCGGCGGTGCCGGACGAGCAGCTCACCCTGCGGGTGGTGGGCCGCCCGGTGGTGGACGAGATGCGGGTGCTGGTGGAGGCGGCGACGGCCGCGGACCCGCGGATCACCGCGGTGCTGGACTACGTCCGGGACGAGGAGCTGGCCGCGGAGCTCGCCGCGGCCCAGCTCGTCGTGCTGCCGTACCGGCAGCTGCACAACTCCGGCGCCCTGCTGCTGGCCCTGTCGCTGGGCCGCCCGGTGCTCGCCCCGGCCAGCCCGTCAGCGGTCGAGCTGGCCGCCGAGGTCGGCCCGGGCTGGCTGCACCTCTACGAGGGCGAGCTGACCGCCGAGGTGCTCGGCAAGGCGCTGGCCGGCAGCCGGGACCTGCCCGGCTCGCCGCCGGACCTCCGGCGGCGGGAGTGGCCGCTGATCGGCCGCCAGCACGTCGAGGTCTACCGGGACGCGCTGGTCCGGGCCGGGGCGGTGTAGCGCCCGATCCGGCTGCGGTCGGCCCGGTTGAGCACCACGCCGACGGCCTCGGCGCCGGCCAGCCCCAGCCGGGTCACCGCCTCGCTGAGCCGGGCCCGCCGGCTGCGCCGGTCGTCCACGACCAGCAGCGCGCCGCGGGTCCGGGCGGCCAGCGCGGCCGCGTCGGTCGCCTGCAGCAGCGGCGAGGAGTCGAGGATCACCACGTCGTAGCGGTGCCGCGCCATGTCCAGCAGCTTGTCCATCGCCTCGGACGCCAGCAGGTCGCTGGGGTTCGGCGGGACCGGGCCGGCCGGGAGCACGGCGATCCGGGCGGTGTCGTCGTCGTCCGGCACCCAGCGGACCGTCGCCTGCTCCAGCGTCGTCCGGCCGGCCAGGACGGTGGACAGCCCCTCGGTCTCGCGCAGCCCGAGCACGGTCGCCACCGCCGGCCGGCGCAGGTCGGCGTCGATGAGCAGCACCCGGTGCGCGGCCTGGGCCACCGCGATGGCCAGGTTGACCGCGGTGGTGGTGCGGCCCTCGCCCGGGCTGGCGGAGGTGACCACGATCTGCGTCGTCCGGTTGCCCGGGACCTGCAGCTGCAGGTTGGTCCGGAGCATCGAGTACGCCTCGGCCTGGGCCGAGCGCGGGTCGGACAGCGTGGGCAGCGGGCGCTGCCGGCGGCCGGCCCGGCCGACCAGGGACAGCACCGGCGCGGCGGTGACCTCGGCCGCGGCCTCCCGGGTCGCGACCGGGGCCAGCACGACCTCCCGCACCGCGATCACGGCCAGCCCGAGCACCAGCCCGCCGAGCAGGCCGATGCCGAGGTTCGGCGGCAGCCGGGGCGAGCTGGGGGAGGCCGGCACCGTGGCCGGGGAGATGATGGTCACGGTGACCAGCGCCGTGCTGGCGTTGGTCTTCGGCGACAGCGTGGCCACCGCGCGGCGCAGCTGGCCCGCCACCCCGTCGGCGATCCGGGCGGCCTGCGGGCCGGAGGCGTCGGAGACGGTGATGTCCAGGATGGCCGTGTCGGTCCGCGGCCGGGCGACGACGCGGCGGCCGAGCCGGTTCGCCGACTCGGTCAGGCCGAGCTGCTCGATCACCGGGTTCAGCACCAGCCGGGAGCTGGCGACGTCGGCGTACGACTCGGTGAGGCTCTGCAGGTAGGTGCTGCCCTGGGACAGCTCGCCGACGGTCTGGGAGCGGTTGAGCGAGAAGAAGACCGTGGTGGAGGTCTCGTAGCTCGGCTGCTCCGACGCGTACCGGACGATGCCGAAGCCGAGCCCGGCGAGCACCGTCACCAGCAGCACGACCCACTGGCGGTGCAGTACGGCAAGGAGATGCCCCAGATCCACAGCGCCATCCCCCACCTCGACGCACGGCCGATCGCGGTCGCGCTTCCCCCACTCCGATCAGGGTCCTGACCGTTGAGGCAGCACCGACCCGAGCTTCCGTGCACCGATGGTACCGCCTCCGGGGCACCTGCCAGGAGTAACCGAGGCATTGGGCCGGAAGAGTGAATGTCGGAGTTGTCGGCCGCTCCCACCGCGCCTGTGGCCACTATCCGTAGGTCGTTCAGGCATTGACACCTTACAGAGACCTCAGGATGATGCTGCCGGCCCGCTGAGGTGGGCCGACCGCACAACTACCTGTGCACCACCGCGCGCGGAACCACGCCTAGTCCCGCCCCCCGCGCACGGTGACCTACACGACGACCCGGGGCGGGAGCGGGGGACCCAGGTAGTCGGGCGCGACGGCACCGCCGCCGTCCGCCCTCCGGGGTTAAGTCGCGGCAGACGCGACCGGGCACCTTCCCGTCCGAACCCGACAGCTAACCCCGCAGGTGTGCAGGAAGGATCATCGGTGCCCACGCGCACATCTGGGGATTCCCCCGACCACCCACCTAGACACGCCGCCCCGACAGGGGCCGGGCACGGCCGGCACACGGCCGCCGCCCCGACCGGCCGGCACGCCCGCCGGACCGAAGGCGCCCACGGCGGTACGGCGCCCCGCTCCCGCCGCCGCGCCGGAGCCACCCGCTCCCGCGCCGCCGACCCCGGCTACACCGGGGGCCACCGGCTGGCCGGCGCCACCCGCGCCACCCGCCGCCGCCTGCCGCTGCGGCCGGTGGTCGCCGGCGTGCTGCTGATCGCGGTCGCGTCCGTGCTCACCCAGCTCGGCATCAAGATCGAGTTCGGCTCCGGCGACTCCGCGTCCGCCGCCCTGAACTCCCAGTTCACCGTGGAGAACGGCGCGATCCGCAAGGCCACCGGCAGCCCCCGGCCCGACACCGGCAGCCAGGCCACGCTGTGGGGCAACACCAGCACCGCCACCACGACGCTCCAGGGCTCCGGCCGGGTCGTCATCGGCGCCATCGGCGACGAGTGCGGCGGCTGGCCGACGGTCGAGGTCACCGTGGACGGCCGCCGGGTCGGCGCCAGCACGATCGTGAGCGCGAACAACTACGGCACGTACCCGGTCGGGCAGACCGTGGCCGAGGGCACCCACTCCGTCGTCCTGCGCCTGGTCAACGACCGCTACGACCCGCCGAACTGCGACCGGAACCTGCACGTCGGGTACGCCCGGATGGAGACACCGGCGGACGCCGCCCCGGCGCCGATCCCGTCGTTCCGGCCGACCCAGCAGCCGATCCCGACGCTCGACCCGCCGGCCCCGGCGCCGACCACCCCGAAGCCGTCGTCGTCCGCGCCGACCAGCACCTCGGCCCCGGCCCCGGCACCGCCGCCGCCGCCGGCACCGACCGGCCCCACCGCCGGCCCGCCGTCGACCGGCAAGCCCGGCCCGGCCAACACCGGCGTGCCGGACGGCACCAAGCTGACCGTCCACAACGGCGACCTGTCGGTCACCAAGGACGGCACGGTCATCGACAGCCTGGACATCAACGGCTACCTCAAGATCAACGCCAGCAACGTGACCGTCCGCCGCTCGATCATCCGCGGCGGCCCGTACGCCACCGGCCCGGGCGTCGCCGCCCTGGTCTCCGCGTACGGCAACCACCGGAACTTCGTGATCGAGGACTCCACGCTGGTGGCCGCCCGCCCGTCGCCCTACCTGGACGGGATCAAGGGACGCAACTTCACCGCCCGCCGGCTGGACGTGTCGAAGGTGGTGGACACGTCGCTGATCTTCGGCGACAACGTGCTGATCGAGGACTCCTGGATGCACGGGACCACGTACTACAAGCCGTTCGCGGGGACCTGGGACAACCAGACCCACAACGACAACCTGCAGATCGAGGGCGGCACCAACATCGTCGTCCGCAACAACGTCTTCGAGAGCGCCCACAACGCGGGCATCATGATGACGCAGAACTACAGCCGTACGTCGAACGTCCGGATCACCGGAAACTGGCTGTCCGGCGGGAGCTGCACGGTCAACCTGTCCGAGAAGGGCAAGGGGCCGTTCAAGGGCATCCGGCTGGAGGACAACCGGTTCGGCTCGTCCTCGATCGCCGGCTGCGCGGTCATCGCCCCGCCCACCTCGGACGTGACGGTGAACGGTGACGTCTTCGAGGCCACCGGCGCCCGGGTGACGATCCGCAAGGGCACCTGACCGGCGGCACGCACGAGCGAGGGGCGCGACCGATCCGGTCGCGCCCCTCGCCGTGGGCGGGTCAGCAGGAGGAGATCGTTCAGTAGTAGGAGATCGTGAGGTCCCGGCGCTCGGTGGCCGACCGGCTCAGCACGGCCAGGCCGACCGACCGCAGGTCGACGGTCAGCGCGAACCGGCTGTCCGCGACCACCGCGCGCCAGGCGCTGCGCATGCCGGCGGACCAGTTGATGTCGTCGAAGACCAGCACCGCCTCGTCGCCGGCCGCGGCCAGCACCTGCTCCATGTACGCGAGGGTGCCGGCCTCCTGGTGGTCGCCGTCGATGAACGCCCAGTCGACCGGGCGCAGCTCGGCCAGCGCGGCGTCGAGGGTGTCGGAGAAGCGGCCGAGCCGGAGCTCCGCCCGGCCGTCCAGCCCCAGCTCCTCCAGGCTGCGCGCCGACCGCTCGGCCAGCACGTCGGCGCCCTCCAGGCTGAGCAGCCGGCCCGTGCCGCCGTTCAGCTCGAGCGCGGCCGCCTGGTAGGCGGCGGAGATGCCGACGCAGGCGCCCATCTCCAGGCAGTTGACCGGCCCGACCTCGCGGATCAGCCGGAAGAGCAGGTAGGCCCAGCGCGGCGGCTTGCTGGACCGCGTCATCGTGCCGAGCGTCCGGGAGCTGACCGACCGGGTGCGGACGACGCCGGAGTCGGCCTCGACCGCGGAGCCGGCGCCCAGGTCGAGGATCTCCAGCGGCCGCGGGGAGGTCAGCAGGAGGGAGCGCAGCAGCTCGATGCGCTGGATCCACGCCTTCTCCTCCGCGGTGGGCAGCCCGAGGGTCGCCTTCCGCAGGCCGCGTACGACCGCCGACGGCGCCGTCCCGGAGACCTCCAGCCCCTGCAGCTGGTACCGGCCGCGCAGCCGCCGGCCGTTGCGGACCGCCAGGTGGGCGGCATCGGAGGGTGAGATCAGTGCCATCCGGCGAGGGTACCGACAACCGGGTGACGCACGGAGCAATTCCGCTGAGCCGCCGGGGTCGCTGTCGTGCCGGGCTCCGGGCACCCGCGGGGGCGTACAGTGTTGCCGCTCCGGGGTCGCGGTCGCCGCCCCGGCACGTCACCGGGCCTTGGGGGGCCGTTCCGATGCGTATCAACCGGTTCCTGCGCCGTTCGCTGGCCGCTACCGCGACGGTCCTGGCCGTGGCCGCCTGCAGCGGCGACGACGGCAGCCCGGCCGCCGGCGGCCCGTCGGCCACCCCCACCGCGACCGCGAGCCCGTCCGCACCGGCCGGCACGCCGACCGCCACCGGGACCTCGCCGGCCGGGCCGG
>CADCTP010000154.1 GCA_902805565.1 uncultured Mycobacteriales bacterium
CGCCACCAGCCCGGCGCCGAGCAGCAGCCCGAGCCCGCCGGCGCCCCGCCGGCGCCGCCGCCCGAGCCGCCCCAGCGCCCCGTCGCCGACCAGCATCGCGAACAGCGGCACCAGCGCCACCAGCACCAGCGGCGACGTCACCGCCGCCAGGACCAGGTACGCCACGCAGCCGATCGCCGCGCCGACCCGGCGGGCCTCGCCGGCGGCCAGCGCCAGGGCCACGCAGGCCCAGAGCACCGCGAGCTGGGTCGGGTCGGCGCTGCGGTGCAGCAGCACCGCCGCCGGGACCAGGCCGAACAGCACCGGCACGGCGACCAGGGCGGGACCGGACAGCTTCAGCCGGCGGGCGGCCACCGTGAGCGCGAGCGCCGCCAGGATCGAGGCCAGCGCGGCGGCGCCCCGGGCGGCACCGAGCACGCCGGCCCCGCGGTGCAGTGCGCCGGTGACCGTCTCGTAGCCGGCGACCTGCAGCGCGGCCAGGCCCCCGTCGTACCAGGCCAGCCCGGCGGCGCCGTAACCGAACCGGTCGACCGCGTACGCCCGGACGGCGAACCGGCTCTCGGCGGCGGTGGCGGCCGGGGCCGCGGTCAGCTGCGCGAACAGCAGCCAGGCGCCGGCCGCGACCGCGACCAGCACCAGCAGCACGACGACTGCCGGGCCCGGCCGCCACGCCCCGGCGGTCGCGGAGCGCGCCGGAGCCGGCCGTACCCGGGTCGGGGAGCCGCGCAGCCCGACGTCCATCCGGTTCCCCCCCACTGCCGGCGGACGGTTCGTCCGCCCAGCACTACCCCCGGGGTGTTCGCAATACACCCACCAGGTGGTTGGGAAGCACAGGAAGAACTACACAGCGCAATCAGAATGGGACGTGCTGTCACGACGTCACGTGCAGGAGCGCAGCCGGACGCCGCGGTCGGCGCTGCGGACCACCGCGGCACGGCCGCCCCGGGCGCCGACCCAGCGGGCCAGGTCGCGGACCAGTTGCTCCCGGGCCTCGGTGTCCGCGACCACGATGTTGGCGTACGTGCACACCCCCGCGCCGGAGGCGAAGGTGCCGTAGCTGTCGCCCAGCCAGCGCCCGGCCGCCCCGGCGTTGAGCACCCGCTGCCCGCCGGTGACCAGCGCCGCCAGCCCGAACCGGCCCAGCGTGCCGGCGTCGACCCGGCGCCCCTCGCCGGCCGGCGCCCGCACCCCGAGCGGCTCGACCCCCGCCTCGTACGCGGCCGGGTCGATGACCTGCGCCGTCGAGGTCGGGGGCCGGGCGAACGCCGCGTCCACCGCCGCGTTCCCGCCCCGCCGCACCAGCGCGGCGACGAAGTCCGGGCCCGCGGTGACCGGGAAGGCCCGCTCGAGCTGGAGGTAGGACCGCACGACCGCCGACCGCCGCGCCCGGACCGCGGCCTGCTCGCCGGCCGGCAGCGTGGCCAGGTACGCCAGCTCCACCCGGGTCGCGTCCCCGTCCACCAGGGCGTCCAGCGCGCGGGCCCGGTCGGCGTCCGCGGCCACCTTCGCGGCCGGTCCGGCCAGCCCGAAGGCCTGGTCCTGCAGGGCGTGGGTGAGCTCGTGCACCAGGCGCACCCGGGCGTACGCGTCGATCGGGGTGCCCTGCCGGACCAGGACCGCCTTGCGGCTCGGGCTGTACCGCACCGGCGGCCGCGGCTCCGGCGCCGGGCGCACCGGCAGCGCCAGCGCCCGCAGCGTCGCGCCCCGGTCGCCCGCGGCCGGGACCGCGGCCTCGGCGGTGGCCCGTTCGAACTGCACCGGGTCCACCACCAGCACCACCGGCGGCTGCCGGAACAGCAGGCCGCGGGTCTGCTCGGCGAACCCGGCCAGCACCGGCACCGCCGCCGCCACCGGGTCCGTGGTGCCGGCGTCGTACGCGGAGCGCCCCGGCGGCACCGGCCGCCCCCCGGCCAGCAGCAGCAGCCCGAGCACCGCGGCCAGCACGCCGCCGATCGCCGTCCCGGCCCGCCACCGGGCCCGCCGCCGGGCCGCGGCCTCCTGCTCGCGCTCGACCCGCAGCGACGTCACCCGCCGCACCTTACTGTCGGGCGGCACGCCGCACCGTCACCCGCCGGGCGCTCCCGGCGGAGGCGGACATGGGGGACGATGGGCGGCGTGCAGACGCCACTGTTCGCCTCCGCGGCCGAGGTCGCGCAGCGGCTCGGCGCGGTCGGCTACCTGGCCGACCCGGCCACCGCGACCACCGTCTTCCTCGCCGACCGGCTCGGCAAGCCACTGCTGGTCGAGGGCCCCGCCGGGGTGGGCAAGACCGAGCTGGCCAAGGCGGTCGCCGCGGCCACCGGCTCCGGCCTCGTCCGGCTCCAGTGCTACGAGGGCATCGACGAGGCCCGCGCGCTGTACGAGTGGGACTACCGCAAGCAGCTGCTGCGGCTGCAGGTCGACCGGGACGCCGGCGAGACCGGCTGGGACGTCGAGCGTGGGCACATCTTCTCGGAGGAGTTCCTGCTGGCCCGGCCGCTGCTGGACGCGATCCGGCGGTCCGAGCCGACCGTGCTGCTGGTCGACGAGACCGACAAGGCCGACGTCGAGGTCGAGGGCCTGCTGCTGGAGGTGCTCTCGGACTTCCAGGTGACGATCCCCGAGCTGGGCACGATCGTCGCCGAGCGCCGCCCGTTCGTGGTGCTCACCTCCAACGCGACCCGCGAGCTCACCGAGGCGCTCAAGCGCCGCTGCCTCTACCTGCACCTGGACTACCCGGACGCCGAGCGGGAGCGGGCGATCGTGCTGGAGCGGGTGCCCGAGGTCGGCGAGCGCCTCGCCGAGCAGCTGGTCCGTACGGTCCGGGCGCTGCGGGCGATGGAGCTGAAGAAGTCCCCGTCGATCGCGGAGTCCATCGACTGGGCCCGCACCCTGGTCACCCTCGGCCTGGACACGCTGGACGCCGACGCGGTCCGGACCACCCTCGGCGTGGTGCTCAAGCACGCCAGCGACGCCGCCCGGGCCACCACCGAGCTGAAGCTGAGCTGACCCGTGGGCCTGCTGGACACCCTGGAGGGGTTCACCGCCGCGCTGCGCCGCGCCGGGGTGCCGGCCGGCACCAGCGAGGTCCTCGACGCCGCCCGGGTGCTCGGCGCGGTCGACCTGCTCGACCGGGCGCAGCTGCGGGCCGGCCTGGCCGCGACCCTGGTCAAGCGGCCGGTGCACCGGGCCCCGTTCGACCTGCTCTTCGACCTGTGGTTCCCGCCGGCCGTCGGCGACCGGGCGGCCGGCGAGGACGCCGGGGACGCGGCGGACGGGGTGGACCCGGCCGGCGCCGGGCCGGCGGGGGAGCCGGACGTCGACGCGCTGCGGTCCCGGCTCCGGGACCTGCTGCTGTCCGGCGACGACGCGGCGCTGCGCCGGTTCGCCCAGCTCGCGGTCGCCGAGCTCGGCCGGCTCGACGCCCCGCCCGGCCGGCAGTCCTGGTTCACCTACCGGGTGCTGCGGGCGCTGTCCGCGGACACGCTGCTGGCCTCGATGCTGGACGCGCTGCTGGCCGGCGAGCCCCGGGGCGGGCTGGCCGAGCAGCTCGCCCGCCAGCAGCTCGCCGAACGGATCGCGGCGCTGCGCGCGTACGTGGAGGCCGAGGTGCGCCGCCGGGTCGCCGAGGAGCGCGACCGCGACCAGGTCGCCCGCACCGCGCTGCCCCCGCTGGCCGACCAGGTCGACTTCCTGCGGGCGCAGCGCGACGAGCTGGCCGCCATGCGCCGCACCGTGCAGCCGCTGGCCCGCCGGCTCGCCTCCCGGCTGGCCGCCCGTCGGCGGATCGGGCACCGCGGCCGGCTCGACGTCCGCCGCACCGTCCGGGCGTCGCTGGGCACCGGCGGCGTGCCGCTGGAGACCCACCACCGCCCGCGCCGCGCGCACAAGCCGGAGCTGGTGGTGCTCTGCGACGTCAGCGGCTCGGTCGCCGGGTTCGCGCACTTCACGCTGATGCTCACCGCGGCGCTGCGGGAGCAGTTCTCCCGGGTGCGGGCGTTCGCGTTCGTCGACACCACCGACGAGGTGACCCGGCTGTTCGGGCCGGGCGCCGACCTCGCCGAGTCGGTCCGCCGGATGACCCGCGAGGCGGAGCTGGTCACCTTCGACGGGCACAGCGACTACGGGCACGCGCTGACCGTCTTCGTCGACCGGTGGCCGGACGCGGTCGGGCCGAAGACCTCGCTGCTCATCCTGGGCGACGCCCGGACCAACTTCCGCGACCCCGGGCTGGCCCACCTGAAGGGGCTGGTCGAGCGGTCGCGGCACGCGTACTGGCTGAACCCGGAGCCGCGGCGGGAGTGGGGCAGCGGCGACTCGGCGGCGCCGCGGTACGCCGACGTGATCGAGATGGTGGAGTGCCGGAACGTCGCCCAGCTGACCGACTTCGTCGGCCGGCTGCTGCCGGTCTAGCGTCCAGGCGTGGCACGCTTCCGGCTCGGCATCATGGGCGGCACGTTCGACCCCGTGCACCACGGTCACCTGGTGGCCGCCAGCGAGGTGCAGGACCGGTTCGGGCTGGACGAGGTCGCCTTCGTGCCCAGCGGGCAGCCGTGGCAGAAGGCCGGCACGGCGGTCAGCCCGGCCGAGCACCGCTACCTGATGACGGTGATCGCCACCGCCTCCAACCCGCGCTTCTGGGTCAGCCGGGTGGACATCGACCGGCCGGGCCCGACGTACACCATCGACACCCTGCGCGACCTGGCCGCCCAGCTGCCGGACGCCGAGCTGTTCTTCATCACCGGCGCCGACGTGCTGGAGCAGATCCTGTCCTGGAAGGACGCCGACGAGCTGTTCGGTCTCGCCCACTTCGTCGGGGTCACCCGGCCGGGGTACGAGCTGACCGACGCGCACCTGCCCCGGGACGCGATCAAGCTGGTGGAGGTGCCGGCGATGACCATCTCCTCCAGCGCCTGCCGGGCCCGGGTCCTCGCCGGGCGCCCGGTCTGGTACCTGGTGCCCGATGGCGTCGTGCAGTACATCGGCAAGCACCGCCTGTACCGTGGAGCGGCAGCCGAGAACCGCGGCCGGGTCAGCCGGCCGGCAGAGATGGAGTGACCTGCCTCGTGACCGCCACCGACCGCGCCCGCGACATCGCTCTGTCCGCAGCCCAGGCGGCCGCGGACAAGCTGGCCACCGACGTGGTGCTGCTCGACGTGAGCGAACGGCTCGTCATCACCGACGTGTTCGTCATCGCTTCCGCGCCGAACGAGCGCCAGGTCGAGTCGATCGTCGAGGCGGTGGAGGAGAGGCTGCGCCGGGACGGCGTCAAGCCGGTCCGCCGCGAGGGCGAGCGGGAGGGCCGCTGGGTGCTGCTGGACTTCGCCGACGTCGTGGTGCACGTGCAGCACGTCGAGGAGCGCTCGTTCTACGGCCTGGAGCGGCTGTGGAAGGACTGTCCGACCATCCCGTTCGTCGACGCGTCGCTGCCGGCGGGCAGCGGCGGTGCCGGCGAGCGGGCCGGTGGGTGACCCGCCGCTCCGGCCGCGGCGCGTGAATCCCCGCCGCCGATGATGCCCCGCCGCGTGCTGGTGTGGCGGCACGGGCGCACCCGGTGGAACGTCGAGCACCGCTTCCAGGGCCAGGCCGACCCGCCGCTGGACGACGTCGGCCACGCCCAGTCGGCGGCCGCCGCGCCGCTGCTGGCCGCGTACGCGCCGGCCGCGGTCGTGTCCTCCGACCTGGCCCGGGCCGTGCAGACGGCCCGCCCGCTGGCCGACCTGCTCGGCCTGCCGCTCGCCCTCGACCCCCGCCTGCGGGAGCGCTCCCTCGGCCGCTGGGAGGGGCTGACCCGCGACGACGTCGGCCGCCTGCACGCCGAGGAGTACGCCCACTGGCTGGCCGGCCGGGAGGACCGCCCCGCAGGCAGCGAGCCGCGCTCCGCCCTGGGCGACCGGGCCGTCGCCGCGCTGACCGGCGTAACTGGCGACACCGTCGTGCTGGTCACCCACAGTGCCACCGCCATCGCGCTGACCGGCCGGCTGCTCGGCCTGCCGGTGCCCGGCTGGCGCGCGGTCGGCCCGCTGGCCAACGGCCGGTGGACCGAGCTGACCCGCGACGAGCACGGCTGGCGCCTGCGCGCCCACAACGTCGGCCCGCCGCCGGTCCCCGCCGCCGGTGCGACCCCGGTCGGGGGCGCGGCTTCGGTGGCGGGCTCGACTCCGGTCGCGGTCGCGGTCGGGGGTTCGGCCGACGGATCGGTCGGGGGCGGGGGATCGGTGGCGGTCGACGGGATCGGCCGGGTCGGCGGGGGCGGTGGGGTCGGGCGGGTCGATGGGGTCGGGCGGGTCGACGTGCCGGGTCCGGTGCCGGTCGAGCCGGAGCCGGTGGACGCCGGACCGGTCGGGCCGGATCCCGTGGCCGGGCTGCCGGTCGGCGTGGAGGCGGAGGCCGGCCCGCTGGTCCCGGACGGCTCGCTCGAGGACCGGGCCGCCGGATGAGCCTGCTGATCGTGGCCGACTCGCTGGCCTTCCACGGTCCGGAGCGCGGCGAGCTGTCCACCCACCCCGGCCTGTTCGGCAACGTCGCCGCGGCCGCGCTCGGCACGACGGCGGACCTGGTCGCCCGGCGCGGCTGGACCGCCCGGGACGCCTGGTGGGCGCTGACCAAGGACCCGCACGTCTACTCCGTGCTGCTGCCCCGGGCCGAGGCGGTGCTGCTGGCGGTCGGCGGGATGGACTACCTGCCCGCGGTGCTGCCGACGTACCTGCGGGAGGGCATCGCCTACCTCCGGCCGCCGGCGCTGCGCTCGGCCGCCCGGACGGCGTACCGGGCCGCGCAGCCGGTCGGCGCCCGGCTCACCGGCGGCCGCTGGCGCACGCTCCCGCAGCGGCTGACCGACCACTACCTGTCCCGGTGCGTGCTCGGCGTCCGCTACTACCACCCCGGCGTGCCGGTGCTCGGCGTCCTGCCGCCGCCGCACGCGGCCCCGCTCTACGGCGCGGTCACCGCCGGGCACGCGCCGGCCGTCGCCGCCGCCCGCGCCTGGGGTGCCCGGGAGGGCGTGCCGATGGTCGACCTGTCCTCGGTGGTCGGCCGGCACCTCCCGCTGGGCACGGGCAGCCCGGACGGCATCCACTGGGGCTGGGACTGCCACGCCGAGGTCGGTCGGGTGGTCGCGGCGGCCGTGCGAGCACATTTGCCCGGTCGCGCTACGATCGACCCGTGAGCACCGCCGCACGCCTGCTCCTTCCCGGGCCGCGCTGACCAGGATCGACGTCAGCGCGGCGAGCCCCTGTGGACACGGGGGCTCTTTTTCTTGCCTCACTTCCGGGAACGAGCCTCGACAGGAGCGACGACGATGACGGAAGACCGCTACGACTGGCGGACGATCCAGGACCGATGGCTGCCGGAGTGGGAGAAGCTGGACCCGTTCCGCGCCGGCCAGCGCGGCCCGGACGCCGAGCGCCGCTACGCGCTGGACATGTTCCCGTACCCGTCCGGCGACCTGCACATGGGCCACGCCGAGGCGTTCGCCATCGGCGACGTCATCGCGCGGCACTGGTTCCAGCAGGGCTACGACGTGCTGCACCCCATCGGCTGGGACTCCTTCGGCCTGCCGGCGGAGAACGCCGCGATCAAGCGGAACTCCAACCCGGCCGAGTGGACGTACGCGAACATCGAGACCCAGGCGGACTCCTTCCGTCGGTACGCGATCTCGTTCGACTGGTCCCACCGCCTGCACACCTCCGACCCGGGGTACTACCGCTGGACCCAGTGGCTGTTCCTGCAGCTGCACGAGCGCGGCCTGGCCTACCGCAAGGCCTCCCAGGTCAACTGGTGCCCGAAGGACCAGACGGTGCTGGCCAACGAGCAGGTCGTCGGCGGCGCCTGCGAGCGGTGCGGCACGCCGGTCACCAAGCGCGAGCTGACCCAGTGGTACTTCCGCATCACCCAGTACGCCGAGCGCCTGCTGGACGACATGGCGCAGCTGGAGGGCCGCTGGCCCGACCGCGTGCTGACCATGCAGCGGAACTGGATCGGCCGCTCCCGCGGCGCCCAGGTCGACTTCGCGGTGGAGGGCCGCGACGAGCCGGTCACCGTGTTCACCACCCGCCCCGACACCCTGTACGGCGCGACGTTCTTCGTGGTCGCCGCCGACTCCCGGCTGGCTCAGGAGCTGTGCGCGCCGGAGCGACGGGCCGACTTCGAGGCCTACCGCGAGCAGGTCGGCCGGCTGACCGAGATCGACCGGCTGGCCGAGGGACGCGAGAAGACCGGCGTCCCGCTGGGCCGGCACGCGATCAACCCGGTCAACGGCGAGCGCATCCCGATCTGGGCCGCCGACTACGTGCTGGCCGACTACGGCACCGGCGCGATCATGGCGGTGCCCGCGCACGACCAGCGCGACCTGGACTTCGCCCGCACCTTCGGGCTGCCGGTCCGGGTCGTGGTGGACACCGGCGAGCCCGATCCGGCGGAGACCTGGACCGCGACGTCCGGCGACGGCGTGCTGGTCAACTCCGGCCCGCTGGACGGCCTGCGCAAGGAGGCCGCCATCGCGGCCATCGTGGCCGAGCTGGAGGCGAAGGGCGGCGGGCACGGCTCGCTGAACTACCGGCTGCGCGACTGGCTGGTCTCCCGCCAGCGCTACTGGGGCGCGCCGATCCCGATCGTGCACTGCCCCGTCGACGGCGAGGTCCGGGTGCCGGACGAGCAGCTGCCGGTGCGGCTGCCGGAGCTGCGCGGCGCGGACCTGGCGCCCAAGGGCGTCTCGCCGCTGGCCGCCGCCACCGATTGGGTGCGCACGACCTGCCCGCGCTGCGGTGGTCCGGCCGAGCGGGACACCGACACGATGGACACCTTCGTCGACTCCTCCTGGTACTTCCTGCGGTACCCGTCGGTGGACCGGGACGACGTCGCCATCGACCCGGAGGCCACGAAGCGCTGGGCGCCGGTCGACAGCTACACCGGCGGCGCGGAGCACGCGATCCTGCACCTGCTGTACAGCCGGTTCATCACCAAGGCCCTGCACGACCTGGGGCACGTCGACTTCGTCGAGCCGTTCGCCACGCTGCACAACCAGGGCCAGGTGATCAACCAGGGCAAGTCGATGTCCAAGTCGCTGGGCAACGGCGTCGACCTGGGCGCCGAGCTGGAGACGCACGGCGTCGACGCGATCCGGCTGACGATGCTGTTCGCCGGTCCGCCCGAGGAGGACGTCGACTGGGCCGACGTGTCGCCGACCGGGTCGGGCAAGTTCCTGGCCCGGGCCTGGCGGGTCGCCCGCGACGTCACCACGGCGCCCGGCACCGACCCCGGCGCGGGCGACGCCGCGCTGCGGGCGACCACCCACCGCGCCGTGGCCGAGATCGGCTCGTTGGTCGAGGCGTTCCGCTTCAACGTGGCGGTCGCCCGGCTGATGGAGCTGGTCAACGCCACCCGGAAGGCGATCGACTCGGGTCCCGGCGCCGGCGACCCGGCCGTCCGCGAGGCCGCCGAGGCGGTCGCGGTGATGCTGTCGCTGTTCGCGCCGTACTGCGCCGAGGACATGTGGGCCGCGCTGGGCCACGAGCCGACGGTGGCGCTGGCCGGCTGGCCCGCCGTCGATCCGGCGCTGCTGGTCCAGGAGACGGTGACCGCGGTCGTCCAGGTCGCCGGCAAGGTGCGGGCCCGGCTGGACGTGCCGCCGGACGTCACCGAGGACGCGCTGCGCGAGCTGGCCCTGGCCGATCCGGGCGTGGTCAGGGCCCTGGGCGACCGGGCGATCCGCACGGTCGTGGTGCGTCCGCCGAGGCTGGTGAACGTCGTACCTGCCTGAGCCCGCTACGGTGCTCGCATGGGTGGTCGAATCGTCGTGGTGACCGACTCGACCGCCTATCTGCCGGACGGGATCGCCGACCGGCTCTCGGTCCGGGTCGTGCCGCTGCAGGTCGTGCTGGGCGGCCGGTCCGGGGCCGAGGGCACCGAGGTGACCCCGGCCGAGGTGGCGGCCTCGCTGGCCTCCTGGGTTCCCGTCAGCACCTCCCGGCCCACCCCGGCGGAGTTCGCCGCGGTCTACCGGGAGGCGCTCGACGGCGGCGCCTCCGCCGTGGTGTCGCTGCACCTGTCCCGGGAGCTGTCCGGCACCTGGGACTCGGCCCGGCTCGCGGCCGCCGAGGTCGACGCCGGGCGTGTCCGGGTGGTCGACTCCCGCTCCGCCGCCATGGGCCTCGGCTTCGCCGTGCTCGCGGCGGCGGAGGCGGCCGCCGCCGGCGGCACGCCGCAGGAGGTCTACGACGCGGCGGTGGGCACCGCCGAGCGCACGACCACCCTGTTCTACGTCGACACCCTCGAACACCTGCGCCGCGGTGGCCGGATCGGCGCCGCGCAGGCGCTGCTGGGCACCGCGCTGTCGATGAAGCCCATCCTGCACGTCCGGGAGGGCCGTATCGTCCCGCTGGAGAAGGTCCGGACCATCAGCAAGGGCATCGCCCGGCTCGAGGCGCTGGCCGTGGCCGCCGCGGGCGACCGGCGCGCGGACGTCGCCGTGCAGCATCTGGCCGCGGCCGAGCGGGCCGGGGTGCTGGCCGACCGGCTGCGGTCGCGGCTGCCGGACATCGGGCAGTTCTACACCTCGGAGATCGGGGCGGTCGTCGGGGCGCACGTCGGCCCCGGTGTCCTCGGCGTGGTCGTCGTCCGGCACTGACGCCGCCCCGCCGGGCCCCGGCCCGGCATCCGGCACCGGGGACGGTCCCCGCCGCCCGGGCAACCGCCATCGTTCGCACGGCGATCTGCCGATCAGCCGTATCAGGAAGCCCCTCCCGCTGCTCCTACCAGTCGAGAGCGGATGTCGGCGACCGGGCGTGCACCGGTCGCCGGCTTCACGGGTGGCGTCGAGCAGTGATCGAGGATCTATGACCGTGCAGGACAGCCGGATCCGAGCCGGGCGACTGCGCCCACCACGGGTGCATGCCGGCGCGGGACGCGCCGCTCGGCCGGCCGCCCGTACGCCCGAACGGGTCCATCCGACCGTCGGCAGGAAGGTGGAGCGGTGAGCGCCACAGCCGACGACGCACTGTTTGACCTGGACCGGGTGCTGGCCCGGCTCGACCCCGTCCCGCCGCAGTTGCTCGAGGAGGCGCGTCGCGCCTTCTGCTGGCGGACGGTCGACGCCGAGCTGGCCGAGCTGTCCTTCGACTCGCTGGTCGACCGCGACGCCGCCCTCGCGGTCCGGGCCGGCACCGACCTCGACCTGGAGCCGCGCATGCTCGGCTTCGGCGCCGTGGTCGACGGCGAGGACCTCTCCATCGAGCTGGAGGTCACCGCGGCCGGCGGTGCCTCCTGTCTGGTCGGCCAGCTCTGGCCGGCCGGCGCGGACCTCGCGGACGTGCAGACCGGCGCCGGGGAGACCGCGACGGTGCCCATCGACGAGCTCGGCCGCTTCGTGGTCGAGCCCGTCCCGCAGGGCCCGGTGCGCCTGCGCATCCGGCACCGTGACCGGATCGTGCAGACCACCTGGGTCTCCTACGTCCGGGGATGATGCCGCGACGAGCGGCCGGGTCTCGGTCATGGCGAGGACGCTAGCCACGGTCGCCGCGGCGGCAAAACGGTTGTCCACAGGCAATTCGTTGTCCACAGATCGCCGCCCCGGGCTGTCCCGGACCCGTGCGGCGTTCGTACGGTCCGTCGTGTGCGTACCAGCCCGCTCTCCCGCGAACGTCCGTCCACAGATGACGCGGTCACCGCACGGCTCCGCCTGCTACTGGGGGATCCGGACAACCTTCGACCGTCTCCAGTGGACGCCGGTGGTCGCCCGGCCCGCGACGCCTCCCCTGTGGACGTCGACTCAGCGGTAGCGGACCGCCCGGGTTCCGCGTGGTCCCCGCAGGGGACCATGGCGGCGCGCTGGGAGCGGGTCGTCGAGCGCTGGTCGCCGGTGGGACTCAGGGGTGCGCGGACGGACCCGGGCCGGCGCGGCGCGGCGGCACTCACCGTGGTGGCGATGTTCGCGGCCCTCACCGTCGGGGTGCTGCTGTGGCGGGACCGGCCGCGGCCGGAGTCGATCGCCGCGCCGACCGTGGTGGCGAGCGCCGCACCGGGAGCATCTTCCGGTCCGGCCGGCCCGACCGGGGCGCCTGCCCCGGACCTGGTGGTCGCGGTGACCGGCCGGGTCCGCAAGCCGGGTGTCGTGACGGTGCGGGCCGGCTCCCGGGTCATCGACGCCCTTCGGGCCGTCGGCGGACCGCTGCCCGGCGTCGACCTCGCCCTGCTCGACCTCGCCCGCAAGCTGGCCGACGGGGAGCTGGTGGTGGTCGGCCTGCCGGGCGCCGCACCCGGCCCAGGTCCGCTGCCCCCGGGCGGCGCACCCCCCGGCGCCGGCGGGCCGTCGACCGGGCCGGTGGACCTCAACACGGCCACCCAGGCGGATCTGGACACCCTGCCCGGGGTCGGGCCCGTGCTCGCTCAGCGCATCCTCGACTGGCGGACGGAGCACGGACGGTTCGACAGCGTGGACCAGCTCGGCGAGGTCCCCGGCATCGGTGAGTCCCGGTTGGCCCAGCTGCGCGACCTGGTCCGGGTCTGAGATGTCCGAGCCGGTGACCGAGAATCCTCCGGCCGACCTGCGCCTGGCCGTCGGAGGCGTCGCGGCGTGGCTCAGCGTGCTCGCCACCCTCGGCCTCCGGTCCGGGACCGGTCTCGCCGTCGCGGCCGCGGCCCTGCTCGGCGCGGTCGTCGCCCTCGCCGGCCGTCGGCGGTGGTCCGCCGCCGCGGCGCTCGTCCTCGGCTGTGCCGGTGCGGCAGCCCTGGCCACCGCTGTCCGGGTCGGGACGGTGGAGCGGTCGCCGGTCACCGTGCTCGCGGCGCAGCGGGCCGTCGCCACCATGGACCTGGTCCTGACCGACGACCCGCGCCGCCTGCGGGTGACCGCCGGACCGCCCCGGGTGCTGGTGGAGGCCCGGGCCGAGCGGGTCGTCGCGGCCGGGCGCAGTTGGTCGCTGTCCGGCACGGTGCTGGTCATCGCGCCGGCCGACGGGTGGGTCGACCTGTTGCCGAGCCAGCGGGTGCGGGCCGCCGGCCGGCTCGGTCCGCCGTCCCGGGACGACCTGACCCTCGCGGTCCTGTCCGCCCGCTCCGCCCCGGTGACGGTCGGGCCGCCGTCCACCGCCCACACCGCCGCCGGCAACATCCGGGAAGGACTGCGGGACGCGGCCTCGGTGCTGCCGGAAGGCCCACGCGGGTTGCTGCCCGGGCTGGTGGTCGGGGACGTCAGCGGCATGGATCCGGGCCTGACCGACGACTTCAGGACGGCTGGGCTGTCCCACCTGACCGCTGTCAGCGGGACGAACGTCGCGATCGTCACGGGCGCCGTGCTGCTGCTGCTCCGGCGGGTGACGGCCGGGCCGCGGTTGTCGGCGGTGCTGGCCGCGCTGGCCCTGGCCGGGTTCGTCCTGCTGGCCCGACCCTCGCCCAGCGTGCTGCGGGCCGCGGTGATGGGCGGGATCGCGTTGGTCGCGCTGGCCTCCGGCCGACCACGGTCGGCCCTGCCGGCGCTCGGGGCCGCGGTGCTGATCCTGGTCTTCGTCTCGCCGCCGTTGGCCCGGGACCCCGGGTTCGCGCTGTCGGTGCTGGCGACCGCCGGCCTGGTCCTGCTCGGCCCGGGGTGGGCGGCGTGGCTGCGGGCCCGCCGGGTCCCGCCCGGAGCCGCCGAGGCGCTGGCCGTGCCGGCGGCGGCGACGGTGGCGACCGCGCCGGTGGTGGCGGCCATCAGCGGCACCGTGAGCCTGGTGTCCATCCCGGCCAACCTGCTGGCCGCGCCGGCGGTCGCGCCCGCGACGGTGCTCGGCGTGCTGGCCGCCGTGGTCTCCCCGGTCTCGAGCACGGCCGCGGAGTGGCTGGTCCGGGCCGCCGGTGTGCCGGTGGGCTGGCTGGTCGGGGTCGGCACCCGCGCGGCCCGGGTGCCGGGCGCCGCCGCGCCCTGGCCCGGCGGTACGGCCGGCGCCTTCCTGCTGGTCGGCGCACTGATCCTCGCTGCCGTGGCGGCCCGCCACCGGGCGGTCCGGCGGATCCTGCTGGCCGTGCTCGTCGGCGCGGTGCTGGTCTTCCTGCCGGTGCGGACGCTCGCGCCGGGCTGGCCGCCGCCCGGCTGGATCTTCGTGGCCTGCTCGGTCGGCCAGGGCGACGCCCTGGCCGTGCGGACCGGGCCGGGCGCGGCGATGGTCGTCGACGCCGGGCCGGACCCCGCGGCCGTGGACAGCTGCCTGCGCGACCTCGGAGTCCGTGCCGTGCCGACGGTGCTGCTCAGCCACCTGCACGCCGACCACGTCGACGGGCTGGCCGGGGTGCTGCGCGGGCGGTCCGTGGGTGAGCTGGAGGTCGGGGCGTCCCGGGACCCGCCGGGCGCATGGCGTGAGGTGGAGGAGACGGCGCGCCGGTTCGGCGTACCGGTCCGGACGGTGGCCGCGGGGGAGCGGCGACAGGTCGGCGGGTTGATGGTCGACGTTCTCGGCCCCGGACGGGCGTTCCGCGGCACCCGGTCCGATCCCAACAACTCCTCGGTCGTGGTCCGGGTCGGCACGGGTGGCCGGACCCTGCTGCTGGGCGGCGACATCGAGACCGAGGCCCAGGACGCCCTGGTCCGGTCCGGCGTCGACCTGCGGGCCGACGTGCTGAAGATCCCGCACCACGGCAGCGCCTACGGGAGCCCGGAGTTCCTCCGGGCGGCGCGGGCGTCGGTCGCGGTCGTCTCGGTCGGCCGGGACAACGACTACGGCCATCCGTCCCCGAGGCTGCTGCGCGAGCTGGACCGGCTCGGCGTCCGGACGCTGCGGACCGACCTGGACGGCGACGTCGCCGTGGTCGAGCGGGACGGCCGGCTCGCGGTCGTCACCCGCCCCCGGGAGCCGCCCTGACCGTGCCGGCCGGCGGTCGGGAGGGCCGGCCGGACGTGCCAGGATGGCGAGGTGGCTGACTTGCTGGAGGCGCCGCTGCGGCTGGTGGTCGGGGACGAGGAGCTGCTGGTCTCCCGGGCGATCGCCGAGGTCACCTCGGCGGTCCGGGCGGCCGACGCCGAGGCGGACGTCCGCGAGCTGGCCGCTGCCGAGCTGACCGCCGGCGATCTGTTCGACCTGCTCAGCCCGGCGCTCTTCGGTGGCCGGCGGGTGGTGGTCGTCCGCGGCGCGCACGAGGCCAGGACCGACGTGGTCGAGGCGCTGAAGACCTACCTCGCCGACCCCACCGACGAGGTCGTCCTCGTCGTGGTGCATCCCGGCGGCGCCCGGGGCAAGGCGCTGGTCGACGCGGTCCGCAAGGCCGGCGCGGTGGTCGTCGAGTGCGCCAAGGTCACCCGGGCCGAGGAGCGGCAGGCGTTCGTCCGGGCCGAGGTCGCCCGCCACGGCGGGGCCATCACCGCCGGCGCGGTCGCGGTGCTACTGGACGCGGTCGGCAACGACCTGCGGGAGCTGTCGACCGCGTGCTCGCAGCTGGTCGCCGACACCGGTGGCCGGATCGACGCCGACGCGGTGGCCCGCTACCACCGGGGCCGGGCCGAGGTGACCGGCTTCGCGGTGGCCGACCGGGCGGTGGTCGGCGACGTGCCGGGCGCGCTGGAGGCGCTGCGCTGGGCCCTGGCGGTCGGTGTCGCCCACGTCCTGGTCGCCGACGCGCTGGCCGACGGGGTGCGGTCGATCGCCCGGGTCAGCTCGGCCGGGCGCGGCAGCAACCCGTACGCGATGGCCAGTGCGCTGGGGATGCCGCCGTGGAAGGTGAAGCGGGCACAGTCCCAGGCCCGGGGGTGGACGCCGGCCGGGCTGAGCCGGGCGATGCGGACGGTCGCCGACCTCAACGCGGACGTGAAGGGGGTCGCGGCCGATCCCGCCTACGCCCTGGAAGCCGCCATCCTCGACCTCGCCCGCGCCCGCGCCGCCCAGGACTGACCGCACCGACCGCACCGACCGCACCGACCGCATCGGGCGGCACCGGCCCGGCGACACCCAGCGCCGGACGGCCGCCTCGACGACCTGTCGGCCGGCCCGGGGAGGCGGATCCGGTGCGGTCCGGGGCGGATCCGATCCGGACGGGCACGACGAAGAGCCGGCTCCCCGAAGGGGAGCCGGCTCTCGCGGAGCGGGTCTGGCTAGAGGGAGTTGACGCGCTGCGCCATCGCCGACTTCTTGTTCGCCGCCTGGTTGGCGTGGATGACGCCCTTGCTCGCGGCCTTGTCCAGCTGCCGGGAAGCGTGCTGCAGGGCCACCAGCGTCTGGTCGCGGTCGCCACCGTCGGCGGCCTCGCGGAAGCGGCGCACGGCCGTCTTCAGCGACGACTTGACCGACTTGTTGCGAAGGCGCGCCTTCTCGTTGGTCTTGATGCGCTTGAGCTGGGACTTGATGTTCGCCACGCGAGAGCCTCAGGTCATTTCGTCGGGAATCGGGGTGCGCGGCAACCCGTACGGGTTCCGACGCGACTTGGTAACGTTACCAGCCACGCGAGCGGCGGCCCAAACGGTGCCCGCCGGAGGCCATCGGCCGGCGTGGGACGATCGGACCACCAGCCCCACGACCCGAACGGACCTGCGTGACCAGCTCCGCCACCGATCCCGCCCGGATCCGCAACTTCTGCATCATCGCCCACATCGACCACGGCAAGTCGACGCTGGCCGACCGGATGCTCGAGGTCACCGGGGTCATCGAGCAGCGCAACATGCGCGCTCAGTACCTCGACCGGATGGACATCGAGCGCGAGCGCGGCATCACGATCAAGGCGCAGAGCGTCCGGCTGCCGTGGGACGGCCACGTGCTGGACCTCATCGACACCCCGGGGCACGTCGACTTCAGCTACGAGGTGTCGCGCTCGCTGGCCGCCTGCGAGGGCGCCGTGCTGCTGGTCGACGCCGCGCAGGGCATCGAGGCGCAGACGCTGGCCAACCTGTACATGGCGCTGGAGAACGACCTCTCCATCGTCCCGGTGCTGAACAAGATCGACCTGCCGGCCGCCCAGCCGGACAAGTACGCCGCCGAGCTGGCCCACATCATCGGCTGCGAGCCGGACGACGTGCTGCGGATCAGCGCGAAGACCGGCCAGGGGGTCACCGACCTGCTGGACCGGATCGTGCGGGACGTGCCGGCGCCGACCGGCGACCCGGACGCGCCGGCCCGGGCGATGATCTTCGACTCGGTGTACGACACGTACCGCGGCGTCGTCACGTACGTGCGGATGATCGACGGGTTCATCGAGCCCCGGCAGAAGGTCCGGATGATGGCCACCCGGGCCACCCACGAGCTGCTCGAGGTCGGGGTCATCTCGCCGGAGCCCAAGCCGACCGACGGCCTCGGGGTGGGCGAGGTGGGCTACCTGATCACCGGGGTGAAGGACGTCCGGCAGTCCCGGGTCGGTGACACCGTGACCGACGCGGCGGCGCCGGCCATGACCGCGCTGGCCGGCTACCGCGACCCCAAGCCGATGGTGTTCTCCGGCCTCTATCCGCTGGACGGCTCGGACTACCCGCTGCTGCGCGACGCGCTGGACAAGCTGCGGCTCAACGACGCCGCGCTGACGTACGAGCCGGAGTCGTCGGGGGCGCTGGGCTTCGGCTACCGCATCGGCTTCCTCGGGCTGCTGCACATGGAGATCGTCCGGGAGCGGCTGGAGCGCGAGTTCGGGCTCGACCTCATCTCGACCGCGCCGAACGTCGTCTACCGGGTGGTCATGGAGGACGGCGCCGAGCACGTGGTGACCAACCCGAGCGACTGGCCGGGCGGCAAGATCGCCGAGACGTACGAGCCGGTGGTCAAGGCCATGGTGATCGCGCCGAGCGAGTACATCGGCACGATCATGGAGCTGTGCCAGGCCCGCCGGGGCATCCTCGGCGGGATGGACTACCTGTCGGAGTCCCGGGTCGAGCTGCGCTACACGCTGCCGCTCGGCGAGATCATCTTCGACTTCTTCGACGCCCTGAAGTCGCGCACCCGCGGGTACGCCTCCCTGGACTACGAGGCCGCCGGCGAGGCCGCGTCCGAGCTGGTCAAGGTGGACATCCTGCTGCAGGGCGAGGCGGTCGACGCGTTCAGCGCGATCGTGCACAAGGACAAGGCGTACGGGTACGGCGTGTCGATGGCCTCGAAGCTGCGGGAGCTGATCCCGCGGCAGCAGTTCGAGGTGCCGATCCAGGCGGCGGTGGGCTCCCGGGTGATCGCCCGGGAGAACATCCGGGCGATCCGCAAGGACGTGCTGGCCAAGTGCTACGGCGGCGACATCACCCGGAAGCGGAAGCTGCTGGAGAAGCAGAAGGAAGGCAAGAAGCGGATGAAGATGGTCGGCCGGGTGGAGGTCCCGCAGGAGGCCTTCATCGCCGCGCTGTCCACCTCCGACGAGAAGCGCGGCTAGGGAGTCAACCCCTCCGGCCGGGATTGTGGACGGCGGAACGGGCTGTGGACGCGGCGGGGAAGTTGTCGGTGGGTCGTTCGATGCTCGGGTCACGGAAGTCGGTGAGCTGAGGAGGAGCGATGATCGCCGAGATGGTCGACGGGTCCGTGGTGCTGAGCCCGTCCCCGGGGTTCGCGCACAGCGACATGGTGCTGGCCCTGGCCGGGGTGCTCCGGG
Organism: uncultured Mycobacteriales bacterium; assembly: GCA_902805565.1. Taxonomy (GTDB): domain Bacteria; phylum Actinomycetota; class Actinomycetes; order Mycobacteriales; family CADCTP01; genus CADCTP01. The sequence continues at coordinate 18,496 of CADCTP010000154.1, forward strand.
CGGCCGCTCCGGCCGACCTGCGGGTGCTGGCGGCCCCGTTCCCGGTCCGGCTCGGCCGGCGGACCGAGCTGCGCCCGGACCTGCTGGTCGCGCGCTACCTCGACCTCACCCGGGACGGGCTGGCCGCGCCGCCGCTGCTCGCCGTGGAGGTCGCCGCGCCCGGCGCCGAGCTGCTGGACCGCACCCTCAAGCGCGTGGTCTACGCGCGGCACGGCATCGCCGGTTACTGGCTGCTGGACCCCGAGGCGCCGGCGCTGACCGCGCTGGAGCTGGACGACGCGGGGGACTACCGGACGGTCGCCGAGGTGGTGGGGGCGGAGGAGTTCGCGGCGGCGCGGCCGTTCCCGGTGCGGGTGAGCCCGCTGGCCCTGGTCGCCGGGCTGCGGCCGTGCTGAGGCGCTGGTGGCAGGATAGGTGGCGTGCTCGTTCACCCGTGGGACGCCCCGCTCGACGACGAGGAGTGGCGCGGCTGGTTGGCGCGGCACGACTTCGGGCAGCTGATCGCGCCCGGCGACGGGCGGGACCTGCCGGTCGTCGTGCCGACCCACTTCCTGTACGACGGGGCCACGACGGTCCGGCTGCACCTGGCCCGGCCGAACCCGGTGTGGCCGCTGCTGGCCGAGCGGCCACGGGCCCTGCTCGCGGTGGTGGACGACTACGCGTACGTGCCCACCGGCTGGCAGGCGGCGCCCGGGACGCCGCCGGAGCTGGGCGTGCCGACGTCGTACTACGCGACCGTCCAGCTGTCCTGCGACGTGCGGATCGTCGACGACCCGGCCGGCAAGGCGGCGACCCTGGCCGCGCAGCTGCGGCACCACCAGCCCGAGGGCGGGTACGCGGAGCCGGCGCCGGGGGCCGACCACGTCCGCCGGCTGCTGCCCGGCATCCGCGGCCTGGAGCTGACCGTGACCGCGGTGCGGGCGAAGTTCAAGTACGGCGGGAACAAGCCGCCGGAGCACCGCGAGCTGCTGGCCGGCCACCTGGCCGAGCGGGCCGGGCCCGGTGACGCCGCCGCCCGGGCGCACCTGCTCCGCCGGCACGCCGCCACCCGGCCGGCCGACCCGGGCTAGCCGCCCGCGGGCGGGTCAGGTGGTGAGGACGATCTTGCCGGCGGTGTCACCGGCGACGATCTTGGCGAAGCCGGTGGCGGCGTCGACCAGCGGCAGGGTCTGGTCGATCGCCGGGCGTACGCCGGTGGTCACCAGCATCTGCAGCAGCGACTCCAGTTCGGCCCGGGTGCCCATGGTCGTGCCGAGCACGCTGAGCTGCAGGAAGAAGACCCGGGCCAGGTCGGCGGACGGGGCGGGCCCGCTGGTGGACCCGGCGACGACGATCCGGCCGCCGGGCTCCAGCGACCGCAGCGAGTGGGACCAGGTCGCCTCGCCGACGGTCTCCATGACCGCCGGGACCCGCGCGGGCAGCCGCGCCCCCGGCTCGAACACGGCGTCCGCGCCGAGGGCGAGCGCCGCCTGCCGCTTGGCCTCGGTCCGTCCGGTCGCCCACATCCGGTAGCCGGCGGCCGAGCCGAGGGCGATCAGCGCGGTCGCGACCCCGCCGCTGGCGCCCTGGACCAGGATCGTGCCGCCCGGCGTGACACCGGACTTCACGAACAGCATCCGGTAGGCGGTGAGCCACGCCGTACTCAGGCAGGCGGCCTGTTCGTGGGACAGCTCGGCCGGCTTGGGCACCAGGTTCCGGGTGGGCACGATCACTTTCTCGGCCAGCGTGCCCTGGTGCACCTCGGAGAGCAGGGAACGCTTCGGGTCCAGGGTCTCGTCGCCGACCCAGCCCGGGCTCGGGACGACCGCGTGCACGACGACCTCGCGGCCGTCCTCGTCCACCCCGGACGCGTCACAGCCGAGGATCATCGGGAAGGCGTCCTTGCCGATGCCGACCCCGCGCAGCGTGAACACGTCGTGGTGGTTGATCGAGGCCGCCTTGACGGTGACCGTGGTCCAGCCGTCGCGTGGCTCCGGCTCGGGTCGCTGCCCGATCTCCAGCGCGGCCAGCGGGTCGGACGGGTTGGGCGCGGTGGCGTAGGCGGCGAGCACACCAGCACCTTATTGCGCCGGCCGGCCCGCGGGACCGCTCGACCCCGGCCGGCGGCCCGGCCCGCCGACCGCTCGACCCGCCGGCTGCCCCGGAGCCGCCGGGTCGCTCGGCAGGCCGGCGGCCCTGAGTAGCCGGG
>CADCTP010000155.1 GCA_902805565.1 uncultured Mycobacteriales bacterium
CCCCCCCGCGGCAGGGAACGTCGACGTCCACCCGGGCCCGGGGGCGGGCGTCGGAGATGCCCTGGGCCAGCGCCAGCAGGCGGCCGCGCCCGCGCCGGCCGGCCGCGGCCAGCCGGTCCGGGTCCAGCGGGCCCGGTTCGCCGGCCAGGCTCCACAGGTGCACGACCCGGGCGGCCGGGGTGCCGACTGCGGCGACCAGCTCGGCCAGGTGCTCCCGGCGGGCCGGGTCCACGGTCCAGTCCCGGTCGCCGTCGCGGCGCAGCGCGTCGCCGGCCCGGACCCGGACCACCGGGGCACCGCCGGCCGCCAGCCGGCCGGCCAGTGCCCGGCCGAGCCCCAGCTCGGCCCCGAGCACCAGCCAGGTGACGTCGTCGGCGGCGGCCGGCGGGCCGGTCGGGGCGGGCGCCCGGGTCCAGCCGGGGACGCTGAACCAGTCGTCCACGGTGGCAACGGCGGCCACCTCGTCCTCCGCCGGGGCGGTGGCGTCCGGCTCGATCCAGTACCGCCGCCGCTGGAACGGGTAGCCGGGCAGCGGCACCCGCCGCCGGTCCTCCCCGGCCAGCGGCGCCGCCCGGTCCACCGGCACCCCGGCCGCCCACAGGCCGCCGAGCGCGGCCAGCAGGTGCTCCCGGTCGTCGCCCGGCTCCGCCGGCTGCCGCAGCGAGGCGTACGCGGCCCGCCGGTCGTCCCAGGCCGCGTGCTGGCGGGCGAAGGTGGTCAGCGTGCGGCCCGGGCCGACCTCCAGCAGCACCAGCGCCGGGTCGGCCAGCAGCTCGCCCAGCGCGGCGGCGAAGCGGACCGGGCGGCGCAGGTGCTCCCCCCAGTACGCCGGGTCGGTGGCCTGGGCGTCGGTGATCCAGGTGCCGGTGACGTCCGAGAGGAACGGGATCCGCGGCGGCCGGAGCGTGACCCGGCCTACCTCCTCGACGAACGGCCCGACGGCCGCGTCCATGCTCGCCGAGTGGAAGGCGTGCGAGGTGTGCAGCCGGCGGCAGCCGATCCCGGCCGCGGCCAGCCGGCGGCCCAGGTCCTCGACCGCCGCGGTCGGCCCGGACACCACGCTCAGCCCGGTGGAGTTCGCGGCGGCCAGCGACAGCCCGTCGCCGAGCCAGGCCGCGGTCTCCGCCTCCGGCAGGACGACGGCCAGCATGCCGCCGGCCGGCATGGCCTGCACGAGCCGGCCGCGGGCGGCGACCAGCGCGACCGCGTCCGCCAACCCGAACACCCCGGCCAGGCAGGCGGCGACGTACTCGCCGATGCTGTGCCCGGCCATCGCGCGCGGCTCGACGCCGAGCGAGGACCACAGCCGGGCCAGCGCGTACTCGACGGCGAACAGGGCGGGCTGGGCCAGCTCGGTGCGCTCCAGCCGGGCCGCGGCGGCCGCCGGGTCGGTGCCCCCGTCGCCGAGCAGCAGCGGGCGCAGGTCCGCGCCGAGGTGCCCGGCGAACAGGTCGGCGCAGCGGTCCAGCTCGGCGGCGAACACCGGCTCGGCCGCGTGCAGGTCGCGGGCCATCCCGACGTGCTGGGTGCCCTGCCCGGGGAACAGGAACGCGACCGGGGCCGAGGTCCCATCCGCGGGCGGCCCGGCCGGCTCCAGCCGCAGCAGCGCCCGGCCGAGCCCGGCCCGGTCCCGGCCGACCACGGCCGCCCGGTGCTCGAACGCCCGCCGGCCGGCCAGCGTCCGGGCGACGTCGCCGAGCTCCAGCTCCGGGTGCCGGTCCAGGTGGTCGGCCAGCCTGCGTCCGGCGGCGGCCAGCGCCGGCGCCGTACGGGCGGAGAGGGTCAGCAGCTGCACCGGCCGGGACGGCCCGGCCGGCGCCGGTGCCGGCGCCTCCTCCAGCACGACGTGCACGTTGGTGCCGCCGATCCCGAACGAGCTGACCCCGGCCCGGCGCGGCTGCGGCCCGCGCGGCCACGGCCGCAGCTCGGTGGGCAGGTAGAACGGGCTCTTCTCCAGGTCGAGCTGCGGGTTGGGCCGGGTGACGTGCAGGGTCGGCGGGATCGCGGCGTGCCGCAGCGCCAGCGTGGCCTTGATCAGCGCGGTGACCCCGGCCGCGGCGTCGAGGTGGCCGACGGCGCTCTTCGCCGAGCCGAGCGCGCAGAAGCCCAGGTCCTCGGTGTGCTCGCGGAACGCCCGGGTCAGCGCCGCGACCTCGATCGGGTCGCCGAGCACGGTCCCGGTGCCGTGCGCCTCGACGTAGCCGACCGTGGCCGGGTCGACGTCGGCCACCGCCAGCGCCTCGGCGATCACCTCGGCCTGGCCGTCCACGCTCGGCGCTGTGTAGCCGGCCTTGACCGCCCCGTCGTTGTTGACCGCCGTGCCGCGGATCACCGCCTCGATCCGGTCGCCGCCGGCCAGGGCGTCGCCGAGCCGGCGCAGCACCACCAGGCCGACCCCGTTGCCGGGCACGGTGCCGCCGGCGTCGGCGTCGAAGGCCCGGCAGTGCCCGTCCGCGGACAGGATGCCGCCCGGCTCGTACCGGTGGCCGCCGCGCAGCGGGACGCTGACGGAGACCCCGCCGGCCAGGGCGAGGTCGCACTCGCCGGACAGCAGGCTCTGGCAGGCCAGGTGGACCGCGGTCAGCGAGGTGGAGCAGGCGGTCTGCACGGTCAGGCTCGGCCCGGTCAGCCCCAGCTTGTACGACACCCGGGTGGCCAGGAAGTCCTTGTCGCTGGCGACGAGCGCCTGGTAGCTGCCGATCGAGTCGACCGCCCCGCGGTTGCCCAGCACGTTGAACAGCAGGTACGAGTTGAGGCTCGCCCCGGCGAACACCCCGATCCGCCCCTGGAACGTCCGCGGGTCGCAGCCGGCCGCCTCCAGCGCCTCCCACGCGCACTCCAGCAGCACCCGGTGCTGCGGGTCGAGGACCTCGGCCTCCCGCGGGCTGTAGCCGAAGAACCCGGCGTCGAAGGTGTCCGCGCCGGCCAGCACGCCCTTGGCCCGGACGTACCGGTCGTCGGCCAGCTCGTCCGGCCGCACCCCGGCGGCCAGCAGCTCCGCCTCGGTGAGCCGGGAGACCCCCTCCCGGCCGGCGGCCAGGCCGTCCCAGAACGCCTCGACGTCCTCGGCGCCGGGGAACCGGCCGGCCATCCCCACGATGGCGACCCGGCCGAGGCTCTCGTCGGTGTCCGGCATCCCGGTCATCCCCCGTTCCGCGTGTCGGCCCGGCGGGCGGCGAGCGCCTGCCGCCGGTCGTGCAGCCGGCCCCCCAGCTCGCGCCGGCTGCCGGCCCGGTCCCGGCCGGCCAGCGCCGTCCCGCCACCCCCGGCCGCCGCGCGGGCCAGGTGCGCGGCCAGCGACCCGACGGTCGGGTACTGGAACAGCTCCACCAGGGACACCTCGTGGCCGAGGGAGCCGGCCAGCCGGGCCCGCAGCTCCGCCATCAGCAGCGAGTGGCCGCCGAGGTCGAAGAAGTTGTCCTCCGCGCCGACCCGCTCGACGCCGAGCAGCTCCCGCCAGAGCCCGGCCAGCGCGCGCTCCAGGTCGTCGGTCGGGGCCACGTACGCCGTGCGGAGCTCGGGCCGGCTGCCGTCCGGCTCGGGCAGCGCGGCCCGGTCCAGCTTCCCGTTCGCGGTGACCGGCAGCGCCGGCAGCAGCACGTACGCGGCCGGCACCAGGTGCTCGGGCAGCAGCCCGGTCAGGTGCGCCCGCAGGTCCCCGGCCGCCGGCGGGGCCGCCGGGTCGGCCGCGGTCAGGTACGCCACCAGCCGGTCGCCGCGGGCGGTGACGACCGCCTCGCCGACGCCCGGGTGGCCGCCGAGCGCGGCGGCGATCTCGCCCGGCTCCACCCGGAACCCGCGCACCTTGACCTGGTCGTCCAGCCGGCCGAGGTAGTCCAGGGCGCCGTCCGGCCGCAGCCGGCCGAGGTCGCCGGTGCGGTAGAGCCGCGCCCCCGGCGGCCCGTACGGGTCGGGGACGAACCGGTCGGCGGTCAGCCCCGGCCGGCCCAGGTAGCCGCGGGCCAGGCCGCGGCCGCCCAGGTACAGCTCGCCGGGCACCCCGACCGGCACCGGCCGCAGCCGGCCGTCCAGGACGTGCACCCGCACGTTGGCGATGGGGAAGCCGAGCGGGACCGGGCCGCCGTCCGGCCAGCACTGCCAGGCGGTCACGTCGACCGCGGCCTCGGTCGGCCCGTAGAGGTTGTGCAGCTCGGCGGTCGAGCGGGCCAGGAACCGCCGCGCCACGTCCGCGGGCAGCGCCTCGCCGCTGCAGATCACCCGGCGCAGCGCGGTGCGGTCCTCCAGCCCCGGCTCGTGCAGCAGCACCCGCAGCATCGAGGGCACGAAGTGCACGGTGCTGATCCGCTCCGCCCGCAGCGTCTCCATCAGGTACGCCGGGTCCCGGTGCCCGTCCGGCCGGGCCACCACCAGCGTGGCCCCGACCATCAGCGGCCAGAAGAACTCCCACACCGACACGTCGAAGGAGTACGGCGTCTTCTGCAGCACCCGGTCGGTGCCGTCCAGCCGGTACGCGTCCTGCATCCACAGCAGCCGGTTGCGGATCGCGGCGTGCACGTTCACGACGCCCTTGGGCGGGCCGGTGGACCCGGAGGTGTGGATGACGTACGCGGCGTCCTCGCCGTCCACCGCCACCCCGGGGTCATCGGCCGGCTCGGCCGCCAGCTCGCCGGCCAGCGCGTCCAGCGCGAGCACCGCGGCGCCGGTCGGCGGCAGCCCGCCGGCCAGCGCGGCCTGGGTGAGCAGGACCGGCGCGGCGATGTCGGCGAGCAGGGTCGCCAGCCGGGCCGGCGGCAGGTCCGGGTCCAGCGGCACGTACGCGCCGCCGGCCTTGAGCACGGCCAGCAGCCCGACGACCAGCTCGACCGAGCGGTGCATGCACACCCCGACCAGCACGCCCGGGCGCACCCCGAGCCGGCGCAGCCGGTGCGCGAGCTGGTTGGCCCGGCGGTCCAGCTCGGCGTACGACACGCTGACGCCCTCGAACCGCACCGCCTCGGCGGCCGGCGCGCGCCGGGCCCGGTCCCGGACGCACTCGTGGATCCAGCCCTGCCCGGGCCAGTCCCGCTCCGGGCCGCCGCCGGCGGCCAGCACCTCGGCCCGCTCGCCGGCGGACAGCAGCTCCAGCTGGTCGATCCGGGCGTCCGGGTCGGCCGCGACCAGCTCGACCAGCCGGCGGAAGTGCCCGGCCAGCCGCTCGATCGTGGCCGCGTCGAAGAGGTCCCGGTCGTACTCGAACCAGCCGCTGACCGCGCCCGCGTCGTCGAACAGCTGCAGCTCCAGGTCGAACCGGGCGCCCTGGCTGGGCAGCGGCAGCCGGGTCAGCTCCACCCCGGCCATCCGCATGCTCGGCAGCGGGTCGCTCTGGTAGGACAGGCTGACCTGGAAGACCGGCGGCCGGCTGAGGTCCCGCGGCAGCTGGAGGTCGGCCACCACCAGCTCGAACGGGACGCCCTGGTGCGCGTACGCGCCGAGGCAGGCCTCCCGGACCCGGTCCAGCAGCTCCCCGAACGCCGGGTCGCCGCCGACGTCGGTGCGGACCGGCAGGATGTTGACGAAGAACCCGATCAGCGGCTCGACCTCGGCCCGGCCGCGGTTCGCCGCCGGCACCCCCACCACCACGTCGTCGGTGCCGGCCCAGCGGTGCAGCAGGACCTGCAGCACCGCCAGCAACCCCATGTACGGGGTGGCGCCGCGCCGGCGGGCGATGCCGGACAGCGCCCGCATCAGCGGCTCGGGCAGCTCGAAGGGGACCGAGCCGCCGCGGAAGCCCTGCACCGGCGGGCGCGGGCGGTCCGTCGGCAGCTCCAGCACCGGCGGCGCGCCGGCCAGGTGCGCGCGCCAGTGCGCCAGGTCGGCGGTCAGCTGCGGGCCGCGCACCGCGGCGTGCTGCCAGCCGGCGAAGTCGCCGTACTGGACGGGCAGGTCGGGCAGGTCGGGCTCGCGGCCGGCGGCCAGCGCCGCGTACCGGGTGGACAGCTCGGACAGCAGCACGCCGACCGACCAGCCGTCGGACACCAGGTGGTGCATGGCCACGGCGAGGACGGCGTCGCCCGGGCCGAGCCGGAGCAGCCGGACCCGCAGCAGCGGCCCGGTGGCCAGGTCGAACGGCCCGGCCAGCGCGGCCAGCACCGCGTCGGCCAGCTCGGCGTCGGGGTCGCCGGTGCCGGGCAGCCGCAGGTCGGTCTCCGGCACCTCGACCGCCGGCCGGGGCCGGACCACCTGCACCGGCCGCCCGTCCCGCACCTCGAACGTGGTCCGCAGCGACTCGTGTCGGGCGACGACGCCGGCCAGCGCCGCCCGCAGCACCGCGACGTCCAGCGGCCCGCGGATGCGCGCCGCCGCCGGCACCACGTACGCCGGGTTGCCCGGCCGCAGCTGCTCGAAGAACCAGATCCCCTGCTGGGTGACCGAGATCGGGAAGACGTCCTCGGTCCGCCCGCGCTCGGCCAGCAGCCGCTCGAACAGCGCCCGCTTCTCCGGCGACAGCGCCGCCAGCCGGTCGTCCAGCCCGGTCATGCCCGCCCCTCCGGACCCAGCACCGACCGCGCCTGCTCGTCGCTGAGCTGGTCCAGCTCGGCCAGCAGCGCGCTCGCCACGTCCTCGAACCGCTCGACCCGCTCGATCCCGGCCGGGCCGGCCGGCTCCTCGCCGCCGTCGCCGGCCGCGGCCAGCTCGGCGGCCAGCCGCTCGGCCAGGCTGCGCACGGTCGCCCCCTCCAGCAGCACGGAGACCGGCAGCGTGACCGCCAGCTGCCGCTCCACCTCGTTGCGCAGCTCGACCGCCATCAGCGAGTCCAGCCCGAGGTCGAACAGCGGCTGGTCGGGCAGCACGGTCGGCGACGCGGACCCCAGCGTCGCGGTGACCGCGAGCAGCAGGCCGTCGGTGAGCCGGCCGACCCGCTCGCCGGCCGGCGCCGCCAGCAGGTCGGCCCGGGTCGGCAGCCGGCTGGCCCGGTCGGCCCGGCGGCGGCGTGGCGCGGCGGCACTGCCGGCACTGCCGGCACTGCCGGCACCGTCGACCAGCTCGACCA
>CADCTP010000156.1 GCA_902805565.1 uncultured Mycobacteriales bacterium
CGACCGCGGCCGGCGACCGGCCCGGACAGCCGGCCACTCCCCGGGCCGGGACCGGGCGGCGGCCGGGCGTTCTAGGGCCGGGGCCGGGCGGGGGTGCCGCCCGGCCCCGGCCGGGATCACCAGCCGACGGCCACCAGCAGGTACGTCGGGTCGCCGCGGGAGACGAACGAGGACTGGTTGGCGTAGTCGTCGTACGGGAACCCGTAGGCCAGCCCGCCGATCGACACGTCGTGCCAGAACTTGGCGTACCAGTTGGCCGGGGCGGCCTGGTAGAAGCGGGCCGGGTTCTGCTGGTCGGCGGCGGACAGGCCGACGACGTGCCGGTTCAGCGCGGCGCAGCGGACCGGGTCGTTGGCCAGCACGCCGGAGCAGCCGAACACGTCCATGGTCGGGATGCCGCCGGAGTAGCCGGTGAAGTAGCCGGCGTTGACGCCGCCCGGGCGGAACGACGGGTGCGCGTTCGGGGTGATGATCCGCGTCGGGTCGGCCGCCAGCACGTCGAACTCGTTCGGCACCGCGTCGCGGAACCGCTGGAAGGTGGCCTCCCGGGTCTCCGCGAACGTCGCCTGGTTCTCCCCGACCTGCACGTCGTAGCCGTCGTCGGCGCGCAGCCGCATGGCCAGCTTCAGGCCGAAGGCGTCCACCCGGGTGGTGTTGCCGTTGAAGACGTTCGCGCCGACGGTGAACTCGATGAAGTCGTAGTAGGCGCTGGTCGGCGAGCCGAGGTGGAAGTACATCCGGCCGGCGGAGTTCGCCGGCATGTCGAGGTACTGCTGCTGGGCGATGGACCGGGTCTGGCCGTTGAACGTCCAGTAGACCTGGCTGTCCGGGTAGCGGCCGTTGGTGCGGTTGAGGATCTTGACCATCACGACGTTCTGCGCGGCCGGGATGGACGCCGTGTCACCCCAGAAGCCGCTGGGCGGCGGGTTGGTGGTGCCCAGCGTGCCGAACACCTGGAACTCCCACAGCGAGTAGCCGTACGGCGTCCCCCGCTGGGTGCCGAGCATCCGCACGTACCGGCCGGTGCCGGTGACGGCCAGGGTCTGCACTCCCCCGGCGCCGGTGGTGGTCGAGTACACCGTGGTCCAGGTGGTGCCGTCCGCGGACACCTGCAGCTGGAACGACCGGGCGTACGCGGCCTCCCAGTTCAGCGTGACCTGGTCGATGGTGGCGGTGCCGCCGAGGTCCACCCGCAGCCACTGCGGGTCGGCGAAGGCGCTGGACCAGCGGGTGCCGGCGTTGCCGTCGACCGCGTTGCCGGCGCCCAGGCCGGCGTTCTCGGTCGAGGAGGCGGTGACCGGTTTGCCTTGGGATATCAGTGGCCCGGCGGCGGCGGCCCGGCCGGGCAGCACGGTGAGCAGCCCGAGCAGCAGGGCCAGGACGGCGACGGGTACGGCGGTGCGGCGAGCGGTGCGGCGATAGGTCATGGCAGGGCTTCCTGTGACGCTGCCTGGCGCCGCCGGCCCGGGTGGGACCACCAGGCTGGGAACGTTCCCAGCGATTCCCAAGACTGGCCCATCCGGTCCGGCCGCGTCAACACCCGCCCGGGTCCCGGTTGCGGCCGGCCGGCCACTCCGGGCGCAGGACGGCGTACCCGATGCTGTCCTGGCGGGTCCCGTCGGGCAGTGGCCAGGCCTGCCGGTAGCGGGCCTCCTGGCGATAGCCGCAGGAGGCCAGCACCCGGCGCATCGCCCGGTTGTCGGCCCGGGTCGTCGCCTCGACCCGGTACGCGTCCGGCAGCTCGGCGAACAGGTGGCCGGTCAGCCAGCGCACGGCCGCGGTGCCCAGCCCGCGCCCCCGGTACGCCGCCCGCAGCCGCAGGTCGAACATCGGGTCGCCGTCGTCCAGGTCGAACAGCCGCACGATCCCGGCCCGCTCGCCGTCCTCGACCACCCAGTACGTCTGCGCGCCCGGGCCGTCGTAGGTCCCGGCGGCGAGCTGGTCCCGCACCGCGCCCGGCGCGGGCCGGCCGGCGGCGTGGAACGGCCAGTCCTCGCCGGTCAGCAGCTCGACCAGGGCGTCGGCGTCCGCCGGCACCCAGCGCACGAACTCCACCGCCGCCACCCGACCCTGGTCGCCCGCCGGCCGGGAACCGGCCGGGGCCGGCAGGTCGAGGGCGTCGAGGTCGACGACCAGGTCGGCGGCGGACCGGCCGCGGGCGATCAGCCGGGCGTTCGGCTCGTCGACGGCGGCGACCCAGGCCGCGGCCGCGGCCGGCTCCTTGCCGAACCGCACGTGCCGGGCCAGCAGCCGCTCCCGGCGGGTGGCCTCGGCCGTCTCGACGTACCAGACCTCCGCCAGCGCGGCCCGGACCCGCGGCCACGGGTCGTCCGGCAGCAGCAGGTAGTTGCCCTCGGTGACGACCAGCCGGACCGCCGGGTCGACCGCGATCGCGCCGGCCAGCGGCTGCTCCAGGTCCCGGTCGAAGTCCGGCGCGTACACCGGGTGGCCGGTCTCGGCGGCGAGCCGGCGCAGCAGCGCCAGGTAGCCCCAGCCGTCGAAGGTCTCCGGCGCGCCCTTGCGGTCCCGCAGCCCGAGCCGGTCCAGCGCGGCGTCGGCCAGGTGGAAGCCGTCCATCGGCACCCACGCCGCGATCGGGCCGAGGGCGTCGACGAGGTGCGCGGCCAGCGTGGACTTGCCGGCGCCCGGCACCCCGACGATGCCCAGGACGGCCCGCCCGCCGCCGCTCGACAGCGCCCGGGCGCGGTCGACGAGCTCCGTGCGCACCGGGGGCCCTAGGGAGCGGAGCAGTAGAGGAAGATCTGGCGCTCGGCCGGGACGTCGGCCGAGGCCGGCTCGAACTCCTCCACGTCCACCTCCAGCACGTGCAGCCCCTCGGCCCGGATCACCGACTCCAGGTCCACCCGCGGGAACGCGGTGACCGCGACCTCCTGGCCGAGGAACGACAGCGGCGCGTAGTCGAAGTCGCCCTCGACCATCCCGATCGCCACCACCGCGCCCGGCCGCAGCAGCGCCTTGGTCCGGCGCAGCACCCGCGGGATGTCCTCCTTGCGCAGCATGAGCAGCGAGAAGAACGCGCACACCCCGTCGAACTCGCCCAGCGAGCCGTCCAGCTCCATCAGGTCCATCGCGACGAACCGGCCGGTCGGCACGTTGCGCCGGGCCAGCGCGAGCATCTCGGTGGAGACGTCGACGCCGACGACCTCCAGCCCGGTCTCGGCGAGCATGCCGGCCGTCGGGACGCCGGTGCCGCAGCCGAGGTCCAGCACCCGGGCCCCCGGCGCGAGCCGGTCTATCACCCACTGGGTCGCGATGATCTGCCCTGACTTGTGCGGGAACACATCGTCGTAGCGCTCCCCGATGGCGTCGAAGGCCGCCGCCTGGCGGCGCGTCTCGGCGGAGAACACTCGCACGACCCCTTCCGTCGACCGACTGTCAGACTTGATCATCTCAGGCCAGGTGCCGGGACCACCAGTCGAGGATGGCCTCGAAGCGGGCGAGCCGGTGGCTGGGCAGGCCGGAGCGGGACAGCTCGTGCCCCTCGCCCGGGAAGAGCAGCAGCTCAGTGGGTACGCCGCGGCGCTTGAGCCGCACGTACAGCCGCTGCGCCTGCTCGACCGGGCACCGCCAGTCCTGCTCCGAATGGATGATGAGGACCGGCATCTCGATCTTGTCCGCGTACGTCAGCGGGCTCTGCGCGGCCAGCGCCGCCGGGTCGGTGCCGACGTACTCGTCGGTGAACGTCCAGCCGATGTCGCTGGAACCCACGAACGAGTCCCAGGCGGTCACCGCCCGCTCCACGATCGCCGCCCGGAACCGGTCGCCGGCGTGCGCGGCCAGCCAGGTGGTCATGAACCCGCCGTACGAGCCGCCCATCACCCCGACCCGGGACGGGTCCACGCCGTCGGCGGTGAGCGCGGCGTCCAGCAGGGCGAGCAGGTCGTCGGCGTCGACGGTGCCCATCGCGTGCCGGATCGCCCGGCCGTGCTGCTCGCCGTAGCCGGCGGAGCCGCGCGGGTTGCCCAGCACCACCGCGTAGCCGGCGGCCGCGTAGACCTGGGCCTCGTCGAACAGGGTGTAGCCGTACTGCGCGAACGGGCCGCCGTGCACGTCCAGCAGGACCGGGCGCGGCCCGGGGTGCAGCTCCGGGTCCGGGTGCACCAGCCAGCCGTGCACCGGGTGGCCGTCCGGCGCGGTCGTGGTCAACTCCTGGAGGGGGCGCAGCCCGGCGGTGGCGGTCAGCTCGGCGCCGAAGCCGGTCAGCGGCTCGTCCCGGCCCACCCGGACCAGCTCGCCGGCGCTGGTCGCGTCGGCCACCACCGCGACCACGGTGTCCCCGGCCGCGGCGACCGCGGTGACCGTGCGGGCGCCGCCGATCAGCGGCTCCACCTCGCCGCCGGCCGCCGGCACCCGGACCAGCTCCTGCGCGCCGCGCCGGCGGGTCACCGCCAGCACGCCGGTGGCGTCGGCGATCAGCGCGCCGCCGTACTCGGCGAAATCGGTGTCCGGGTCGGTCAGCCGGGTCGGCGCGGCCGAGCCGTCCGCCGGCACCGCCCAGATCGACGCGCCGCGGCCGACGAAGTCCCGGCCCTGCGGGCCCAGCTCGGAGGTGGCCGCATAGAAGACCGTCCGGCCGTCCGGGGCCGCGACCGGCGCCGCCGCGTCCTGCGGCGCCCGGGTCAGCTTGCGCAGCCCGGAGCCGTCCGCGGCGCAGGCGAAGACGTCCGTCAGCAGGTCGTACACCTCGGCGACGTCGCGGTTGCTGGTGAACAGCAGCCCGCCGTCCGGGGTCCAGGCCACCTCAGCGTCGTCCCAGTCGCCATCGGTGACCTGCGCCGGCGCCGGCGTGTCCGCGAACGGGTCGAGCGTGAACACGTGCGTGCGCCGGTCCAGCAGGAAGCCGATGTCGTCCTCCCGGAAGCGCAGCGTGGTGATCCGGCGCGGCGGCTCCTTCTCCGGGCCGCGGCCGGGCTCGGTGCCGTACCGGCCGGGCTCGGGGACGCGGGCGACGTACGCCAGCCGGGTCGAGTCCGGGCTCCACCGCGGCGCGCCGGCGCCCAGCGGGTGCTGCTCGTCGGTGCTGACCCGCCGGGCGTCGCCCAGCTCGGCCGGCAGCACGTGCAGCTGCGGCTTGCCCTCCGCCGGCGCCCGCAGGAACGCGATCCACCGCCCGTCCGGGGACCAGGCCGGCGCGCTGTCCCGGTCGCCGTCGGTGAGCCTCCGCGGCGGCTCGGCACCGGTCGTGTCGACCAGCCAGAGCCACGACCGGTACGCGTCCGCGGCCAGGTCGGCCCGGCTGACGGCGACGACGGCGCGGCGGCCGTCCGGGGACAGGGTCGGCGCGCCGGGCGTCCGGATGGTGGCGAGGTCCTGGGGCTTCACCGGACCGACGCTAGCAACCGATCAGTCGGGGTCGCGATAGTGCTCCACCTGCGGCGGCGCGGCGAAGTGCGGACCGACCCCGCCGCGCCACCGGCCGAACCGGTCCGACGCGCGGAACCCCTCGTGCGCGGCGATCGAGTCCCACTCCACGAACAGCAGGAACCGGCTGGGCGACTCGACCCCGCGCACCACGCGCACCGACCGGCAGCCCGGCGAGTCCCCCACCTCGTGCCTGACCTCCCGGTACGACGCGAGGAACGCGTCCTCCGCGCCCGGTGTGACATCGATGACCGCCATTTCCAGCACCACGCCCGGAGTCTTCCATGGTCTGATTCCCCGATGCGCACGCTCTTCGCCCACGGGCAGGTCTTCGACGGGACCGGGTCGCCGGCCGCGACCGCGGACGTCGTCGTGGAGGACGGCCGGATCGTCGGGGTCGGGACCGGGCTGGACGGCGACGAGGTCGTGGACTGCACCGGCGCCACCGTGCTGCCCGGGCTCGTCGACTGCCACGTCCACCTGCTGTTCAGCGGGGTGCACCCGCTGAAGGCCCTGCAGACGCCGTTCTCCTACCCGTACTTCGAGGCGGTGCGGAACCTGCGGACCACCCTGGACCTGGGCATCACCACGGTCCGGGACGCCGGCGGCGCCGACCTCGGGGTGAAGGAGGCGGTCGCCGCCGGGCTGGTGCCCGGGCCGCGGGTGCTCATCGCGGTGAGCATGCTGAGCCAGACCGGCGGGCACGGCGACGGCTGGTACCCCTCGGGCTGCTCGGTCCCGCTGGTGGCGCCGCACCCGGGCCGCCCGAACACGGTGGTCGACGGTCCCGAGGAGGTCCGCCGGGCGGTCCGCGAGCTCGTCCGGGCCGGGGCCGACGTGATCAAGGCGGCCACCAGCGGCGGCGTGCTCTCGGCCCGGGACGACCCGCGGCACGGCCACTTCCGGGACGAGGAGGTGGCGATGATGGTCGCGGAGGCCGAGGCCGCCGGGATCTCGGTGATGGCGCACGCCCAGGCCTCCGACGGGATCAAGACCGCGGTCCGCAACGGGGTCCGGTCGATCGAGCACGGGATCTACCTCGACGACGAGGCGATCGAGCTGATGCTCGACTGGGGCACCTGGCTGGTGCCCACGCTGGCCGCGCCGCGGGCGGTGCTGGACCAGGCCGACGCCGGGGTGCCGTACCCGGCGGCGGTGCTGGAGAAGGCCCGGATGGTGCTGGAGGTGCACACCGAGTCCGTACGCCGGGCGATCGCCGCCGGGGTCACCGTGGCGATGGGCACCGACTCCGGGGTCGGCCCGCACGGCGGGAACCTGACCGAGCTGCGGCTGCTGGTGGAGTGCGGGATGACCCCGGAGCAGGCGCTGCACGCGGCGACCGGCTCGGCCTGCGAGCTGCTGGACGTGGCGGCCGACCGGGGCACGGTGGCCGAGGGGCAGCGGGCGGACCTGCTGGTCCTGGACGGCGGCCTGGCCGACGTGGGCACGCTGGCCGAGCGGGTGCGCGGGGTCTACCAGGACGGGGTCCTGGTCGGCGGCCCGGCGCGCTGACGCCGGCCGGCCGGGGTCCCGCGGGGCCCCGGCCGGTCGGCGCTGGCAACTCCGGGCGCCCGGCGGGGTCA
>CADCTP010000157.1 GCA_902805565.1 uncultured Mycobacteriales bacterium
GTGGCCCGCGGCCCGGGGCGGCCTCGGGGTCCCGGCGGCGCCGGCCGCGGACCCGGCCGTGGCCGGGCTGACCCGGCGGGAGCGGGAGATCGCCCGGATGGCCGCGCAGGGGATGACCGACCGGGAGATCGCCGCCGCGCTGGTGGTCTCGGTCCGCACCGTGGAGAGCCACCTGGCGGCGGCGTACCGGAAGCTCGGCATCCGGTCCCGCCGGGAGCTGGCCGACGCCCTGCTCGGATGAGTCTGGCCCAGATCCTGCCCGGATGACTAACGTGGGGGCATGACGGCGAGCGCCACTGAGGAACTGGTCGTGTTGCTGGACGAGGCGCGGCGGCCGATCGGCACCGCCCCCAAGGCCGGGGTGCACACGGCGAACACGCCGCTGCACCTGGCCTTCTCGTCGTACGCGTTCGACCGGAGCGGCACGAAGTTGCTGGTCACCCGGCGGGCCCTGGGGAAGAAGACCTGGCCAGGGGTGTGGACGAACACCTGCTGCGGGCACCCGGGGCCGGGCGAGGACCTGACCGAGGCGATGGAGCGCCGGCTGTCCCAGGAGCTGGGCGTCGTGCCGCGGGACGCGGAGCTGGTGCTGCCGGACTTCGCGTACACCGCGACGATGCCCGACGGGACGATGGAGAACGAGTTCTGCCCGGTCTTCCGGGTGGTCGTCGACGGCGACCCCGACCCGGACCCGGCCGAGGTGGACGACTGGAAGTGGGTGGACTGGAGCTCCTACCGGGCCGCCGCCGAGCACGCGCCCTGGCTGATCTCCCCCTGGTCCGTGCTGCAGGTCGCTCAGCTGGTGCGCTGAGGCGGCAGCAGGTCCCCGGCCAGGTGGCCGTGGTCGTTGAAGCGGACCAGCCGCACCGCGGGCCCCGGCCGGTACGGGTGCTCGATCAGCTGCCACTCCGTCAGTGACGAGTTGATCGGGTCCAGCCAGGCCCGGGTGTCCCGGGTCAGCCCGAGCCAGTGCACCATCGAGTGCACGACGACGCCGCCGTGGCAGGCGACGACCACGGTCTCGCCGGGGTGCCGCTCGACCAGCCGCTCCAGCCGGGTGGCGACCCGCACGCCCATCTCGCCGAACGTCTCCCCGCCCGGGTCGCGCCGGGTCTCCGGCGTCCAGGTCTCCGGCCGCGGCCACCGCTGGTCGAACTCGGCCCAGCTCAGGCCGTCGCCCTCGCCCGGGTGGCTCTCGCAGAAGTCGCAGTCCCGCTCCGGCTCCAGGTCGCCCAGGGCCGGGGCCAGGATCCGGGCCGTCTCCTCGGCCCGGGCCATCACGCTGCAGTAGAGCGCGCTGGTGCCGGCCAGCTCGCCGGTCGCGGCCAGCCGGTCCCGCAGCGCCTCGACCTGCCGGCGGCCGCGGTCGGACAGCCCGGTGCAGCCGGTGTGGCCGCCGACGAAGCGGCCCTCCTGGGCGCGGGACTCGCCGTGCCGTACGAGCACGATCCGGGTGCCGGTCACGGCTCAGAACCCGGCCGGCGGGCGGGCCGGGTAGCCGGCCTCCAGGACGGCGGCCTCGTCGTCGGTCAGTCGCAGCGACACCGCGGCCAGCGCGTCGTCCAGGTGCCCCGGTTCGGTGGCGCCGACGATCGGCGCGGTGACCACCGGCTGCCGCAGCACCCAGGCCAGCGCGACCTGCGCCCGCGGCACGCCGCGGGCCGCGGCGACGGCGCCGACCGCGTCCACGACCGCCCGCCGGTCCTCGGCGTAGATCCCGCCGAGCAGCACCGGGTCGGTCCCGGACCGGACCGACCCCTCGTCGGCGGGCCGGGCGAGCAGGCCGCGGGCCAGCGGGCTCCACGGGATCACCGCGACGCCGGAGTCCCGGCACAGCGGGTGCATCTCCCGCTCGTCCTCCCGCTGCAGGAGGTTGTAGTGGTCCTGCATGCTGACGAACCGGGCCCAGCCGTGCCGCTCCTGCAGGTGCCGGGCCTTGGCGAACTGCCAGGCCCACATCGACGAGGCCCCGAGGTAACGGGCCTTGCCCGCCCGCACCACGTCGTCGAGCGCCTCGAGCGTCTCCTCGATCGGCGTGTGCGGGTCCCAGCGGTGGATCTGGTAGAGGTCGACGTGGTCGGTGCCCAGCCGGCGCAGGCTGGCGTCGATCGAGCTCAGGATGTGCTTGCGGGACAGGCCGGAGCCGTTCGGCCCGGGGGCGGTGCGCAGGCCCACCTTGGTGGCGATCACGACCTCGTCGCGGCGCGCGTACTCGGCCAGCGCGCGGCCGGTGATCTCCTCGCTGGAGCCGAGGGAGTAGACGTCGGCGGTGTCGAAGAACGTGATCCCGGCCTCGACCGCGCGCCGGAAGAACGGCCGGCTGGCCTCCTCGTCGAGCGACCACTCGTGCTGGCCGCGACCGGGCTCGCCGTAGGACATGCAGCCCAGGCAGATCCGGGACACCTCCAGCCCGGTCGACCCGAGCCGCACGTGATCCATCTACAGCGCCGCTTCGGCCTCGGTCAGCTGGTCGTACGTCTCCAGCACGGTGTCCAGGCCGGTCAGCCGGAGCAGCTTGCGCACCGGCGGGGACGCGATGACGACCAGCCGGTTCTCCCGCTCGCGGGCGGTGCGGTGCGCCTGCACCAGCACGCCGAGCCCGCTGGAGTCCAGGAACGTGATCCCGGACAGGTCCGCGACGACGTTGCCGCCGCCCGGGAGGATCATGCCCAGCAGGGTCGACTGCACCGGCCCGGCCGAGGTGAAGTCGATCTCGCCGGCCAGGCGGCAGCCGCGGTAGCCGGGGCCGCTGAACTGTTCGATGCGGGGCCCCGCGAGGTCGGAGGTCACGACACCGACCTGCCCCGCCACGGGCCGGGCCAATCGTGGTGTTTCCCGGCACCCGCGGGCGGGGGTTTACCGGCGCCGGCCGCGGAGACGACTGAGGACATGAGTGAGACGAGACCAGCCGGTGAGGGTGTCAGCGACGAGGAGATGAGCCGCCAGGTCGCCGAGCAGACGTCCTCGGACCTCAAGGCGGACGACGTGTTCGAGCGGGAGGCCGACGGCGCCAGCAGCGACGTCGAGGCGGCCAAGGCGGGTCCGGACGACCTCATCTAGGCGCCCGCGCGCTGGGAGCGCCGGGCCAACTGCTGCAGTTGCACGGTGATCGACCAGGCGACCTCGTTGACCGGGCGGGCGCCGTTGACCGTGATCAGCTCCTCCCGCTCCTGGTAGTAGTCGAGCATCGGCCGGGTCTTCGCCTCGAAGACCTCCAGCCGGTGCTCGATCACGTCCGGGGTGTCGTCCTGGCCGCGGCCGCGGGCCAGTAGCCGCCGGGTCAGCTCGGCCGGCCGCACCTCCAGGTAGACCGCGACCTCGACCGCGACCCCGAGGCCGCGGGCGGTCTCGTACGCCGCCTTGGCCTGGTCGACGGTGCGCGGGAAGCCGTCCAGCACGTACCCGCCGGAGGCGGTGGCGGCGACGGTGGGCTTGCGCAGCATGTCCATCACCACGGCGTCCGGCACCAGGTCGCCGCGGGCCAGGTACTCCTTCGCCTGCCGGCCGATCGCGGTGCCCTCGTTGACGTGGGTGCGCAGCAGGTCGCCGGAGGAGATGTGGGTGATGCCGAAGCGGGTCGCGATCAGCTCCGCCTGCGTACCCTTGCCCGCCCCCGGGGCCCCGATCAGCAACATCCGCATGCTGGGGTGCCTCCTTCATCCCGCTGTTACCCGGAGACAGTCACCCGGAACGGTCATGGTGACGTGCTCCGCGCCGACCGTCCACCCCCGAACGATCAGGTCACACGGGGTCCCCGGGCCGTCCCGCCGGGCCCGCTCCGGCCGGGGGCTCAGCCCGGGAAGGTGCCGGCCCGGGGCAGCAGGGCCGGGACGTCGTGGCCGAGCCGCTCGGCCAGGAACGCCGCCGTCGGCAGCAGCCGGTCCAGGTCGAAGCCGGTGTCGATGCCCATCCGCTCCAGCAGGTAGACCAGGTCGTCGGTGGCGATGTTGCCGGTCGCCCTCGGCGCGAACGGGCAGCCGCCGATCCCGCCCGCGCTGGAGTCCAGCACGTCCACCCCGTCCAGCACGGCGGCGAACGCGTTCGCGAAGCCGGTGTTGCGGGTGTTGTGGAAGTGGTAGCGCAGCGGCGGCCGGTCGCCGACGGCGTCCCGGATCCGGGCGGTGAACTCCCGGACCTGGGAGGGCACCCCGACGCCGATGGTGTCGCCGAGCGCGATCTCGTCCACCCCGGCCCGGGCGCCCTCGACGGCCAGCGCGACCACCCGGTCCGCCGGCACCTCGCCCTCGAACGGGCAGCCGAACGCCACCGACAGCGTCAGCGTGGTGAACAGCCCGGCCGCCCGGGCCGCCGCCACCACCTCCAGCGCCTGGCGCTGCGCCTCCGCGGTCGGCATGTTCTGGTTCCGCGTCGAGAAGGTGTCGGTCACCCCGACCACCACGTTCACCTCGTCGACGCCGGTGCGCAGGGCCCGGTCCAGGCCGCGCCGGTTGAGCACCAGCCCGGCGTACGACACCCCGTCCCGGCGCGGCACCCGCTCCATCACCGCCTCGGCGTCGGCCATCGCCGGCACCGCCTTGGGGTGCGCGAACGACACCGCTTCCACCCGCCGCGCCCCCGCGTCCACCAACCGGGTGATCAGCTCGACCTTGGCGTCGGTGGACAGCAGCACCGACTCGTTCTGCAGGCCGTCCCGCGGGCTGACCTCCACGATGGAAACCATGCTTTGGAGGCTACCGTCGGGAACGTGACCGCAGAGCACCTGGACGTGCTGATCGTCGGGGCCGGGCTGTCCGGGATCGGCGCCGCCTGCCACCTGGCCCGCGAGTGCCCGGACCGGACGTACGCGGTGCTGGAGGCCCGGGACGCCATCGGCGGGACCTGGGACCTGTTCCGCTACCCCGGGGTCCGGTCGGACTCGGACATGTTCACCCTGGGCTACTCGTTCCGGCCCTGGCCGGGGGACAAGACGCTGGCCGACGGGGCCTCGATCCTGGACTACGTGCGGGCCACCGCCCGCGAGCACGGCGTCGAGGACAAGGTGCGGTACGCCCACAAGGCCGTCGCGGCCGACTGGGACGGCAGCCGCTGGACCGTCCGCGTCGCCGGCCGGCCCGACCTGACCTGCGACTTCCTCTTCACCTGCACCGGCTACTACTCCTACGACCAGCCGTACGCGCCGGTCTTCCCGGGGGCCGGGGACTTCGCCGGCCGGATCGTGCACCCGCAGCAGTGGCCGGCCGACCTCGACCACGCCGGCAAGCGGGTGGTGGTGATCGGGTCCGGGGCGACCGCGGTCACCGTCGTCCCGGCCATGGCGGAGACCGCCGCCCACGTGACGATGCTGCAGCGCACCCCCAGCTGGGTGGTGTCGCTGCCGTCCCGGGACAGGCTGGCCGACGCGCTGCGCCGCCGGCTGCCGGCCGGGGCCGCCGCGTCGGTGGTCCGGTGGAAGAACGTGCTGCTGATGACGGCGAGCTACCAGCTCAGCCGGCGCCGGCCGGCGTTGATGAAGCGGCTGATCCGGTCCGGGATCCGCAAGCAGCTGCCGGCGCTGGCGATGGACCCGCACTTCTCCCCGCCGTACGACCCGTGGGACCAGCGGCTGTGCTTCGTCCCGGACGGGGACCTGTTCACCGCGATCCGGTCCGGGCGGGCGGCGGTGGTGACCGACCGGATCGACCGGTTCACCCGCACCGGGATCCGGCTGGCGTCCGGGACCGAGCTGCCCGCGGACATCGTGGTCAGCGCGACCGGCCTGACCCTGCTGGCGCTCGGCGGGATGCGGCTGACGGTCGGGGGCCGGCCGGTGGACCTGGCCGACACCGTGGCGTACAAGGGGATGATGCTCTCCGGGGTGCCGAACTTCGCGCTGGCGATCGGCTACACCAACGCCTCGTGGACGCTGAAGTGCGACCTGGTCAGCACGTACGTGTGCCGGCTGCTCAACCACATGGCCCGCACCGGCGCCCGGGTGGTCACCCCGCAGCGCCCGCCGGCCGGGCCGCTGGAGCCGATCATCGACCTCACCGCCGGCTACGTGCTGCGCGGGGTGGACCACCTGCCCAAGCAGGGGCCGGCCACGCCGTGGCGGCTGCACCAGAACTACCCACGCGACCTGCTGGCCCTCAGGCACGGTCCGCTCACCGATGGGGTGGTGTTCCAGTGACGGACTTCGTGTTCGACGGCGGGACCGCTGTGGTCACCGGCGCGGCCAGCGGCATCGGCGCCGAGCTCGCGGCCGCGCTGGCCCGGCGCGGCTGCCGGCTGGTGCTGCTGGACCGGGACGCCGACCGGCTGGCCGCGGTGGCCGCCCGGACCGGCGGCACGACCCACGTCGTCGACCTGGCCGACCGGGCGGCGACGCTGGCCGCCGGTGCGGCGATCCTGGCGGCGCACCCGCGGATCCGGCTGCTGGTCAACAACGCCGGCATGGCCCTGGGCGGCCGGTTCGACCAGATCACGCTGCCGGAGTACGAGCAGGTCCTGGACGTGAACTTCCACGCCCCGGTCCGGTTGACCCACACGCTGCTGCCGGCGCTGCGGGCCGAGCCGGGCGCCCACCTGGTCCTGGTCTCCAGCGTGTTCGGGCTGCTCGCGCCGGCCGGCCAGACCGCGTACGCGGCCAGCAAGTTCGCCCTGCGCGGGTTCGGCGAGTCGCTGCGCCAGGAGTTGGCCGGCGAGGTCGGGGTGACGCTGGTGCACCCGGGCGGGATCCGGACCCGGATCGCCGAGTCGGCCAGGGTCGGCAGCGGGGTGCCGCCGGAGCAGGACGCGGCCGACCGGAAGGTCTGGGAGCGGCTGCTGACCTTCCCGGCCGACCGGGCGGCCGGGCTGATCCTCGACGCCGTGGAGCGCCGCCGGCCGCGGCTGCTGATCGGCATGACGGCGAAGGCGCCGGACCTGGCGGCCCGGCTGGCCCCGGTCGGGGCGACCCGGGTGCAGGGCGCGGCCGAGCGCGGCCTGCGCCGGCTGGTCGCCCGCCGCGCCGGCTGAG
>CADCTP010000158.1 GCA_902805565.1 uncultured Mycobacteriales bacterium
CGACCGTCGGCGCCGGCGCCACCCCGGCCACGGGGGACGCCGCCCCGGCCACCGGCGGCGCCACCCTGCTCGCGGGGAACGCCGCCCCGGTCGCGGAGGACACCGAGCCGGAGCCGGACCGCCCGGACGACGCGCCGCCGGGACCGGTGGTCCGCCGAGTGCCCGGCGCCACCCGGGCCGGGCTGCGGGACGAGCTGGTCCGGGTCGACCGCAAGGCCGGCGGGGTGGACCGGCGCGGGTTCCTGGTCCGCGGGGCGACTGTGGGCGCGGTCGCCGCGCTGGCCGGGGTGGCCGGCCGGAAGCTGCAGGGCGTCCGCTTCGACGCCGCCGAGTCCCGGGCCGCCGTACGGCTGCCCGCGCCGGCCAGCCCGGCCCCCGCGCTGCCCGCCGCCAGCCGGCTCGACGTCCCCGGCATCACCCCGTACGTCACCCCGAACCGGAGCTTCTACCGGGTGGACACAGCGCTGGTCGTGCCGCAGGTGCCGACCGAGACCTGGGGCCTGCGGGTGCACGGCATGGTCGACCGCGAGCTGAACCTCAGCTGGGACGACCTGCTGGCCCGCGACCTGATCGAGCGGGACATCACGATGACCTGCGTCTCCAACGAGGTCGGCGGCACCCTGGCCGGCACCGCCCGCTGGCTCGGCGCCCCGCTGCGGGCGCTGCTGGAGGAGGCCGGGGTCCGCCCCGGGGCCGACCAGATCGTCGGGACCTCCTCCGACGGCATGACCATCGGCACGCCGACCGCGGTGGTGCTGGACGGCCGGGACGCGATGCTGGCGGTCGGCATGAACGGCGAGCCGCTGCCGCTGGAGCACGGCTTCCCGGTCCGGATGATCGTCCCCGGCCTGTACGGCTACGTCTCCGGCATCAAGTGGCTGGTCGACCTGGAGCTGACCACCTTCGACGCCGTCGACCCGTACTGGGTGCAGCGCGGGTGGGTGCAGAAGGCGCCGATCAAGACCGCCTCCCGCATCGACACCCCGCGGCCGCTGGAGGACCGGAAGGCCGGGAAGGTCGCCGTCGCCGGCGTCGCCTGGGCCCAGCACCGCGGCGTGGCCGCGGTGGAGGTCCGGGTGGACGACGGCGGGTGGCAGCGGGCCCGGCTCGCGGCCGAGCCGTCCACCGACCTGTGGGTGCAGTGGGTCTGGGAGTGGGACGCCGAGCCCGGCCCGCACACCCTGACCGTCCGGGCGACCGACAAGGACGGCCGTACCCAGCCGGAGGAGCGGGTGGCGCCGTTCCCCAGCGGCTCCACCGGCTGGCACTCCGTGGTCGTCTCGATTTCCTGACGGGCCGAGGGAACCGCCCGCACCGTCCACAACGAACACTCCATGAAGACCGGGGCCAAGACGGTCACCGGGAAGCCTTACAGAGAAGGAAGTCCTCGAATGCGTATCCGTCCTTTCGCGACGGTCGCGGCGCTCGCCGTCACCGCCCTCACGATGACCGCCTGCGGTGGCGACGACGAGGCCACGACGCCGGCCGCGGGCAGCGCCACGACGCCGGCCATGACCTCCGAGGCGATGCCGTCCGCCTCCGCCTCCGCCACCGGCGGCGACGCGATGACCTTCGGCGCCGGCTGCGCCGCCGTGCCGACCTCCGGCGCCGGTAGCTTCGAGGGCATGTCGACCGCCCCGGTCGCCACCGCCGCGTCGAACAACCCGGTGCTGTCCACCCTGGTCAGCGCGGTCAAGCAGGCCGGCCTGGTCGACACCCTGAACGGGCTGTCGGACGTCACCGTCTTCGCGCCGACCAACGACGCGTTCGCCAAGATCCCGAAGGCGACGCTGGACAAGGTGCTCGCCGACAAGGCGATGCTGACCAAGATCCTGACCTACCACGTCGTCCCGCAGAAGCTCTCGCCGGAGCAGCTGTCCGGCACCTTCCCGACCGTCGAGAAGCAGAACGTGACCGTCGCCGGCAGCGGCGAGGCCTTCACCGTCGGTGACGCCAAGGCGAACGTGATCTGCGGCAACGTGCAGACCTCGAACGCGACCGTCTACATCATCGACTCCGTGCTGATGCCGCCGGCCGCCTAGTCCGCCGGCCCACGCCCGAGGGCGCCCTCCACCGCACAGCGGGAGGGCGCCCTCGGCGCACGTCCGCACCCGGTCCCCGCCCGCGCCCCGCCCGCGTCCCGGGCCGGCGGCGCGGGCGTTTCGCGTCGGGGGAGCCGGGCACGGCGGTGGGTCAGGCGCGAGGGAGGCGACGATGATCAGACGCGGAGTCGGGGCGGCGGCGGCGGCGGCCGGCACGGCCGGGGCGCTCGTCGGGCGGGCGGTGCGCGGCGACGGGCCGGCCGGCCGGTCCGGGGCCCGGGACCGGTGGCACGCGGTCACCGTCAACCTGCCGCCGGCGGAGGTCGGGACCGCGCCGCCGGGCCCGCTGGCCGCGCTGGGTGACTCCGTCGCCGTACGGATCGAGCCGGCCCCCGGCGGCAAGGGCACCGAGCTGCACGCCCGGCTCACCGGCGGGCCGAACGCCCCGGCCGAGCAGGAGCGGGCCCTGCGGGCCGCGCTGCGGGAGGCCAAGCAGCGGCTGGAGACCGGCGAGGTGCTGGAGCCGACCCGGCCCGGCTCCACCGAGCCGACGCCGCTGAACGCCCCGCTGCGGCTGGTGACCGCGCACGGACGCGAGGAGGGCCGGCTGTGAAGGCGCTGTGCTGGGAGGGCGTCAACTCCCTCGCCGTCCGGGACGTCCCGGAGCCGCGGATCCAGAACCGGCAGGACATCGTGGTCAAGGTCCGGCTGTCCGCGACCTGCGGCTCCGACCTGCACCTGGTCGGCGGCTACATCCCGTTCATGCAGCGCGGCGACGTGCTGGGGCACGAGTTCCTCGGCGACGTGGTCGAGGTCGGCTCGGAGGTCCGCAACCACAAGGTCGGCGACCGGGTGGTGGTCTGCTCGTTCGTCTCCTGCGGCCGGTGCTGGTACTGCCGGCAGGGGCTCTACTCGTGCTGCGACAACGGCAACACCAACCCGGCGATCACCGAGTCGATGTGGGGCTTCGCCCCCGGCGGCGTGTACGGCTACTCGCACGCGCTCGGCGGGTTCGCCGGCAGCCACGCCGACTACGTGCGGGTCCCGTACGCCGACCAGGGCGCCTTCACCGTGCCGGACGGGATCAGCGACGAGCGGGCGGTGTTCGCCTCCGACGCGGCGCCGACCGGCTGGACCGGCGCCGAGCTGGGCGAGGTGCGGCCGGGCGACGTGGTGGCGGTGTGGGGGGCCGGCGGGGTCGGGCAGATGGCGGCCCGGGCGGCGATGCTGCTCGGTGCCGAGCGGGTCGTGGTCATCGACCGGTACGACTACCGGCTGCGCCAGGTCGAGCAGGTCATCGGGGCCGAGGCGCTGAACTACGAGCGCACCGACATCGGCTCGGAGCTGCTGGAGCGCACCGGCGGCCGGGGGCCGGACGTCTGCATCGAGGCGGTCGGGATGGAGGCGCACTCGGCGTCCCGGGCGCAGTACCTCTACGACCAGGTCAAGCAGCAGCTGCGGTTGCAGACCGAGCGTCCCTCCGCGCTGCGGGAGGCGATCCACCACTGCCGCAAGGGCGGGACGGTGTTCGCGCTCGGGGTCTTCGCGGCGCTGTCGGACAAGTTCCCGATGGGCGCGGTGATGAACAAGGGGCTGACCCTGCGCGGCGCGCAGCAGCACGGCCAGCGGTTCATCCCGCGGATCCTGGCGGGCATGGCCAGCGGCGAGATCGTCACCGAGCACCTGGCCACCCACGTGCTGCCGCTCAGCGAGGGGCCCCGGGGCTACGAGCTGTTCAAGGACAAGAAGGACGACTGCGTGCGGGCGGTCTTCCGGCCCGGGGGCTGACGGCGGACCGCACCGGGCCGGGTCGCATGTCCGGACCCGCCGCGGGTAGGCGACCGGCATGCGTTCACTACGGGGACAGGTGGTACTGATCACCGGCGTGACCTCGGGGATCGGGCGGTCGGTGGCCGAGCGGCTGGCCGGCGCCGGGGCCCGGATCGTCGGCTGCGCCCGGGACGGCGACCGGCTGACCGACGTCGGCCGCGCCGAGCCGGGCTGGGACCTGCGCCGGGCCGACCTCACCGACCCGGCCGAGCGGGCCGCGCTGGTCGACGGGGTGCTGGCCGACCACGGCCGGATCGACGTGCTGGTGGCCAACGCCGGCATCGGCTGGGAGGGCCTGGTCGAGGACATGTCCGGCGACGACGTGGAGCAGGTCTACCGGACGAACGTGATCGCCCCGGCCGACCTGGCCCGCCGGGTGCTGCCGGGGATGCTGGACCGCGGCGACGGCGCGATCGTGTTCACCTCGTCGATGGCGGCATTCGCCTCGGTGCCGCCGCTGACCGTCTACTGCTCCACCAAGTACGCGGTGGACGGGTTCGTGGAGGGCCTGCGCCGGGAGGTGTGGACCCGCGGCGTCCGGGTGCACAGCGTCAACCCCGGCCCGATCCGCACCGAGTGGCTGGCCCGGTCCCGCGGCGCCCGCCCGGCCGAGGGCGAGATCGAGGACGGCCCGGGCGCGGCCGGCGCGCGGGTGCCGCGCTCCCCCGGCGCGCCGGTCGAGTGGGTGGCGGCGGCGGTGCACCGCTCGCTGGTCCGGCCCTGGTCGCGGACGGTGTCGGTGCCGCGGGTGGTCGGGCTGGGCCGGCTGGCGGCCGTGCAGCCGGTCCGTACGGCGGTGGACGTGGCGACCGGGCTCAACGCCGGCCGCATCGCCCACCGGGCCCGCCGCCTCGCCGAGCAGCACACCCCGCACTGACCGCCGCCGGCGGCTCCCGGCGCGGCGGGACCGCCGGGGGTCAGCCGGCGGCGGTGATCCGGTCGGCGCGCACCACCCAGATGCTCACGCCCTCGTTGCGCCGGGTGTAGACGTCGCGCGCGTTGCGCAGCGCCATCTCCTCGTCGGCCGCGTGCAGCGATCCCACGTGCACGTGGGCCAAGCTCTGCCGGCCGCGGACGAACACCTCGAACGCCGGCCACTCCGCCTCGGTCACCCCGCCACGGTAGCCGGGAACCGCGGTGGGGTAGCAGTCCGGACGTGACGGAGCCCAAGATCGCGGTGGTCGCTCACCGGAAGAAGGTCCTGCACGGCGCGCGGCTGGACGCGCTGCGCTCCGCCCTGGCCGACGAGGGCGTCCCCGACCCGATGTGGTTCGAGGTGAACAAGAGCCGCAAGGCGCCGAAGAAGGCCCGCCGGGCTGTCAAGGACGGCGCCGAGCTGGTGCTGGTCTGGGGCGGCGACGGGATGGTCCAGCGGTGCACCGACGCGCTGGCCGGCTCCGGGGTGGAGGTCGGGCTGCTGCCGGCCGGCACGGCCAACCTGCTGGCCTCCAACCTGGGCGTGCCCGAGGACCTCGGCCCGGCCGTACGGACGGCGCTGCGCGGCGCCCGGCGCACCCTGGACCTCGGCAGGCTGACCGTCGGCAAGAAGGACGAGCACTTCGCGGTGATGGCCGGGGTCGGCTTCGACGCCGCGCTGGTCGGCGGGGCGGACCGCAAGGCGAAGGCCAAGCTGGGGCGGCTGGCGTACGTGCGGTCCGGGATCAGGGGCGTCCGCGGCCCCACCGTGGAGGCGCGGGTCACCGTGGACGGCGAGGTCTGGTACCGGGGCCCGGTGTCCTGCGTGCTGCTCGGCAACGTGGGGCGGATCACCGGCGGGATCCCCGCCTTCGACGACGCGCAGCCGGACGACGGGCTGCTCGAGGTGGGCGTCAGCACCGCCAGCGGCGCCCTGCAGTGGGCCCGCACGCTGAGCCGGATGGCACTCGGCCGGTCGGAGAAGTCGCCGTTCGTCCGGATCACCCGCGGCCGGGAGATCGCGGTCAAGCTGGGCCGGCCGCTGCCGGTCGAGCTGGACGGCGGCGCCCGCGGCGAGGTCCGCGCGCTCACCGCGACCGTGGTGCCCGGTGGGCTGACCGTGCGCGTCCCGGTCCGGGCCTGACCCGCGGCCGGGGCGGGGTCCTAAGGTGGGCCGGTGACCGTGGAGACGACGCCGTACCCCGACCCCGGCGGGTACGTGGCGTGGCTGGGCCTGGAGTTCGTCGAGGGCGGCGCGGACCGGATGGTCGCCCGCTGGGAGGTCCGGCCCGACCACCTCCAGCCGTACGGGATCGTGCACGGCGGGGTGCACTGCTCGGTGATCGAGACGGTCGCCAGCTACGGCGCGGCCGCCTGGTACGGCGACCGGGGCAAGGTCGTCGGGGTCAGCAACCAGACCGACTTCCTGCGCGCGGTCACGTCCGGGACGCTCACCGCGACCGGCACGCCGCTGCACCGCGGCCGGCTCCAGCAGCTGTGGCTGGTGGAGATCCGGGACGCGGGCGGGCGGCTGGTGGCCCGGGGACAGGTCCGGTTGCAGAACCTGGCCGCGGACCACCTGGACGGGGCGCCCTAGTGCAGGTGGGGCTGGTCGTCCTCGTACACCGGCTCGACGCCGTAGTCGATCCGTAGGCCAGCCTGGGCGAGGACGTCCGGCGGGACCTCCTGCACGGCCGTACGCAACGCCACCTTGGCACCGAGGGTGCCGAACGCGACCCCGTGCGCCGCCCGCAGCAGCGGGACGAGCCAGCTGAGCTGCACGTTGCCGGCGCCGGACGCCTCCCGGGCCCGGTGGTCGCGGACGACCATGTTGAGCAGCTCGCGCATGCGCTCGGCCTCGGCCCGCAGTTCGGCGGCCTCCGCGGCGTCGGCCCAGCCGGCCGCCCGGAGCACGTCGAGCACCGCCGCGGCGGCGAACTCGCCCGGGTCGGCCTCGACGTCGCCGACGACCGCGCCGAGCCGCTCGGCCACGGCCGCCTGCGCCTGCTCGTCCTGCGCCAGCGCGACCTCGTCCGCGGTCGGCGGTACGTCCACCGGCCCGGCCGGGTCCCGCGCACCGTCCTCACCGCGCGGCGCGTCGTCGGTCCCCGCCTCGTCGCCGGCCGGCACCTCGTCGCCGGCCCGCACCTCGTCGCCGGCCCGCCCCC
>CADCTP010000159.1 GCA_902805565.1 uncultured Mycobacteriales bacterium
GACGCCCGGCCGGCAGCCGGACCTGGTGGTGCTGGCCTCGCTGGAGCCGGTGGACACCACGCTGCGGACCGCGCTCGGCCGCGGCGGCGTCCCGCACCTGGTGCTGGGGCTGCGGGAGACCACCGCGGTCGTCGGGCCGCTGGTGCTGCCCGGCCGCACCGGCTGCCTGCGGTGCGCCGATTTGCACCGGGCCGACCGCGACCCGGCCTGGCCCGTCGTCGCGGCCCAGCTGGCCGGCGTGCGGCGACGGCGGGAGGAGCCGTCGGACGTGGTCCTCGCCACACTCGCCGCCGCGCTCGGCGCCCGGCAGTGCCTGGACCTGCTCGACGGCCGGGAGCCGGCGGCGGCCGGGGCGAGCCTGGAGCTGTCGCTCACCGACTGGCGGCTGCGCCGGCGCGGCTGGCCGCCGCACCAGCGTTGCGACTGCATGGTGGCGGCGTGATCCGGTCCGACCGGGCGCCGGGTGGCCGGGCCGGGACGGCGGGCGGCAAGTCGCGGGCCCCGCGCCGGGCGGTCCGCACCGGGACCGGGGAGAATGGTGGCGTGACGGACATCCCCCGACGCGCGGTCTCCCGCACCGCCCGCCTCGCCTCGCTCCCGCTGGGCGTGGCCGGCCGCGCGACGATCGGGCTCGGCAAGCGGATCGGCGGTCGGCCGGCGGTCGAGGTCACCGAGGAGCTCCAGCGGCGCACCGCCGAGCAGTTGTTCACGGTGCTCGGCCAGCTCAAGGGCGGCGCCATGAAGTTCGGCCAGGCGCTGTCGGTGTTCGAGGCCGCCTTCCCCGAGGAGATGGCCGCTCCCTACCGGGAGGCGCTGACCAAGCTGCAGGAAGGGGCGCCGCCGATGCCGGCGGCGACGGTCCGGCAGGTGCTGGCCGAGCAGTTCGGCCGGGACTGGCCGCGCCGGTTCTCCCGGTTCGACGAGACGCCCGCCGCGGCGGCCAGCATCGGACAGGTGCACAAGGCCACCTGGGCCGACGGGCGGGAGGTCGCGGTGAAGCTGCAATACCCGGGCGCCGGGCCGGCGCTGCTCGCCGACCTGACCCAGCTGTCCCGGTTCGCCCGGATGTTCGCGGTGCTCTCCCCCGGCCTGGACGTCAAGCCGCTGCTGGCCGAGCTGCGGGACCGGGTCGTGGAGGAGCTGGACTACGCGCTGGAGGCCGACTCCCAGCGTGCCTTCGCCGCGGCGTACGCGGGCGACCCGGAGATCGCGGTGCCGCGGATCGTCGCCAGCGCGCCGAAGGCCCTGGTCTCGGAGTGGATCGAGGGGGTGCCGCTGTCCCGGATCATCGCCGGTGGCAACCGGGAGCAGCGCGACCGCGCCGGCCGGCTGCTGGCGCTGCTGCACTTCTCCGCGCCGTCCCGGGCCGGCCTGCTGCACGCCGACCCGCACCCGGGCAACTACCGGCTGCTCCCGGACGGCCGGCTCGGGGTGATCGACTTCGGTGCGGTGGCCCGGCTGCCGGACGGCCTGCCCGAGCCGATCGGCCGGCTGGTGCGGCTGGCGATCGACGGCAATGCCGAGGCGGTGCTGGCCGGGTTGCGCGTGGAGGGCTTCATCCGCCCGGACCTGGAGATCGACGCCGACCGGGTGCTGGGCTACCTGCTCCCGATCCTGGAGCCGCTGCGGCACAGCCACTTCCGCTTCACCCGGGAGTGGATGCGCAGCGAGGCGGCCCGGATCGGCGATCCCCGCAACGAGGTCTCGATGGTCGGCCGCCAGCTGAACCTGCCGCCGTCCTACCTGCTCATCCACCGGGTGACGATGGGGTCGATCGGCGTGCTGTGCCAGCTGGACGCCGACGCCCCGTACCGGGGGATCGTCGAGCGCTGGCAGCCGGGGTTCGCCGACTGATCGACGCGGCGGAGCCGCCCGCCCCGGTAGCGAGGGGCGGACGGCTCCGTGGGCCGCCCGGTCCTAGAGGACCTGGGCGGCGGCGAGGCGGGCGCGTCGGACGGCGCGCTCGGCCCGGCGCTGCCACTTGCTGGCAGCGTGCATCCGGACGCCGAGCCGCACCCGTGCGGCCTCCGCCTGGGTCTCCCGCATTCGCGCACGCGCGAGCTCTTCGTTGAGCAGCAACATCGCGGTACTCCTGATCTTGGGTACGAGCGGGCGGGCGCCCACTCGCAGGGCTGGCTGAGGAAGCGGCGCACAGGCGCCGTGAACGGTGGTGCCGGACCGGCGACGGGTCACGCGGCGACCTCCTTGCGCGGACGGCCACGCGGCCGCTTGCGCGGGATGACGACGCCCCGCTCGAAGATCTCGCCTCCCCACACCCCCCACGGCTCGTGCCGCTCGAGCGCGCCGCTGAGGCACGCCCGACGGACCGGGCAGTCGAGGCAGTGGCTCTTCGCGAGCTCCAGGTCCGCCGGGGATTCGGCGAACCAGAGCTCCGGGTCCTGCGCACGGCACGGCAGCTCCACTCCCGCGCGCTCGGCCTCGAACGGGTCGAGGTCGAGCAGCGCGAGCGTGGTCGGCGCCGCGACGAGCACCCCTTCGCTGGGGGTACGCACCGGGCTCACCTCCTGGGCATTGTCGATCGGACGGGTGGACGACGGGCAGAAAGCAAAGAGGCCGCGGATCCCGGTAATGGGATTCCGCGGCCTCGAAGTGAGCCGGTCTCGGTGTGTCAACACCGAGGCGGCGTCCTTCGAGGCGGATCCCACGGCTCATCGGCGACGGCCGGGATGACGACCGAAGCCGGCTTGACCTGGTCCGCTCCCATGACGCCGCCGTTGTCGAACGCGCGCAGGCGCGTGCCGACGACGGTGCGGGACAGACCGGTCCTGTCGAGCGTGCTGACGGCGCTGTGGCCGCCGGCGAACCCGCCGACGGGCAGACCGGTCCCCTGAACCGTCAGGACGGGCGGGGCCATGAGCCGCGGGCACGCGGGACCCTCCGTGCCGAGATAGCCCAGGACGGAGGTCGCGGCAATGCCGACGTTGTCGAGAGTCTTCACAGCGGACCACCTCCTTCCTGGTGCGGCGACAGCGTCGGACGGACACTGCGCGCTTGGTTGAGCAGGAGGCTAAGCCCCGGCCCGAAGTCGACGCAACGGATTAACGGCGGTATCCGGGAAGTCGCCGAAAATTGCCCCTTGAGGCAACCGGCCGGCCACCTCGACGCCCGGTCGGGGGCCGATCGGCGGCCTCCCGGAGCCCGGATCAGGCGCCCGCACCGGACGGCGCGGGCTCGCCCCGGACGATCGCCAGCACGTCCTCGCCGTACCGGTCGAGCTTCTGCTGGCCGATCCCGGGCACCGCCACGAGCGCCGGCACGTCCAGCGGCTGCCGGGCCGCGAGCTGGGCCAGCGTCGCGTCCGTCAGCACCACGTACGCCGGGACCTTCTGCGCCTCCGCCCGCGCCGACCGCCAGGCCCGCAGCCGGCTGAACAGCTCCGGGTCGGCGCCGTCGGGCAGCTCGGCCGGACCGCGCCGCCGGGCGGCCGGCGTGCCGGTCCCGGACGAGCCCTCCGGCGCGATCCCGTGCAGGAACCGGGTCCGCCGCCGGCGGCGCGGCCCGCCGGGGGTCCGGGACAGCGACCAGGACAGCGAGATCGACTCGCGGGCCCGGGTCACCCCGACGTACAGCAGCCGCCGCTCCTCGTCCACCTGCTCGTCGGTCAGCGCGTGCTGGATCGGCAGCGTGCCCTCGACCAGGCCGACCAGGAAGACGACGTCCCACTCCAGGCCCTTGGCCGCGTGCAGCGAGGCCAGCGTGACCCCCTGCACGGTCGGCGCGTGCTGGGCCGCGGCCCGCTGCTCCAGCTCCGCCACCAGGTCGGCCAGCGCCGCCTCGGGCTGCACCGCGGCCAGTTCCTCGGCCACCGCGACCAGCGCGGCCAGTGACTCCCAGCGCTCCCGGGCGGTGCCGCCGGGCGGCGGGGCGGAGGGCGACCAGTTCAGCCCGGACAGCACGTCCCGGACGGTGTCGACCATCTTGGTCGCCGGGTCGGCGGACCGGCCGGCCCCGCGCAGCAGCAGCATCGCCTGCTTGATCTCGACCCGGTCGAAGAACCGCTCCCCGCCCCGCAGCACGTACGGGACCCCGGCGTCGGCCAGCGCCCGCTCGTACGCCTCGGACTGGGCGTTCACCCGGTAGAGCACCGCGAGCTCGCTGGCCGGCGTGCCGGCGTCGATCCGGGCCCGGCACTGCGCGGCGACCGCGGCCGCCTCGGCCGGCTCGTCGTCGTACTCGGCGAACGTCGGCCGGGGGCCGGCCGGCCGCTGCCCGACCAGCCGCAGCGCCGAGCGCTTGCCGAGCACCCGGTTGGCCAGCTCGACCACCTGCGGGGTGGACCGGTAGTCGCGGACCAGCCGGACCACGGTCGCCCCGGGATGGCGCCGCCCGAACCCCAGCAGGTACGACGGGGTGGCGCCGGTGAAGGAGTAGATCGTCTGGTTGGGGTCGCCGACCACGCACAGGTCGTCCCGGCCGCCCAGCCACGCGTCCAGCAGCCGCTGCTGCAGCGGGGAGACGTCCTGGTACTCGTCGACCACGAAGTGCCGGTAGCGCGACCGCAGCTCCTCGGCGACGTCCCGGTGCTCCTCGATCGCCGCGGCGGTGACCAGCAGCAGGTCCTCGAAGTCCAGGACGCCGCCGCGGGCCTTCGCGTCCTCGTACGCGGCCATCACCGCGACCATCGTCGCCGCCGGCACCGGCGGCTCCCGGCCCGCCTCGGCCGCCCGGGCCGGGTAGAGGGCCTGCGGGCACAGGGTGACCTTGGCCCACTCGATCTCGGCGGCGAGGTCGCGCAGCACCGTCCGGTTGGTGTCCCGCACGCCGGCCTTCGCCGCGGCCGTCCCGACCAGCCGGATCTTGTTGTCCAGCAGCTCCGGCACCGGGCCGCCGAGCACCCGCGGCCCGAAGTACCGCAGCTGGCGGAGCGCGGCCGCGTGGAAGGTCAGCGCCTGCACGCCCGGCCCGCCCGAGCCGCGGCCGACGCCCAGCACGCGCAACCGGGTCCGCATCTCGCCGGCCGCGCGGGCCGTGAAGGTGACCGCGAGGAGCTGCCCGGGCGGCACGGCGCCGGTCCCGACGGCGTACGCGATCCGGTGGGTGATCGTCCGGGTCTTGCCGGTGCCCGCCCCGGCGAGGATGCACACCGGGCCGCGGACGGCGCGGGCCGCCTCCTCCTGCTCGGGGTCCAGTCCGGCGAGTACCGAGTCGGGGTCCTGGTCCACGACGGGGCATCCTCCCAGGGATCGGGCCCGGGAAGGATGACCGGTGTCGGCGCGTTGCTGCCGACGACCTACCGTACGGAGGATGTCGATGCTGACCGTCTACTCGACGACGTGGTGTGGCTACTGCAACCGCCTCAAGAAGATGCTCGATCGCGAGGGCATCGACTACGCGGAGGTGAACATCGAGGAGGACGAGTCGGCCGCCGATCTGGTCATGCGGGTCAACGGCGGGAACCGCACTGTACCAACGGTGGTATTCCCCAATGGTGCCGCACTGACGAATCCGTCCATCGATCAGGTGAAGCAGGCTCTTGCGGCATAGACCGACACCCCACGCGCCTGCATCCAGCCCCTCGCCTCGGATAGTGTGTCCGGACGGCGACGTAGCGTGGCCAAACCGCCAAACCGGGGGCCCAGAGTGACGACGCCGCAATGGTCACCGTCGGGCGGAGGTGCAGGTGTGGTGGACCGCGGGGTCGCTGAACCGGAGCGACATTCCGCCGGACCCCCGGGAGCCTCGCGTGGGGACGTCGTGATCCGACGTACCGCGACGGGCTGGCGGGTGGAGGGCCCCTTCCCGCCGTTGCCGACGGACACCGTCGACGATCTCGGGCACGCACTGACGCTGGCCGACCTGCTGTCGGAGGGCACGGTCCCCGGACCGCGCCCGCCGAGACCGGCGGACGGCCTGGACGAGGTCACCCGGCTGCGGGCGTCCGTGCGTCAACTGGAGCATGCGCTGGCCTCGCGGGTGATCGTCGAGCAGGCGATCGGGGTGCTGACCGAACGCTGGCGGGTGGCCCCGCGGGACGCGTTCGAACAGCTGCGCCGGGTCACCCGGTCGCACGGGCTGCGCATACACGACCTGGCCAAGCTGGTGATCGAGTCCAGCACGGACCCGGCAGTGGTGCTGCCGGCCGAGCTCGTCCCGGCGCAACGGCCTGCGGGCGACGGCCCGCCGGAGCCGCGGCAGAGCCCGGACGTACAGCCGCCACGGGCCGAGAGCGGCGAGCGGCGATCCCGGACCCGGCGACCCCCCGCCGAGTCCAACGGCGGGCGGCACCCGACCGCCCGGGTGCCTCCGGTGGCGGCGCCGACGCCCCGCACGCACGGCCGGCACGCCCGCATCGAGCGCTGATCCCCGCACCCGGCCACCCGGCGGCCCCGCCTAGGGTGGCCGGGTGAGGTCCGCTCCCCGCCCGGTGGCGGCCGAGCGGCTGGCCGACGAGCTCGCCGGGATCCTCGACCGGGCGGCGGACCGGTGCGGGCACGTGCTGCGGGTGGCGGTGGACGGCCACCCGGCGACCCGGCCCGAGGCCCTCGCGGACGCGCTGGTCGCTCCACTGCGGCTGCGGGGCCGGCCGGTGCTGCGGGTGGGCAGCGGTTGGTTCCTGCGGCCGGCGTCGGTCCGGCTGGAGCACGGCCGCACCGACCCGGACGCGTTCTACGACGACCGGCTCGACCTGGCGGCGCTGCGCCGCGAGGTGCTCGACCCGCTCGGTCCCGCCGGCTCCGGGCGGTACCTGCCGACGCTGTGGGACCCGGTGACCGACCGCGCCACCCGGGCCGGGTACGAGTCCGCGCCCGCGCGGGCGGTGCTCGTCCTGGACGGCACGCTGCTGCTCGGGGCCGGGCTGCCGTTCGACCTGGTCGTGCACCTGCGGCTGTCCGCGGCGGCGCGGGAGCGACGGGCGGCGACGGATGAGCGCTGGGCCCTGCCGGCGTACGAGCGGTACGACGCGGAGGTCGACCCGGCGGCGCTGGCCGAGATCGTCGTACGGGTCGACGACCCCCGGCGCCCGGCGCTGTCCACAGCCGGCGAGCTGTGATCGAGTTTTCCACAGATCCGGTCGTAGCTCATGGAAAGAGGGCAAACGGCACGCTAGGTTGGTCGGCGTGGGTGTCAGGGTTGCTCTAGCCGCAGTTGTCCTCGCCATCGGTGTCGCCGGGTGCTCCGGTGACGACCCGGCGCCGACGACGGTGCCGACCGCGCCGTCGTCCGCCGGCACGTCGGAGCCGGCGCCGACCACGCCGGCCGCCACCACACCGCCGCCGAGCCCCGGCCCGACACCGCCACCCCAGCCGGCCCTGTCCCGTCAGGACTCCCCCGCCGGCGCCGAATCCTTCGCCCGCCATTACATCGAGGTCCTCGACTACGCAAGCCATACCGGCGACACATCTAATCTCCAGCGCCTGGGTGACTGCGGCACATGTATTGCGCAGGCTCAGGGCATCAAGGAGTTCTTCGCCGCCGGAGGCAGTGTCGTAGGTGGCCAGATCGTCATAAAGGACTCCGACGTCGTCCGCTTCGTGAGTTCGGCGGCCCTTGTTAATGTCGTATACGACCAAGCCGCCGGCAAAACCATCCCGGGTTCCGGCCCAACAGAGGCGACTCCGGCACTCAAGTCGGAAACCTTTACTCTAACCCTCGCGCGCACCGCGGACTCTTGGACGGTCGAGAAGCTACAGGTACTTGAGTGATGCGGCCGTCGCCATGTACGCTTAAATTGCTCGCTGTTGGCGCTCTCGTTTGCATTCTATCCACCTCTTGGGCTCCGACTGCCGCAGCGAAGAAGGCCTGTGGCAATCCGCTAGCACATAAGGCATGTGCGGCGGCAAAAGACGGCAAGATTCGCGTGGACGGAACCATCACGCCGCCTCCGCCCGGCGCTCAGCCCGCTGGCGAGAACCGACAGCAGTCCACTGACCCGTGGACGTCTATGGCGGCTGCATACTGTCGGGACGCTACGGCTAACTCGGTGGCGGGTGGGGGTGCGCCGCAGGCGGTCGTGGACATCTGTGCCGGGTTCGCGGCGGTGCCGGCGGTGCCAGCGCCGAGCAGGGCGGACGTGCTGCGGGCGTTCCGGGAGCTGCCGCTGCACCGCGGCGCCATCCGTACCGATCCCGCCGCTTTCACCCTGGTCAACCTGGAGACCTACTTCTGGTGCGGCGACGCAGCCGGGCGCGACTGCGAGCTCCTCGGCGAGGGCGAGCGGGCCGTGACCCTGCTCGGGCAGCCGGTGCGGATCCGACCACGGATCCTGTCCTACGACTGGGCCTTCGGCGACGGCACCGGGGCCCGGGTGGAGGCCGGCCGGGCCGCCCACACCTACCGGCGGGCCGGGACGGCCGACGTCACGCTGACGCTCACCTGGACCGCCGACTACGCGGTCGGTTCGGGCGCCTTCGAGCCGATCGGGGACACCACCACGACCACCAGCCCGGCCCGCGCGCTGCCGGTCCGCGAGGCCGAGGCGGTCATCGTCGGCGACGACTGACGACCGTCGCCGCGACCGCAGCCGGGGGCGGCCAATTCCGCCGAAAAGGGAACGACCTGCCGGTCATTGTTGGTGGCGTCCACCAAGGGACCGGCGGCCACGTCGTCCCGGCCGCACAACCGGTGTCCGGACGACCGGTCGCCCGCCGCATTCCCCCGGATACTCCGGGTGGGTGATTTCTGTGGGCAGGACGGAATATCTGTGCCTACAGTCCGGGAATCCCCTCCCCGGAAGGATCCGTAATGCACAGACGCACGTCGGTCCTGGCCATCCTCGCGCTCGCCCTCGTCCACTTCTTCATCCTCCCCAGCGGCACCGCCTCCGCCGCCGGCCCGTACGAGCGGGGGCCGGACCCGACCAGCGCGAGCGTCGACGCGACCCGCGGCCCGTTCGCGATCGCCTCGACCACGGTGTCCCGGCTGTCGGCCAGCGGCTTCGGCGGCGGCACGATCTACTACCCGACCTCGACCGCCGAGGGCACGTTCGGCGCGGTCGCGATCTCGCCGGGCTACACCGCCAGCCAGTCCAGCATCGCCTGGCTGGGCCCGCGGATCGCCTCGCAGGGCTTCGTCGTGATCACGATCGACACGAACTCCATCTACGACCAGCCGAGCAGCCGCGGCACCCAGCTGCTCGCCGCGCTGGACCACCTGACGCTGCGCAGCACCGTCCGGACCCGGATCGACAGCACCCGGCTGTCGGTCATGGGCCACTCGATGGGCGGCGGCGGCAGCCTGGAGGCGGCCGAGGACCGGCCGACCCTGCAGGCGGCGATCCCGCTGACCGGCTGGAACACCGACAAGACATGGTCCGGCAACCGGGTCCCGACCCTCGTCGTCGGCGCGGAGAACGACACCATCGCCCCGGTGTCCAGCCACTCGATCCCGTTCTACACCTCGCTGTCGGCGACGTACGAGAAGGCGTACCTGGAGCTGAACAACGCCGGCCACTCCGCACCGAACAGCCCGAACACCACGATCGCCCGCTACTCCATCTCGTGGCTGAAGCGGTTCGTGGACAACGACACCCGGTACGAGCAGTTCATCTGCGGCACCGGCGCCGGCGTCAGCACCGCGATCTCCGACTACCGCGCCACCTGCCCGCTGATCTGACCGCCGCCCGCCCGGAAGCGCCGCCCACCCCCGATCCGGGGTGGGCGGTGCCCGCCGGGTGCCGCGGCCGGTGGCCTCCCACCCGGGCGACCGGGTGGGGCCGCCTCACCAGTCGGTGGGCCCGCCGGCCGCCCGGCCCGCCCCGTCGGCGGCCAGCCAGTCGGTGATGATGCGGTGGGCGATCGACACCGGCGGCGGCAGCCGGACCGCGCCGGCCCGGATCTCGGCACGGCTGAGCCAGACCGCCTCGGCCAGCTCGTGGTCGCGCAGCACCACCGTCAGGTCGCCGACGGCGCGCGCGGTGTAGCCGAGCATCAGCGAGGACGGGAACGGCCACGGCTGCGACCCGGCGTACGTGACGTCGGTGACGGCCAGCCCGACCTCCTCGTCGACCTCCCGGGCCACCGCCGCCTCGGACGACTCCCCCGGCTCGACGAACCCGGCCAGGATGGAGAACCGGCCCGGCGGCCAGGACGCCTGCCGGCCCAGCACGCAGCGGTCGCCGCCGTCGTGCACCAGCATGATCACGGCCGGGTCGGTGCGCGGGAAGTGCTCGGAGGAGTCGACCGGGCACCGCCGCACCCAGCCGCCCCGGTCCAGCTCGGTCGGCCCGCCGCACAGCGGGCACCGCGGGTGCCGGTCGTGCCAGCGGGCCAGCGCGACGGCGGTGGTGAGCAGCCCGGCGTCCCGGTCGCCCAGGATCGCCCCGACCTCGCGCAGGTCCGCCCACCGGTCGGCCCGCAGGTCCCGCGGGGCGCGTACGGCGAAGATCGGCACGTCGTCGGCCAGGCCGAGGAAGTACCGGTCGCCGGCCAGTCCGGCGGTGGGCCGCAGCTCCAGCGCCGGCGGCTCGGCCAGCGGCGCGGCGTACTCCGGCGTCACCACCAGCGCGCGGCCCCGCTCCCAGGCCGCGGCCAGCCACTCCGGGGAGTCCCGGTGGATCGCCGCCCGGTCGTGCCCCACCCGGGACAGCACGGGGACCTGGGAGAGCAGCACCTCAGGCCAGCTCGACCGGGCCGAAGGCATCCAGCGTGATCGCCGACGCCTCGCCCAGCACGACGGTGAGCAGCCGGCTCGGGGCCAGGTACGCCTGCGCCGCCGCGAACGTCTCCTCCAGCGTCACCGCCGC
Source organism: uncultured Mycobacteriales bacterium (assembly GCA_902805565.1). Taxonomy (GTDB): domain Bacteria; phylum Actinomycetota; class Actinomycetes; order Mycobacteriales; family CADCTP01; genus CADCTP01. Next base: position 10,703 of record CADCTP010000159.1, read on the forward strand.
CAGCCGCCGCGGGTGCTCCCGCAGCCACTCCAGGTCGAGCCCCACGCCGATCAGCGCGGACAGCGTGGACGCCAGCCCGGCCTGGGTGGCCAGCGACATGGCCAGCGAGCCGACCGCGTACTGCCGGACGTTCTCCAGCTCCTCCGGCGTGATCGGCAGCGTGGCCATCCGGCCCAGCTCGTACAGGATCTCCAGCAGCGCGGGCGCGGTCACCTCGGTGGCGACGTCGGCGTCGATGACCAGCCGGGAGCCGGCGGCGCTGTGCGAGACCCGGCTGTGCGGGCCGTACGTGTAGCCCTTGTCCTCGCGGATGTTCTCCACCAGCCGGGAGGAGAAGTAGCCGCCGTAGGCCAGGTTCGCCAGCTGCAGCGCCGGGTAGTCGGGCGCCTCCCGGCGCACCGCCGGCCCGCCGAGGCGGATCGAGGCCTGCACCGACCCCGGCCGGTCGACCAGCAGCGTCGGCAGGTCGGGGACGGGCGGCACGGGCGGCAGCGGCTTGGCGGTTCCCGCGCCGGTCCACTCCCCGAGCGCGCCCTCCACGGTGTCCAGCACCCGGCCGGGCTGCAGGTCGCCCACTAGCACCAGCACCGCGCCGTCCGGGCGGACCCGGTCGGCGTGCAGCTTGCGCAGCTGGGCCGCGGTCACCGCGCGCACGGTGTCGACGGTGGGCAGCTCCCGCGCGTACGGGTGGTTGCCGTACATCCGCTGGTTCAGCGCCTCGCCGACCAGCACCGACGGCTGTGAGCGGGCCATCTCCAGCCGCTCGACCAGCCGGTCGCGCTCCCCGGCGACCTCCCGGGACGGGTACGCCGCGGCCCCGACGACCTCGGCCACGATCCGCAGCAGGTCGGTCAGCCCGGTCCGCAGCACCGCGCCGCTGACGACGAGCCGGTCGCTGTCGGAGGACACCGTCAGGTCGCTGCCCAGCGCCTGCAGCGCGGAGGCCAGCTCGACCTGGTCGCGCTCGGCGGTGCCGGCGAGCATCGTGTTGCTCAGCAGGGTGCTGCGGGCCGGGTGCCCGGTCGCGGTCCCGCCGAACGGGATCCGCAGCCGCATCTCCACCAGCGGCACCCCCGGCCGCCGCACGGCCACGACCCGCAGCCCGGACGGCAGGACCCGCTCGGCGGCGGTCGGCTGCTTGACCTTGGGCACCGGCCCCAGCGGCGGGACCACCTTCGGGGTCGGGATCGGCGTGGTCACCGACTCGACGACGGTCGCGGTCACTGCGCACCTCCGGGCACGATCTCCAGCACGGCCCGCCGGTCCGGCAGCAGCGTCGCCGCCGCGGCCGCCACCTGCTCGGCGGTCACCTCGGCCAGCCGGGCGGGCAGCTCGGCGAGCAGCTCGGCCCGGCCGTGGATCAGCTCGGCCGAGGCCAGGACCTGGGTCCGGCCGAGCACCGGGTCGACGTCCCGGAACACCTGCGCGAGCAGCCGGGAGCGGACCCGCTCCAGCTCCCCGCGCTGCAGCCCGTCGGTGGCGAGCCGCTCGAACTCCTCCGTGGCCGCGTCCAGCACCTGGTCGGCGCTCGCGGTCGGCGCGTGGTACGCCTGCAGCAGGAACGCCGTGGGGTCGCGGACGTCGAACGGGTCGCCCATCAGCCCGAGGTACGCCGCGAGCTGGGTGACCGTGCGGTCCTTCTGCACGAGCCGCTGCTCCAGCCGGGAGGCGTCGCCGTCGGTCAGCACCTCGCCGAGGACCAGGAACGGCAGGTAGTCGCCGTACGCGCCGACGGGGTCGGGCACCCGCCAGCCGGCGGCGACCGCGGGCAGCGGGGCGAGCCGGTCGGGCACCGACTTGCGGCGCTCGGAGTCCAGGTCCGGCTCGGCGAAGTCCGGCCGCACCGGCGCCGGCCGGGCCGGGATGTCCGCGAAGTGCTCCTCGACCAGCGCGAGCGCCTCGTCCGGGTCGAAGTCGCCGACCACGGTGAGCACGGCGTTGGCCGGGGCGTAGTACCGGTCGAAGAAGTCGGCGGCGTCGGCCACCGTCGCGCTCTCCAGGTCGACGAAGTCGCCGTAGCCGTTGTGCGCGTTGGCGAAGCTGTCGAAGAGCACCGGGGGCAGCAGCAGCCACGGGAACCCGCCGTACGGCCGGTTCATGACGTTGACCCGGATCTCCTCCTTCACCACCGCGATCTGGTTGGCGAGGTTCTCCTCGGTGATGCGCGGGCTGCGCATCCGGTCGGCCTCCAGGAACAGGCCGCGGGACAGCGCGTTGCTCGGCAGCACCTCGAAGTAGTTCGTGTAGTCGAGGTGCGTGCTGCCGTTGAAGGTGCCGCCGGAGGACTGGACGTACCGGAAGTGCTCGAGCTTCTCCAGGTTCGCCGAGCCCTGGAACATCAGGTGCTCGAAGAGGTGGGCGAACCCGGTGCGGCCCTCCGGCTCGGACCTGATGCCCACGTCGTAGTACACCGCGACCGCCACGACGGGCGACGCGCGGTCGGGGGCCAGAAGTACTCGCAGGCCGTTGTCCAGCACCTTACGAACTAGCGGGTACGACGGCGCGGGGAGAGACGCTCTCGGCACAGCTCCGACCCTAGCCTCTGCCGACCCGCCGTGCCGTAGCCCGGGCCGGTCAGCTCCTGCGCCCGGTGCCCCGCCGCGCCCCGGTCCGCGTCCCCTCGGGCCGCGTCCCCTCGGGCGGCGTCCCATCGGGCGGCGTTCCCTCGGGCCGCGTCCCGTCGGGCTGTCTCCCGTCGGGCTGTCTCCCGTCGGGCTGGGTCCGGTCGGGCCGGGAGCCGTCGGGCTGCGTCCCGTCGGGCCGGATCCCGCCGGCCGCGTCCGGCGCCGGGCTCTGGCCGGGCCCGGCCCGGCCGACCCCGTCCGGGCCGGGGCCCTCCATCCGGGGGTCGTCCATCTCCCGGTCGACGTCGGCGATGCAGACCACCTTGTCGGTGGCGACCAGCCGCTGCACCGCCGGGTCGGCGAAGTTGTGCAGCTCGCCGCCGCGCACGATGGCCGCGACCGGCTGGCCGAGCTGGTTGGGCGCGCGCCCGACCTCGTGCGACTCCACCGGCCGCACGCTGAGCGCGATCCCGGTGGACGCGGTGAGCAGGTCCTCGACCACCGTCACCACCTGCGGGGCGGAGGTCGACATGCCCAGCAGCCGGCCGGCCGTCGCCGAGGACACCACGACCTGGTCGGCGCCGCTCTGCCGGACCAGCGGGATGTTCTCCGTCTCCCGCACCGCGGCCACGATCCAGGCATCCGGCGCCAGGTCGCGGGCGGTGAGCACGGTCAGCACGGCCGCGTCGTCGGCGTCGGTGGCGACGACCACCGCCCGCGCGTCGGGGACCATGGCCTCCCGCAGCACCGCGGACCGGGAGCTGGAGCCCGGCACCACGGCGAGCCCGCGGGCGGTGGCCTCCTTGAGCGCGCCGGGGTCCTTCTCGACGACCACGATCTGGCCGATGGCCGTGCCGTCCTCCAGCAGCGCGTCGATCGCGCTGCGCCCCTTCGTGCCGTACCCGCAGACGACGACGTGCTGGTGCACCCGGGACCTCCACCGGCGGAGCCGGAACTGCTCGCGGGACCGTTCGGTGAGCACCTCGAGCGTGGTGCCCACCAGGATGATGAGGAACAGCACCCGGGCCGGCGCGACGAACAGGACGTTCACCAGCCGGGCGGCGTCACTGGCCGGCGTGATGTCGCCGTAGCCGGTGGTGGAGAGGGTGACAGTGGCGTAGTAGAACGCGTCGACGACGCCGATGACGTCCTCGTTGACGTCCCGGTAGCCGTCCCGGTCCAGCAGCACCGCGCCGACCACGGCGAGCAGGATCGCGAGCGCGGCGACGAGCCGGCGGCCGATGGCCACCGCGGGGCCGATGCTGTGCGCGGGCAGCCGTACCGACACCGCGTCGGCGGCGGGTTGCTCCCGCCGGTTCCGCCTGGCTGCCACGGCGGGACCTTACCCCGGGGACCCGGACCCGATCCGGATACCGGCCATCCCCCCGGCCGGCGGGCCGGGGGCCGGGACCCGGGTCACCTGACCCATGACGGGGCGCTGGGCCGGGCGGAGGATGAGCTCGGCGGCTCCGCCCGGCCGGCCGGCACGAGCGTGTTGACGACACAGAAAGCCGGGCGTAAAACTACAGAAACGCAGGCCCGACGGTGGGGAATCCAACATGTACGCGCAAGAGCGCCAGCAGGAGATCCTCCGCCGGGCCCGGCAGCAGGGTCGGGTCGATGTGGTCACGCTGGCCGAGGTGCTGGACGTGACCACCGAGACCATCCGCCGCGACCTCACCGTGCTGGAACGGGCCGGGGTGGTCCGCCGGGTGCACGGCGGCGCGATCCCGGTCGAGCGGCTCGGGTTCGAGCCGGCCGTCGCGGCCCGGGACGTGGTGATGACCGCGGAGAAGGAGCGCATCGCCAAGGCCGCGCTGGCCGAGCTGCCCGACGACGGGGCGGTCGTCATCGACGCCGGCACCACCACCGGCCGGCTAGCCGAGGCCCTGCCGGCGGACCGGGAGCTGACCGTGGTGGTCAACTCGCCGCCGCTGGCCACCGTGCTCGCCGCCCGGCCGAACCTCACCGTGGTGATGCTGGGCGGCCGGGTCCGCGGCCGGACGCTGGCGACCGTCGACGACGGCGCGCTGCAGCCGCTGGCCCGGCTCAACGTGGACGTCGCGTTCATCGCCACCAACGGCTGCTCGGCCCAGCGCGGGCTGACCACCCCGGACCCGGCCGAGGCGGCGGTGAAGCGGGCGATGATCGCCGCCGCCCGCCGTACGGTCCTGCTGGCCGACCACACCAAGGTCGGCGACGTGCACTTCGCCGCGTTCGCGGCGCTGTCCGACATCGACGTGATGATCACCGACACCGGGCTGGACGACCGGCTGGTGGCCGAGATCCGGGCCGCCGGGCCCGAGGTGATCCGGGCATGATCGTGACGCTGACGCTCAACCCGAGCCTGGACCGCACCATCGAGGTGGACCGGCTGCGCCGCGGCACGGTGATCCGGGCCGGCCGGGCCCGGCTGGAGCCGGGCGGCAAGGGCGTGAACGTCTCCCGCGCGCTGCTGGCCAACGGCACGCCGTCCCGGGCGGTGCTGCCGTGCGGCGGCGACGACGGCGAACGGCTGGTGCGGCTGCTGGAGCAGGAGGGCGTGGACGTGGTGTCGGTGCCGTCCACCGGCTCCACCCGCTCCAACGTCACGCTGGCCGAACCGGACGGCACGGTGACCAAGGTCAACGAGCCGGGCGGCGCCATGTCGGCCGAGGAGCTGGACCGGGTCGCCGCCGCCGTGCTGCGGGTGGCCGGCTCGGCGGACTGGGTCGTCGCCTGCGGCAGCCTGCCGCCGGGCGTCCCCGCCGACGTGTACGCCACCCTCGGCCGGCGGTGCGCGGCCGCCGGCATCCGGGTGGCCGTGGACACCAGCGGGCCGGCCCTGCTGGCGGCCGCGGCGGCCGGCGCGGACCTGGTCAAGCCGAATCGGGAGGAGCTGGCCGAGGCGGTCGGCCGGCCGCTGCGGTCGCTGCGCGACGTGGTCGAGGCGGCCGAGGAGATGCGGTCCTGGGGGGCCCGTACGGTGCTGGCCAGCCTGGGCGCGGACGGCGCCGTGCTGGTCGGCGCGGACGGGGTGCTGACCGGCGAGTCGCCGAAGGTGGAGCCGCGCAGCACCGTGGGCGCGGGCGACTCCATGCTCGCCGGCTTCCTGTCCGTGGGCGGGGAGGGGTTCGCCGCGCTGGCCGAGGGCCTCGCCTGGGGCGCCGCCGCCGCCGCGCTCCCGGGCAGCCGGATGCCCGGGCCCGGGGACATCGTCCGGGCGGCCGTCCGGGTGCGGCCCGGGCCCGACCTCGGCCGGCCGCTGCTGCCCTCGGGCTGATGCCCGTGCCGCCCGCCCGACAGACAAGCACAGCCGGGACCTCCGCCCCGGCTCCGGCGACAGGAGCGTGACCATGAGCGCGTACACCCCCGCGGTCCAGGGCACGGGCGCGAAGGCGACGGTCCAGCGCGTCGGCGGTTTCCTGGCCTCCATGGTGATGCCGAACATCGCCGCGTTCCTGGCCTGGGGCCTGCTGACCGCGCTGTTCATCCCGACCGGCTGGCTGCCGAACGCGACCGCCGCCCAGCTCGTCGACCCGATGATCAACTACCTGCTGCCGCTGCTGATCGGCTTCACCGGCGGCCGGCTGGTGCACGGCCAGCGCGGCGGCGTGGTCGGCGCGATCGCCACGATGGGCGTGATCGTCGGCGCCGGGGTGCCGATGTTCCTCGGCGCGATGATCGTCGGCCCGGCCGCGGCCTGGGTGATGAAGCGGGTCGACGGGTTCGTCCAGGACCGGACCCGGCCCGGCTTCGAGATGCTGGTCGACAACTTCACCGCCGCCGTCGTCGGGGGCGCGGCGGCGCTGGGCGGGCTGTGGGGCGTCGGCCCGGTGGTGGAGCGGTTCGCCGACCTGGCCGGGGACGGGGTCGGCTGGCTGGTCGAGCGGAACCTGCTGCCGCTGGTGTCGCTGATCGTCGAGCCGGCGAAGGTGCTGTTCCTCAACAACGCCCTCAACCACGGCGTCTTCGGGCCGCTCGGGGCCAGCGAGGTCGGCGAGACCGGCAAGTCGGTGCTGTTCATGCTGGAGACCAACCCCGGGCCGGGCCTCGGCGTGCTGCTGGCCTACCTGTTCTTCGGGCCGCGGGCGCTGCGGGCCTCGGTGCCGGCCGCGATCGCGGTGCAGTTCCTCGGCGGCATCCACGAGATCTACTTCCCGTACGTGCTGATGAAGCCGAAGATGCTGCTGGCCGCGGTGGCCGGGGGCGCCGCCGGCATCCTGGTCTTCCTGGCCGGGGACGCCGGCCTGGTCGCCACCCCGGCGCCGGGCAGCATCTTCGCCTACGGCGCGGTGACCCCGCGGGGCGAGTGGCTGGCCGTGTTCGGCGGGGTGTTCGCCGCCGCCGCCGTGTCCTTCGTGGTCGGCTCGGCCCTGCTCGGCTTCGGCCGGGGGGAGAGAGCGGCCGACGACGCCGAGGCCGAGCTGGCCGGGGCGGCCGCCGCCGTCCGGGAGGCCAAGCCGGCCCGTCCGCAGCTGACCGACGACCTGCCCACCGGCCGGCTCCCGACGGAGCCGGCGTACCCGCACGGAAGCCGAGGTCCGAGCACATGACCACCATCTCCGGGGCCGACATCAGGAAGCTGGTCGTCGCCTGCGACGCCGGCATGGGCAGCAGCGTGATGCTCGCCGGGCAGCTGCGGAAGCAGCTCAGGAAGCACCCGGTGGAGGTGGCGCACACCCCGGTGCACGAGATCCCGGCCGACGCCGACCTCATCGTCACCCACCAGCAGCTGGCGGACCGGGTCCGGGCCGCGGCGCCCGGCGTGCCGGTGGTGCCGTTCATGCTGTTCCTCGGCGACCCCGCGGTGGCGAAGGTGGTGGCGGCCGTGCGGAACGGGACGTCGCTCGATGTCTGAGGTGGACACCCCGCCCGCGACGGTCGCCGAGCTGCTGGACCCGGCCGCGGTGCGCCCGCACGGGGCGGCGGCGGACCGGGCCGAGGCGATCCGCCGGGCCGGCGAGGCGCTGGTCGACTGCGGTGCGGTCGACCCGGCGTACGTGCCGGCGATGCTGGAGCGCGAGGAGTCGGTGTCGACGTACGTGGGGGAGGGCGTCGCGATCCCGCACGGCACCGCGGCCGCGCGGTCGCTGGTGCGCCGGGACGCGCTGTCCTTCGTCCGGTTCGACCGGCCGGTGGACTGGGGCGGCGCGGGCGCGGTGACGGTGGCGATCGGGATCGCGGCCACGGCCGGCCGGCAGGTCGAGGTGCTGGCCGAGCTGGCCTCGGTGCTGCTGGACCCGGAGCGGGCGGCGCGGCTGCGCGCGGCCGGGTCGTACGCGGAGGTCGCGGCCCTGCTGCGGCCCCCCGACGACGCCGCCGCGACCGGCGACGCCGGCGGCACGGACGACGCCGGCGGCACCGGCAGCACCGGCAGCACCGGCAGCACCGGCAGCACCGGCAGCACGGACGGCACCGGGGGCGCCGAGGGCGAGGGGGCCGGGTGAGGGCGGCACGGTTCTACGCACCGGGCGACATCCGCGTCGAGGACCTGCCGGAGCCGGTCGCCGGTCCCGGCGAGGTCCGGCTGCGGGTGCGCAACTGCTCGACCTGCGGCACCGACGTGAAGATCTCCCGCGCCGGCCACCCGAACCTCAGCCCGCCCCGGGTGCTCGGCCACGAGATCGCCGGCGAGGTCGACCAGGTCGGCGAGGGCGTGACCGGCTGGGCGCCCGGTGACCGGGTGCAGGTCATCGCGGCGATCCCGGACGGCACCTGCGCGCAGTGCCGGCGCGGCCGGATGACGGTGTGCGTCAACCAGGAGTCGATGGGCTACCAGTACGACGGCGGCTTCGCCCGGTACGTCACCGTGCCGGCCACGGTGCTGGCGGTGGGCGGGCTGAACCGGCTGCCGGACGGGCTGGGGTTCGCCGAGGCGTCGGTGGCCGAGCCGCTGGCCTGCGTGCTCAACGGGCAGGAGCTGGCCCGGGTCGGCCCCGGGGACACCGTGGTGGTGCTGGGCGCCGGCCCGATCGGCTGCCTGCACGTGCTGCTGGCCCGCTCCCGCGGCGCGGCGGCGGTGGTGCTGGTCGAGCCGAACCGGGCCCGGCTGGACGCCGCGGCCGCGGTGGTCCGCCCGGACGCGACCGTCTGCGGCTCCGGGACGGACCCGGTGGCCGCGGTCCGCGAGCTGACCGGCGGCACCGGCGCGGACGTCGTGATCACCGCCGCGGCGGCGAAGTCGGCCCAGGAGCAGGCACTGTTGATGGCGGCGCGCTCGGGCCGGGTCAGCCTGTTCGGCGGGCTGCCGAAGGCCGACCCGGTGATCGCCTTCGATTCCAACCTCGTCCACTACCGTGAGCTGACCGTGGTGGGCGCGAACGGGTCCAGTCCGGCGCACAACCAGCGCGCGCTGGAGCTCATCGCCTCCGGCGCCGTGCCGGTGGCCGACCTGATCACGCATCGGCTGCCGCTGGAACGGGTCCTCGAGGGACTGGAGATCGTCGCCCGGGGGGACGCCATCAAGGTGACGATCGAGCCCTAGGAGAACCGATGGTGCAGCGTACGGTCGTGATCGGTTCCGCGAGCGGGCTGCACGCCCGGCCGGCCGCCCTGTTCGTCAAGGCGGCCGCGGCGGCCCCGGCCCGGGTGACGATCCGGGTGGGCGACAGGCCGGCGGTGCAGGCCCGCAGCATGCTGTCCGTGCTGGCGCTCGGGGCCCGCCAGGGCACCGAGGTCACCCTGGAGGCCGAGGGGGACGGCGCGGACGCCGAGCGGGCGGTGGCGGAGCTGGCGGCCCTGCTGGAGCGGGACCTGGACGCAGACGGGGACGCCGATGGGTGAGCGGCTGGCCGGGCTCGGGGTGAGCCCGGGCGTGGCCGTGGGACCGGTGTGCCGGATGGCCGGCCGGCCGCGGCTGCCGGCCCCGGCCGGTCCCCCGGCCGACCCGGACGCCGAGCTGGCCGAGGCGGCCCGGGCGCTGGCCGCCGCGGGGGCGCAGGTGGTCG
>CADCTP010000160.1 GCA_902805565.1 uncultured Mycobacteriales bacterium
CGCCACCGGGACCTCGCCGGCCGGGCCGGCCGGCCCGACGGCCACCCGCTCCCCGGGAGCGCCGGCCCGGGCCAGGTCGGTGCCGCCGGTCGCGGTGTCGCCGCTGCCGCCGGCCCCGGTCGGGACCGACGCCCCGCTGCGGTCCGGGGTGGCGATCGCGGTGTCCGGGGTCCGCGACGTGCAGGTCAAGGCGTCCGGCCCGGGGGAGATCGCCGGCAACGGGGTGCAGGTGACCGTCCGGGTCCGCAACAACTCCGCCGCCGCCTTCGACCTCTCCGGGCTGGCCGTGGTCGCCTCGTACGGCGACGGCACGCCGGCCAACCCGAGCGGCTCGGCCGAGACCAAGGCCCTCTCCGGGAAGCTGGCCGCCCGGCAGACCGCCGAGGGCACCTATTACTTCCTCGTCCCGGCGGCCCAGGCCGGCTCGCTGCGGGTCGAGGTGTCCTCCAGCTCGTCGCCCAGTATCGCCGTGTTCGAGCGGTAACGACCCCCGCCGCTTCGCCTGACCGGTCACTGCCCGTTGTCCCTTACATGGACACTGCGGCCGTGCGGCGCCTATCGTGCCCCAGTCGTACGCCGTCGGGGTCGGTCCGTACGGTCGCTTCGCCGTGACCGTGAGGGGATGAGTGCTGCATGAGTGGGCGCCTGCTGTCCGGAGTCTGTGCCGCGGCGGTGGCCGTGCTCACCCTGTCCCCGGCCGCGCCGGCCGGGGCCGACACCGCCCCCCTCGCGCCGACACCGCCGACGGTGAGCGCCGACCTGCTGCCCGCGCCGCAGATCGACGGGGTCGCCTGGGCCCAGGTCGTCTCGGGCAACCGGGTGTACGTGGCCGGCCGGTTCAGCACCGCCCGCCCGTTCGGCGCCGCACCCGGCGTCGGCACCGTCGCCCGCGCGAACCTGCTGGCCTACGACCTCACCACCGGTGCGCTCGTCTCGTCCTGGGCCCCGCGCCTCAACGGCCAGGGCCTCGGCCTGGCCGTCTCGCCGGACGGCACCCGGGTGTACGTCACCGGCGAGTTCACGCAGGTCAACGGCGTCGCCCGCTACCGCGTCGCGGCCCTGTCGGCCAGCACCGGCGCGCTGGTCAGCACCTGGCGGCCGAGCCTGAACTACCGGGCCCGCCCGATCGTGGTCACCGCCGACACCGTGTACGTCGGCGGCCAGTTCACCGTCGCGGCCAACCAGCCGCGGTCCCGGGTCGCCGCGTTCAGCCCGGTGGACGGCACGCTGAAGCCCTTCCGGGCGGACGCCGACGGCGAGGTCTTCGCGCTGGCGCTGCCGCCGGCCAGCGGCCGCCTGGTGCTCGGCGGCCGGTTCACCACCCTGAACGGCGTGGCCACGTACGGCCTGGGCGCGGTGGCCCCGGCCACCGGCGCCAACCTGCCGATGCCGGCGAACGAGGTCGTCCGCAACGGCGGCCCGAACGCCGCGATCTACAGCCTGTCGGCCGACGCGCGCCGGGTGTACGGCACCGGCTACGTCTTCGGCACCGGCGGCAACTTCGAGGGCACCTTCGCCGCCAGCGCCACCACCGGTGAGCTGAGCTGGGTCAACGGGTGCCTGGGCGACACGTACAGCTCGGTGCCGATCGGGTCGGCGCTCTACAGCGTCGGCCACGCGCACAACTGCGGCGCGATCGGCGCGTTCCCGGAGCAGAGCCCGCGGGCCTTCCAGCGGGCGATGGCCTCGACCGTGACGCCGGCCGCCGACGGCCGCACCAACGGCACCGGACCGTTCGCCGGCCGTGCCGCCGCCGAGTCGCTGCACTGGCTGCCGACGGTGGCCGCGGGCTCCTTCACCGGCCAGAACCAGGCCGCCTGGTCGGTCACCGGCACCCGCGACTACGTGCTGCTCGGCGGCGAGTTCCCGCGCGTCAACGGGGTGGCCCAGCAGGGCCTGGCCCGGTTCGCGGTGTCGGCGATCGCGCCGGACAAGCAGGGCCCGCGGACGCCCGGCCCGGTCCCGACGGTCACCCCGGGCACCCGGGGCGTCGTCCGGGTCTCCTGGACCGCGACCTGGGACCGGGACAACCGGCGGCTGACCTACGAGGTGCTGCGCGGCTCCACCGTGGTCGGCACGCTGCGGGTGGACACCGCCTGGTGGAACACCCCGACGCTGCAGGTCACCGACACCGCGGCGGCGCCCGGGAGCACCCAGGGCTACCGGGTCCGGGTCAAGGACGCCTTCGGCAACACCGTGACCGGCGCGCCGGTGTCGGTGGTCGTACCGAGCTGAGTCTGCCACTGACCGTGACAGAACAATCACTCTGAGTGGCGGCTCCCCGGTCGACTTCCGCTTTCGGGTGTGTCACAGCGCGGGACCGCTTAGTCTCGTGACATCTCGCGGCCGCACGCCGGTCGTCCATGTGTTCCACCTGGGGGGGCTCCGGGTGGTCGGAGTAGGAGCACTGATGTTGCGCTTCCCGCGTGCGTCCGCACGACGGCGTCTCGTCGCCCTGCTGGGGGTGACCGGCCTGGCCGTCGCCGGGGCGGCACTGTCCGCGGTCCCGGCCGCGGCCGACACCGCGCCGACCCCGCCGACGACCACGACCACCGTCAGCGCCGACGCGCTGCCGACGGTGCAGGTCAACGGCGTGGTGTGGTCGCAGGTCATCGTCGGCAACCGGGTGTACGTCGCCGGTGAGTTCACCTCGGCCCGGCCGGCCGGCTCGGCCGCGGGCAGCAACGAGACGCCGCGGGCCAACCTGCTCGCCTTCGACCTGACCACCGGCGCGCTGATCCCCTCCTGGGCGCCCACGCTGAACGGCGCCGGGCAGACCATCGCCGCCTCGCCGGACGGCACCCGGATCTACGTCGCCGGCAGCTTCACGCAGGTCAGCGGGATCAACCGCTACCGGCTGGTCGCGCTGGACGCCACCACCGGCTCGGTGGTCACCTCCTTCGCGCCGAGCTTCAACGCGCGGACCCGCAGCCTGGCCGTCGGCAGCGACGGCACCGTCTACGTCGGCGGCATCTTCACCGTGGCGAACAACCAGCCCCGGCAGCGGCTGGCGGCGGTCGCGCCGTCGAACGGCGCGCTCCTGCCGTGGGCGCCCGCCGCCGACAAGGAGGTGCTGGCGCTGACCGCGCCGGCCGGCAGCAACAAGGTCTACGCCGGCGGCAAGTTCCTCTCCCTCAACGGGGACCCCAGCGCGTACGGTCTCGGCGCGCTGGACGGGACGACCGGCGCCCTGCTGCCGTTCGCCACGAACACGATCGTGCGCAACGCCGGCGACTCGGCGGCGGTCTACCACCTCAGCACCGACGGCACCCGGGTGTTCGGCACCGGCTACACCTTCGGCGGCGGCGGCAACTTCGAGGGCACCTTCTCCTCGGAGGTGGCGACCGGCTCGCTGACCTGGGTCACCGGCTGCCGCGGCGACACCTACGCCTCCGCCCCGGGCGGCGGCGTCCTCTACTACGTCGGCCACATCCACGACTGCGGCATGATCGGCGGCAACCCGCAGACCGAGCCGTGGAGCTTCCAGTACGCGTACGCCCAGGTGACCGGGCCGGCCGCGGACGGCCGGGTGAACCAGGGCGGCACCTTCAGCGGCCAGCCCGCGCCCGAGCTGCTGCACTGGCTGCCCACGCTGACCACCGGCACGTACACCGGTCAGACGCAGGCCGGCTGGGCCGTCGCCGCGAACGACCAGTACGTCGTGCTCGGCGGCGAGTTCCCGCGGGTGAACGGCACCAACCAGCAGGGCCTGGTCCGGTTCGCGGTCAAGGACATCGCGCCGAACAAGCAGGGCCCGCAGGGCGGCAACGACATGAACCCGACGCTGGTCTCCCTGGCCCCGGGCACCGTCCGGGTGTCCTGGAAGTCGGCGTGGGACCGGGACAACCGGCGCCTGACCTACCAGGTCCTGCGCGGTGCCACCCTGAGCGGCTCGGTCCCGATCGGCACGGTCACCGCCGACTCCGCCTGGTGGGACCGCCCGCCGCTGGCCTTCACCGACACCGGCGCGGCCCCCGGCACCACCCAGACCTACCGGATCCGGGTGACCGACCCGCTGGGCAACGTCGTCAACGGCAACCCGACCTCGATCACCGTGCCGGCCGGCACCACCGGCGCCGCCCCCTACGGTGACGCGGTCCGGGCCGACGGCCCGACGACGCACTGGCCGCTCGGCGAGTCCGCCGGCACCGCCGGCTACGACTGGGTCGGCGCGGACGACCTCACCGTCGACGCCTCCGCCACCCGCGGCGCGGCCGGCGCCATCCCGGCCGAGTCCGAGTCCACCGCGACCACGTTCGCCGGCACCGCGGCCCTCCCGGCCCCGGCCACCGCGCTGCGGACCGGCCCGGACACCTTCTCCGCCGAGGCGTGGATCAAGACCACCACCACCTCCGGCGGCAAGATCATCGGCTTCGGCAACAACCGGACCGGCGACAGCACCGGCTACGACCGGCACGTCTACATGACCAACGACGGCCGGCTCGTCTTCGGCGTCTACGACGGCGGCGTCCGCACGGTCGTCACGCCGCAGGCGTACAACGACGGGGCCTGGCACCACGTCGTCGCCACCATGGGCTCCGCCGGCATGACGCTCTACGTCGACGGCAAGAAGCTCGGCGGCCGGGCCGACACCGTCAAGGGCCAGCCGTTCTCCGGCTACTGGCGGGTCGGCGGCGACAACCTCGGCGGCTGGCCGGACTCCCCGGCGTCGAAGTCCTTCGCCGGGACCATCGACGAGGCCGCGGTCTACCCGACGGCGCTCAGCGCGGCCCGGGTGGCGGCGCACTACACCGCCAGCGGCCGGACCCTCGTGCTGCCGAAGCGGCCCACCGACGCGTACGGCGCGGCGGTCTGGGACGACCGGCCGGACGTCTACTGGCGGCACGACGAGACCTCGGGCACCGCGGCGGTCGACACCACGACCACCGACCCGAGCGGCGTCTACTCGGCCGGCGTCCAGCTCGGCCAGCCGGGCTCGCCGGCCGCGACGGCCGGCAGGTCGGTGACCCTGCCGGGCGGGCCGCAGACCGTGGTGGCCAGCGGGCCGACGTCGAACCCGACGGTGTTCTCGCTGGAGACCTGGATCCGCACCGACACGACCACCGGCGGCCGGATCATCGGCTTCGGCAACAACGGGACCGGTGGCACCAGCGGCAGCTACGACCGGCACGTCTACATGTTCGACGACGGCCGGCTCCGGTTCGGGCTCTGGACCGGCAGCGCCGCGGTGATCGACACGCCGAGCAGCTACAACGACGGCCAGTGGCACCACCTGGTGGCGACCCAGGGACCGGCCGGGATGGCCCTCTACGTCGACGGGACGCTCGTCGGCACCCACGCCCCGGTCACGCCGCAGCCGTACGACGGCTACTGGCGGATCGGCAGCGACAACACCTGGGGCGGCGCGTCGACCAACGACTTCACCGGGTCCGTCGACGAGACCGCGATCTACCCCACGGTGCTGACCGCGGCGGACGTGCAGCAGCACTGGACGCTGGGCGGCGGCACCGGGCCGACCCCGACCAACCAGGAGCCGACGGCGGCGTTCACGGCGGCGGCGCAGGATCTGGTGGCGTCGTTCGACGCGGGGGCGTCGGCGGATGCGGACGGGACGATCGCGTCGTACGGGTGGGCGTTCGGGGACGGTCAGACCGGGACCGGGGTGTCGCCGACGCACACGTACGCGGCGGCGGGGACGTACACGGTGACGTTGACGGTGACCGATGACGACGGTGCGACGGCCACGGCCACCCGTACGGTCACGGTCACTGCCGTGCCGCCGGCCGACCCGGCGGTGGCCCGGGACACCTTCGAGCGCGCGGTGACCACCGGACTCGGCACCGCCGACCTCGGTGGCCCGTGGACGGTCAGCGCCTCCGGCGTGGCGGTCTCGGTCGCCGACGGGGCGGCCCGGCTGTCCGTGCCGGCCGGCCGCACCGCCACCGCCCGGCTCGGCTCGGTCTCGGCGCAGGACGTCGACCTGCTGAGCACGATGTGGCTGGACGCGGCACCGACCGGTGGCGGCGTCTACCTGTCCTCGGTCGTGCGCGGCAGCACCGCCGGTGAGTACCGGTCGCGGCTGCGGATCATGGCCGACGGCAAGGTGCTGTTCAACCTCAGCCGGGTGGCCGGGGGGACCGAGACGGCGATCAGCACGCAGGTCACGCTGGCCGGCATCACCTACACCCCGGGCACGAAGCTCCAGGTCCGGACGCAGGCCGTCGGGACCACGCTGCAGGCCAAGGTCTGGGTCGCCGGCACCGCGGAGCCGGCCGGCTGGCTGGCGTCGGTGACCGACACCACGGCCGGGCTGCAGGGGGCCGGCTGGGTGGGCGTCGTGGACTACGCGTCCGGCTCGGCCACCGCGGCCCACCTGGTCCGGCACGACGACCTGGTGGCGACCGCGCTCTGACCGCACGCACCGACGGCCCCCGGGGAGCGATCCCCGGGGGCCGTCGCCGTGCCGGGCCCCGTGCGGGCCCGCTTCCGACGGCCTGTGTCCGGGCCCTGGTCCGGTGGTCGGGCCCCGGCACCGGGGCCGGGTGGCCGGGCGCGGTCCACCGTGGCCCGAGCGCGCGCAGGGGTTCGCGGTGCCCGGTGGTGTGCCCGGAGGTGCGGCGTGACCGGGGCCCGCGGTCAGCGGGGCGGTTCCCGCCGGAGGACCTCGGTCGGGTCGGGATCGACCGGGGGTTCCCGGTCCCCGGCCGGCTCCGGCGCGGCCGGCCGGACCTCGCCCGGTCCGCCGGCCCCGGACCCGGTGGCCGGGGTCGGAGCGGCCGGGCGCCTGAGCACCTGGGTCGCCTCGGAGTCGGCCCCGGCCTCCGGGCCGGGCGTCTCCGGGCCGGGCGTTCCCGGGCCGGGCGTCTCCGGGCCGGGCGTCTCCGGGCCGGGCGTCTCCGGGCCGGGCGTCTCCGGGC
>CADCTP010000161.1 GCA_902805565.1 uncultured Mycobacteriales bacterium
CCAGCTGGCCCGCCGCTGCCGGCGGAACAGTGCCGCGACCTCGCCGGCCAGCCGCCCGGCGGCCACCGGGTCGCCGTGCAGCAGGGTCAGCCGGGCGACCCGCAGCCGGGCCTCGGCCGCCATCAGCTGCACGCCGGCCCGCTCCAGCGTGGCCACCGCCGCCTCGGCCAGGCCGGAGGCCTCCGGCAGCAGCCGGAGCTCGGCCAGCGCGTCGGCCTGCTCGGCCTCCAGCTCACCGAGCGGCAGCCCGGCCGCCTCCCAGGCCCGGGCGGCCGCCGCGAACAGCGCCAGGCCCTCCGGCAGCCGGCCGGCCCGGACGGTGACCATGGCCCGGGACTCCGCGACGTGGGCGACGTACCCGGGGCCGATCTGCGGCGCGGCCTGCGCCGCCTGGTCCAGCCAGCCCAGCGCGACCTGCGGCCGGCCGCGCTCGCCCTCCAGCACGCCGAGGTTGTTGGCGATCTTCACCCGGACGTCCACCGGGACGCCGGGGGAGGCCAGCACCCGGCGGTAGAGCCGGGCGGCCTCGGCCAGCCGGCCCTGGTTCTGGTGCAGCGCGCCCTGCTGGGCGGCCAGCTCGGCCGCCATCCCGTCGTCGATGAGCCGGCCGGCCAGCTCCAGGTCGCGGGCCGCCGCGCCGGGCCGGCCCAGCTCGTGGTTGACCGCGCCGCGGGTGACCAGCACCTCGCCCAGCCGGGCCGGGAGGCCGTGCCGGCGGGCGGTCCGGACCGCCTCGTCCAGCAGCCGCTTGGCCCGGGCCTCGTCCAGCCGGCCGCGGTGCCACCAGGCCTCCGCCCGCAGCGCGGCGACCAGCGCCTCCGGGTGCCGGGCCCGCCGGGCCTCGGCCACCAGCGCGGCGGCCGCGGGCCCGCCGACCGCCGGATCGGAGAGGACCGCGCCGTACGCGGCGGTCGCACGTATCAGGATGTCCGAGCTGCGCTCTTCCATGCGGGCCGGGTCCGTCCTGTGTCGTCCTGGCACAGCCTACGGGCGTGAGACCGGTGGGAGACAGGGGAGTCGGGATGGTTGCGGTGCAGGATCTGCAGGGACAGCTCGCGGACGTGCGGGCGGTCCGCAGGCACGCGGAGGTGTTCGGGCGCACGTGGGGTGACCAGGCCTGGCAGCGGCAGGTGTTCGACCGGGCCCGGGAGGCCCGGCGGACCGCCCTGCTGCCGGACTTCGACGTCGTGCGGGACGACGCCGGCGCCGACTTCCTGGTCGCCAACGGCGAGCTGCTGGTGCGGGCGGAGGACCTGGACGCGCGGGCCGGCGGGCTGGCCGCCGGGCTGGGGCTGGCCCCGGAGCCGATCGCCGCGCTGGACGGCCGGGTGGTCCGGCTGGTCCGGGCCGGCGCGACCGGCGCCGAGCTCCAGCGGGACGCCGCGGCGCTGCGGCGCAAGGGCGTGCCGGCCACGCTGAACTTCGTCCCGCCGATGGCGGTGGTGATGAAGAGCCAGGGCGGCGCGGAGCCGTCGGCCCGCCGCTGGCCGTCGCCACCGGCCGCGCCGGCACCGACGGCCGGTCCGGTGCGGGTCGCGGTCGTCGACACCGGGCTGACCCGGCAGACCCGGTCCGACGGGTGGCTGGCCGGGCTGGCCGTCGACCCCGGCAACATCGACGAGCTGGACGTCAGCCCGGCCAACGGGCTGCTCGACGCGGCCGCCGGGCACGGCACCGCGGTGGCCGGGCTGATCCAGCACGAGGCGCCCGAGGTGCCGATCGCGATGTACGCGGCGGTCCCGCCGGACGGCGCCGCCTTCGAGTCCGACATCGCCGCGGCGATGGTCACCGCGGTGCGGGACGGTTTCGCCGCCCGCCAGTCGGTGGTGCTCAACCTGTCGCTGGGCACCACCACGATCGACGACCGGCCGGCGTTGGCGCTGCAGGTGGCGCTGGACATCATCGACGAGCTGTCCGCGGCCGAGCCGGACCTGGACGTGCTGGTGGTGGCGGCCGCCGGCAACTACGGCACCGACAAGCCGGTGTGGCCGGCCGCGGCCCGCGGCGTGGTCGCGGTGGGCGCGCTGACCCAGAGCATGCTGCCGGCGCCGTGGTCCAGCCACGGGCACTGGGTGGACTGCTCGGTGATCGGCGACGGCGTCCTGTCGGTGTACGTGGAGGGCGAGGAGGACCCGTTCTTCGACACCGCCGCCGACTCGTACGGGCCGGACCCGTGGGCGCTGCACTTCGGCACCTCGTTCGCGGCGCCGCAGGTCTCCGGCCGGGTGGCGCACGTCGCGGTGACCGAGAAGGTCGACCTGCACGACGCGCTCGGCCGCGTGCTCACCCGGGCCCGGCGGATCCCCGACCTGGGACGGACGCTGGCGATCCAGCCCCCGATCGGCTGACCGCCGCCGGTCCGGGTCAGCGGGCGCAGCCGACGCAGGTGGTGGCGTCCGGGCGGGCGGCCAGGCGCTCGGCGCCGACGGGCCGCCCGCACCGGGCGCAGTCGCCGTAGCGGCCGGCGGCCAGCCGGGCCAGCGCCCCGTCCAGGGCGGCCAGCCGGGCCTCGGTCCGCTCCAGCAGGGACGCGGTCTGGGCCCGCTCGAAGGCGATGGTGGCGCCCTCCGGGTCGTGCTCGTCGTCGCCGTCGGCGCCGGCGGTCGCGGCGGCGATCCCGGCCAGGTCGGCCCGCAGCGCGGCCGCCTGCGCCAGCAGCCCGGCCCGCTGGTCCCGCAGCGCCCGGCCGGCCGCCGCGAGGGGGTCGTCGGGGAGGTGCACGGGGGGTGCGTACCCGGCAGGATGGGGTCGTGATCCCGCTCGCGCTCGCCCGCCGGCTGCTCGCCGCCGGCCTGGTCTGGGAGCCGGCGCCGGGTGACCGGTTCTGCATCCCGGACAAGGACATGGACGACGAGGTCTTCGTGCTGTCCACGATGACCATCGAGGTGCACGACCTGCCGGGCCGGACGGTGATCGGCTTCAACGGCACCACCGAGTGGGCGCTGGACGACGTGGACAAGGACGAGACGATCTGGCTGCCCCGCGAGGACCAGCTGCGGGCGCTGCTCGGCGACGCCTTCCACCGGCTGGAGCGGACCGGCGGCCGCTGGCGGGTGGTGGTGACGCTGTGGGGCGAGTCGGTGGAGTTCACCGGCACCGACCCGGACGTGGTGTACGCCGACGCCCTGCTGCACCTGCTCGCCGGCGGCCGCACCGCCCCCGGCGCCCCGGGCTAGACCCGGCACTGGCGCCGCGGGCCCGTACCCGGTTGGCTGTCAGGCGTGGAGGTTCCCCCGGAGCACGTCGAACGCAATGCCCCGCCGGCCGTCGTGGTGATCTTCGGCGCCTCGGGTGACCTGACGAAGCGGAAGCTGGTGCCGGCGCTGGAGAGCCTGGCCCGGTCCAAACGGCTGCCCGACTCGTTCGCCGTGGTGGGGGTGGCGCGCACCCCGATGAGCGACGAGGAGTTCCGGGCCAAGGTGCTCGACGCCGGCGGGTCGGTCCGGCCGCAGCTCACCGACGGCTACCGCTACCTCGCCGGCTCCTACGACGACCCGGACACCTACCGGCGGCTGGCCGGGCTGCTCGACGAGCTGGACGCCGGCCGCGGCACCGCCCGCAACCGGGTGTTCTACCTGTCCACCCCGCCGGAGGCGTTCGGGCCGATCGTGGTCGGGCTGGGCAGCGCGGGCCTCAACCGGCCGGCCGGCGGGTTCTCCCGGGTGCTGATCGAGAAGCCGTACGGGTCCGACGAGCGCACCGCCGTGGAGCTCGACGCCACGGTGCACGCGCACTTCGACGAGCAGCAGGTCTTCCGGATCGACCACTACCTCGGCAAGGACACCGTGCAGAACGTGCTGGCGCTGCGGTTCGCCAACGCGGTCTTCGAGCCGATCTGGAACCGGACCTGGGTCGACCACGTGCAGATCACCGTGGCGGAGACCCTCGGCGTGGGCACCCGCGGCAGCTTCTACGAGGGCGCCGGCGCCACCCGCGACATCCTGCAGAACCACGTCCTGCAGGTGCTGGCGCTGGCCCTGATGGAGCCGCCGACGTCGTTCGCGGCCGAGGCGGTCCGCAACGAGAAGGTCAAGCTGCTGCAGGCGATCCGGCTGCCGACCACGGACGCGATCGACCGGATCGCGGTGCGCGGGCAGTACACCCGCGGCGGCACCCGGGACGAGCTGATGGCCGGCTACCGGGACGAGCCGGGGGTCGACCCGCTCTCGCGCACCGAGACGTACGCGGCGCTGCGGCTGGACGTGGACAACTGGCGCTGGGCCGGGGTGCCGTTCTACCTGCGCACCGGCAAGCGGCTGCCGAGCCGGGTGACCGAGGTGGCGCTGCAGTTCCAGCGGCCGCCGCACCTGCCGATCGCGGCCGGGCAGGCCTCCGAGCTGGACGCGGACGCGCTGGTGCTGCGGATCCAGCCGGACGAGGGCATCACGCTGCGGTTCGGGGCGAAGGTGCCCGGCCACAGCTTCCGGGTCCGGACGGCGTCGATGCAGTTCTCCTACGGCGAGTCGTTCCCGGAGGAGTCGCCGGAGGCGTACGAGCGGCTGCTGCTGGACTCGCTGGTCGGCGACCCGACGCTGTTCATCCGGTCCGACGAGGTCCGGCAGTGCTGGCGGATCATCGACCCGGTCATCCAGCACTGGGCCAACGACCTCAAGCGCATCCCGACGTACGAGGCCGGCTCCTGGGGGCCGGACGAGGCCGACCGGCTGATCGAGCGGGACGGGCGGGCCTGGCGCAACTGACGGCGTCCGGTACCCGCCGGTGGACTGTCGGTGCCATCTGGTCTGATGCCGGACATGACACAGTTGAGTCGCGCCGAGCTGTTCCGCCGCCTGCACACCGAGGGCGGCCCGCTGGTCCTGCCGAACGCCTGGGACGCGGCGTCCGCCGCGCTCGTCGAGCGGGCCGGCGCGGCCGCGGTCGCCACCACCAGCGGCGCCGTGGCCTGGAGCCTCGGCGCCGCCGACGGCGACCGGCTGCCCTGGGCCGAGCTGGCGGCCGCGGTCCGCCGGATCGCCGGCACGGTGTCGGTCCCGGTGACCGCCGACTGCGAGTCCGGCGGGCCGGACCCGGCCGGGGTGGCGGAGACCGTCCGGCAGGTGCTCGACGCCGGCGCGGTCGGGGTGAACCTGGAGGACGGCGGGGTGCCGCTGCGCCCGGTCGGTGAGCAGGCCGAGCGGATCGCCGCCGCCCGGTCCGCTGCCGACGCGCTCGGCGTGCCGCTGTTCGTCAACGCCCGGGTCGACGTCTTCCTCTACAAGGTCGGCGAGCGGGCCGAGCGGCTGCCGGAGACCGTCCGCCGCGCGACGGCGTACGCGGAGGCCGGCGCGGACGGCATCTTCGTCCCCGGGGTGCTGGCCCCGGCCGTGCTCACCGAGCTGGTCGAGCGGATCCCGCTGCCGGTCAACGTGCTGACCGGGCCGGGCGGGCCGACGATCGCGGAGCTCGCCGCGACCGGCGTGCGCCGGATCAGTCTGGGCACCGCGCTGGCCGAGGCGGCGTACGCGACGGCCCGCCGGGCCGCGGCCGAGCTGCTGTCCACCGGGACGTACGACTCGCTCACCGACGCCGTGGCGTACCCGGACATGCAGGCGCTCTTCCCGGGCCGGTCCTAGACCGGGGCTCAGTCGACGATGCAGGCGTCCACCCCGCCCCGGGCGCCGGTGCTGAACGACGCGGTCCGCTGCCGGGCGTCGCCGTGGTCGCTCTCGTCGGTCCACGGGTAGTCGTCGGCGACGGCGGCCAGGGTGCGGGCCAGCTCCTCGGTGTCGCCGGGCTCGATCGTGACCAGGTCGCGCTCGGCGGCACCGAAGATCGACGCGCCGGCCAGGCAGTCGGCCTGCAGCTCGGCGGCCGGGGAGACCTGGTCGCGCTCCAGCCGGGCCTGGATGGCGTGCGCCCACTCGTGCGCGATGATCAGGTAGACCCAGGCGTCGCCGATCTGCTCGTAGCCGGCCGCCATCAGGTTCCGGTCCCAGGCGATGAAGTCCTCCGGCGGGCAGTAGAACGCGTTGAAGGGGACCGACCGCTGCCCCGAGCAGGTCGGCCCGTCCTCGCCGACGTAGCCGCCGCGGACCTCCGGCGGGCGGTAGGACCGGCGGAAGGTGTCCGGGAAGGCCTCCCGCCAGAAGGCGTCGGCGACCTCGACCGCACCGGTCTCGTCCTCGGCGAGCTCGGCCCGGTCGACCCTGCCCAGCGGCTCGGGCCGGCCGCCGCCCGACCCGGAGCCGGTGTCGACGCTCACCACGCAACCGGCGAGCAGCGCGGCCGTCAGCATCAGCAGCAGGGCACGGACGGGCGTCGTCATCCGGGTTCCTCTCCGGCGGGGCGGTGTCCCGGTCCCCGTACCCGGTCGGCCCGCCGCCCATCCATCGATCGGTAACCAGCGATTGTGATCTGGCCAGTGACTGCGCGCACCCGGGCAACGAGCGGCCGGCCGGCCCGGTCCGGCTGTCGGTCGAGATCCGCGGCGGCGCCGTCGCGGGCAACGGCTGCCCCCGGGGCGTCGCCTGCCCAGGCGGAACTGCCGGCGCCGTCCGCCCGAGGGGCTGTCCGCGCGGCGCGAGTGTCAGGGGGTGGGGGTCGCGGACGGCGGGGTGCTGACGCCGGCCGGCGGCGCCGGGGTCCCGGTGGGCGCGGGCGCCGGCGGCTGGGTGGCCGGCGCGGGGGTGGTGCCGGCGGGTGTGGTCGGGACGGCCGTGGTGGCAGCGGGCCCGGTGGGCGTGGCCGGGGTGGTGGCGGCCGCCGGCAACTACGGCACCGACAAGCCGGTGTGGCCGGCCGCGGCCCGCGGCGTGGTCGCGGTGGGCGCGCTGACCCAGAGCATGCTTCCGGCGCCGTGGTCCAGCCACGGGCACTGGGTGGACTGCTCGGTGATCGGCGACGGCGTCCTGTCGGTGTACGTGGAGGGCCAGGAGGAC
>CADCTP010000162.1 GCA_902805565.1 uncultured Mycobacteriales bacterium
GGGAGGTGCCGGAGACGCCGGGGGCTGAGGTGCCGCAGGTGCCGGGCGCGGAGGTGCCGGACACGCCGGAAATGCCGGAGACTCCGGAGACGCCGGACGCTGAGGTGCCGGACACGCCTGAGGTGCCCGAGACGCCGGAGGTTCCGGAGACGCCGGGCGCTGAGGTGCCGCAGGTGCCGGGCGCTGAGGTGCCGGAGACGCCGCAGGTGCCGGTGACGCCGGAGGTGCCGGAGGTGCCGGGCGCTGAGGTGCCGGAGACGTCTGAGGTGCCCGAGACGCCGGAGGTTCCGGAGACGCCGGACGCTGAGGTGCCGCAGGTGCCGCAGGTGCCGGTGACGCCGGTGACGCCGGTGACGCCGGTGACGCCGGAGGTGCCGGAGGTGCCGCAGGCTCCGGTTGCGGAGGGGCCGGACTCCGTGCCGGGCGGATCCGTCCTGCCGGAGCAGCCCGTCCAGCAGCCGCCGGCCGTGCAGGACGCCGACCCGCCGGCCCAGGAGGCAGCCCAGGGCGCCGGCCAGCAATCCGGCGCCTCGGCCGACGAGGCCCCGGAGAAGACCGGCGGCGGAGGACTGTTCCCCACCGGCGACTGCGACCCGAGCGGCGCCACCAGCCCCGCCCTCCAGCCCGGCGGCCCGACCGCCGTACCGGCGGTGGCCGCATGACCGCGGTCGACGAGACCTTCGGCGGCCGACGCGGCGGCCCCGACCCCGAGCGGGACCCCACCGGCGACACCGACGCCGGTGACCGGGAGGACGGCCGCGCGGCGCCTCGTACCTCCCGTCGGGCGGAGGCGCCCCCCAGTCGGCACCGCGCCCAGCGGCACCCCGTCGCCCGCGGCCGGTGGGTGCGCCCCCTGGTCGTGCTGGCGCTGCTGCTGCTCGGCCTGCCGGTGCTCGCGCTGCCGACCGGCGGCGCGGGCCAGCTGCTCGACGCGGCCGACCTCCTGACCGGCGACGTCAGCGCCGGGTCGATCGGCGCCCTGCTGCTCCTGCTGCTGTGGTTGCTGTGGTTGCAGCTGGCCGTGTGCGTGGCCGTGGAGGTCGCCTCGGCCGTACGGGGCTCCGGCCTGCCGCCGCGCGTCCACTTCGCGTTCAACCGGCAGCAGGACTTCGCCCGCCGGAACGTCGACCGGCTGCTGCTGGCCGTCTCGCCGGACCGCCGGTTCCAGCCGGACCGGTACCAGCTGCAGGCGTTCCGGCGGGTGGCCGGCTCCGACCCGCAGCCGGCCGCCGAGGAGGACCCGATGGAGACGGCCGCCGCCGAGGCGCAGCGCCTCCGGCAGGCGCGGCGGCAGCGCCCGCCGCTGCTGCGCTGGGACGTCGTGGATGCCGGCCTGATGTCCGCCGGCCTGCTGGACGCGCTCGCCGCCCGCCGGCACCGCGGGATGCTGGACCGGCCGGTCGGCCGGCTGCCGGTGCAGCCCGACGCGGAGGCCGCCGGCATCGAGGTCGCCGCCCGGCTGGGTGCGGACGTCGACGGCGCGCGGCTCGTCGATGGTGCGCTGCGGCGGGTGGCCGGGGCGCTGGCCGCCGCCGGCCGGCAGCCGCTGCAGGTGCTGGCGGTCCGCGTCACCCCCGACGCGCTCGGGATCCTGCTGGCCGACCCCCGGGACGACCTGCCGGCGCCGTTCCAGCCGTCCGACGGTGGCCGGCGCTGGATCCTCGCCCGTACGGTGCCGCACCTGACCGGCCCGGAGGCGCCGGCACCGGCGCCGGCACTGGTCTCCCTCGGCGGGGACGGGGTCGGCCGGGTGCTGGTGGACCTGACGGCGCCGCAGGGCGTGGTCTGCGTCGCCGGCGACCGCAACGCCGCCCGGTCGGTCGTCGCCGCCGCCGGCGTCGAGCTGGTCACGGCGCCCTGGGCGGACCGCTCCAGGGTGACCCTGGTCGGCTTCGGCGACCAGCTGGCGCCGCTCGGCGGCCGGCGGCTGCGGTGCGCCGACTCGCTCTCCGACGTCGTGGACGAGATCACCGACCGGCTGTCCGCCGCCCGCCAGGCGGGGGCGGCCGCCATCGCCGAGGTGGTCGTCCTCGCCGCCCCGCCGACGGCCGAGGATCTCGCCGACCTCACCGCCTGGTTCCTGCCGCCGCCCGGGCGCTCGCCGCTGGCCGTGCTCGTGGCCGGGGAGGTCCCGGACGCGGCGTGGCGGTTCGAGTTGAACCGGGAGGGCGTGCTGGACACCGGCCCGCTGCGGCATCCGGTCGGCGCTCAGGCGATCTCGGCCAAGACCTTCGCCGCGCTCGGCCGGCTGATCCAGGCCGATGGCGAGGACGAGCCGGCCGGCGGGTCGATCGTCCCCGCACCGCGCCCGCTGGACGTCGACGCCGTACGGGTGCTGATCCAGTTGTTCGGCGGTCCGCCCGCCGCCCGCGGCGACGTCGGCCCGGGCACCGACCTCGCGGTGGAGATCACCGCGTACGCCGCCATGCACGAGTCGGCGAGCCTGGTCGAGCTGGCCGCGACCATCTGGCCGCGCGGCGTCCCGGACTCGGTCCGCAACGACGCTGTCCGCCGTACGCAGTGGTGGCTCGGTCTGGACGCCACCGGACGCCCGCGGCTGGCGCTGGAGGACGGGCTGCTGCGGCTGTCCCCGGAAGTGCAGACCGACTGGGGCCTGTTCACGGCGCTGATGACCCGCGGCGACATCACCGCTGCGCTGGGCCTGCTGACCGGCGAGCCGATGTCCGCGCCCCCGGCCGGCCGGTACGCCTGGCTGGCCCGGGACCCGCTGGCCCGCCGGATCGGTGCGGTGGTGGCGGACAGCTGCACGTCGGCGGCCCGGGAGCTGCTGGCCGCCGGCCACCACACCGACGCCGCCTCGGTGGCGCTGGCCGCCCTGCGGGTCAGCCCGTACGCGGGCCCGCTGTGGGACGTGCTCCACGATGCGACGCGCGACGAGGCCGGCCGCGCGGAGGTCCGGGCGGAGCGGGCCGCCCGGGTCGCGTCGCTGCGGTTCTGACGCGTCGGTGGGGGACCGGGTCAGCCGCGGTCGGCGACGATCCCGGCGGCCAGCTCCACCCACGCCTGCCGGGTCCGGCGCTGCAGCGCGGCCAGCTCGATCGTCGTGCCCTGGGCGAGGTGCGGGTCGTACGGGACGGTCACGACCGCCCGGCTCCGGGCCAGGAAGTGCTCGGCGAGCCGGTCGACGTCCACCTCGGCCGACCGGGACCGGACCGAGTTCACCACCACGCAGGCCCGGGCCGCGAGCTCGCCGTGCCCCTGGGCCTCCAGCCAGTCCAGCGTCGCGCTCGCACTGCGGGCGCCGTCCAGCGACGCCGAGCTGACCAGCACGAGCTGGTCGACCGAGGCGAGCACCCCGGTCATCGCCGAGTGCACCATGCCGGTGCCGCAGTCGGTGACGACCATCGTGTAGAAGCGCTCGGCCAGCGTCATGACCCGTTCGTAGTCACTGGCGTCGAAGGCGTGGGACAGCTGCGGGTCGCGGGCGGAGGCCAGCACCTCCAGCCGGTCCGGGGACTGGGAGGTGAACCCGCGTACCTGCGCGTAGCTGTTGATCGAGTCCGGATCGGCCAGCAGGTCCCAGACGTTGGACCGGGTCTGCTTCAGCACGTGCTCGGCGAGGGTGCCGACGTCCGGGTTCGCGTCGATGGCGATGACCCGGTCACCGCGCAACGACGCCAGCGTGGCGCCGAGGCAGAAGCTCACCGTGGTCTTGCCGACGCCGCCCTTGAGGCTGATCACCGCGACCCGGAAGCACCCGCTGATCGGGACGCGGATCTGCTGCAGCAGCTCCCGCTCGCGCAGCTCGGCCGCCGACGGGCCGAGGTTCACCGTACGGCCGGAGGCCCGGTACACCGCCCCGCGCAGACCCGTCCGCGGTCCCGACCGGCGGTCGCGGACCAGCAGGTCGGGGGTGAGGTCCTCGGAGGAGGGCCGCCGGGCCGGCTCCCCGGCCGGCGCCTGCGGGAAGGTCCCGTCCCGGCCGCCCGGTCCGACGGCGTGCCGGCCGCGGGCCTGCCGGTCATCCTGATCGTGGGCGTCCGGTGCCCCGGCGTCCGCCGACTCCGGGTCGTCGCCGCGGTCGGGACCGGACGCCGGGACCGGGGCCTCCGGCCGCCCCGTGGCCGGCGCATCCGCGGTCTCCTGCGCGGCCGCCGCCCGGGCCCGGGCCGCGTCGGAGATCCGGAGCGTGCCGCCCCACCGGCCCGGCCCCGGCACCACCGACCAGCCGGCCCCGAGCGACACCACCTGGGGTCGCTCGGGCTCGGCGGCCGGCAGCGGTGTCACCGCCGGCGGGGCTGCGGGCGCCGGCTCGTCCGCCTGCTCGGCGTCCTGGAGCACGGCGTCCCAGTCCAGCTCCGCGTCGTCGACCGACTCGCGGCCCGCGGTGTGCTGCTTCGACATGCCGGTGTCCTCACTCGTACCGGTCGGGTGAACGCCCCGGTTTCCCCCCGTGGCGCGCGGCTGAGCCATGCATCATCCTGCTTCTTCCAGGAGCCCGGTAAAGGGTCACAAGTACCCACATTGTTGGAGGTTCGGTTCCGATGTCGCTGATCGCCGTGGGGTCTGCCAAGGGCTCCCCGGGAGCCACGACCGTGGCTCTCACGCTGGCGGCGG
This sequence comes from uncultured Mycobacteriales bacterium, assembly GCA_902805565.1. GTDB lineage: Bacteria > Actinomycetota > Actinomycetes > Mycobacteriales > CADCTP01 > CADCTP01. The sequence goes on from CADCTP010000162.1 coordinate 4,579, forward strand.
TCTGGCCCCGCCGGGCCCTGCTGGCCGAGCTGGACCCGACCGGGAGCGACCTGCTCTACCGGTTGCGCGGCGTCGACCGGGCCCCGCTGTCCGCGGACTCCGGCGTGCTCGGCTACGTGGCCGGCGGGGCCGCCGACGGCGGCGGCGACCCGCTGGCGCACTCGGAACAGGTCGGCGCGGGTCTCGACATCCTGGTCGGCCCGCCGCCGGCCCGCGTCGGCGAGGTCGCCGGCAGCTGGGGTGTGCTCGCCGACCGGCTGGCCGCGGCTCCGGCCCTGGATGTGCTGGCCGACTGCGGGCGGTTGCATCCCGGGTCGCCGGCGCTGGAGGTGCTGACCCGGGCGGCCGCCGTCGTGTTCGTCACCCGCCCCACCATCGACGGGGTGGCCCACCTGCTCGCCCGGGCCGCCGAGCTGGCCGGTGTGCTCGCCGAGGGAACCATGCTGCACGCGATCGTCGTCACCGACGTCCGGGACGCCCGGTCCCAGCGGGAGATCGACCAGCTCGCGGAGCGGGCCGACCTGCCGCTGGAGGTGCTGGGCCGGCTCGCGGTCGACCCGGAGGCCGTCGGCCTGCTCGGCGGCGCCTGGTCCGGCCGGCTGGAGAAGAGCCTGCTCATCCGGTCCGCGCGGGAGCTCGCCGGCAAGCTCGACAAGGTCCTGCCGGTGCCGGAGCTGTAGCCGCCTCCGATCGCATGGCGCGATCAGCCGGCCGGCGCGGCTGGTATTGGCGGTGCTCCGTACCGCGGACGCACCCTTCAGGTGTACCAGCCACCTGGAGGACCCATGGCACAGCCGGAACGCTCAGGGTTGAGCAACCCGTACGCGTCCCCACCGGGGATGGTGCCGGCGCGGTCGCGGACCGGGATCGCCCGCGCCGCGGTGCTGGCCGGTGTCGGCGGCGCGGCGGCGCTCGGGCTGGCCGGGCCCGGGACGGGCAGTGCCTGGGCGGACACGTCGACCGCCGCCCCCGTGTCCCGGTACGACCGCGACACGGGGGCCTGCATGCCGCTGCGCGACCCGGTGCTGCACGACAACCTCGCGTACCGCACCGCGCCGGTCGTGCTGCCGAGGCGGTGCGGGGTGCCGGTGTCGTGGTGGCGGCAGCGGCCGGTGGACCAACCGGTGCCGAAGTACCCCGCTCCGCTGCCTGAGCCGGTGGCGCCGCCGGGAGACCCGGTCGCCGGGTCCCGGTCGGTCTCCGTCGAAGGCACCGTCGAGGCCGGGGTCGAGCCGGGCTGCGAGGTGCTCCGCGACGGCGAAGGCCGACCGTGGACGCTGATCGGTCCACTGCGGACGCTTCCGTACGGTGTGCCGCTCGCGGTCGAGGGAGTGATCCCGGCGGACGTGCTGACGCACTGCCAGCAGGGCGACGTGCTGCAGGTGCGGCAGGTCGCCCTGCTCGACCCCGGCACCGGGCCCGGCCGGACCGTGCCGATCGCCACCACGGGCCTGCTCACCGCCGAGGCACGCCCGGTCCCGGTGTCGCCCGTGTACACCGGGATCGAGCCGGCCTGCGGTCCCACCGGGACGGGGAAAGTCCCGTCCATGACGCTCTGCACGCGCTGATCCGCATCCTGTCGTCCCCGTGCCGGCGCGTGCTCGACACGCGCCGGTGCGGGGCTTCCACGTGCCCGGCCGCGAGCCGGGCACCATCGGACAACCAGATCGCCAGCCGGACCTGTTCGGTATTTCCCTCCGGCCCGTCCCGCCGCTGACACTGCTCCGGCGCGGCGAGGGACACGCCCCGCGCACCGGCAGCCGACAGCGAAAGTCGCCGGCATCCCTTCGTGGAGGACCCAGATGAGTTCCAGTCGCACGCCGAAGAAGCTCAACAATCCGTACGACGCGGTGCCGCAGGAGGAGACCGGGCCCGCGTCCCGGTCCACGTCGAAGGCGGTCATCCGACTGCTGGCGCTGGGCGGCCTCGGCGCCGGGGCCGCGGGCCTCCAGGTCGCCGGGGCCGGCGCCGCGCACGCCGACCCGTTCGGCGGCGGCAGCATCTTCAGTGGCGGTGACCTGAGCGGGGTCAACTTCAGCGTCGCCGAGAACATCCAGATCCCGGAGATGACCACCATCCCGAACGTGCCCGTGATGGACGTGTCGACGGTGACCTTCACCCCGCCGACCCTCCCCGACATACCGCCGCCGCCTCCGGTGGTGGTCGAGACCCCGCCGCCGCCGGTGGTGGTTGAGACGCCGCCGCCTCCGGTCGTTGAGACGCCTCCGGTGGCGACCGGGGACATCGGGGTGACCACTCCTGAGCAGACCGCGGCGCTGGAT
>CADCTP010000163.1 GCA_902805565.1 uncultured Mycobacteriales bacterium
GCCGGCGCGTCGGCGGTGCTGCTGGCCGCCCAGGTCGCGGTGCTCGCGGCCCGGACCGGCCGGCCGCGCGGGGCGATCGTGTCGATCTGCGGCAACCGGTTCCGCGCGGACTGGCGGGACTACGTGGGGCCGCTGGCGCAGGACGCGCTGGTCCCGTACGAGGTGGGGGCCGACTTCGACGCGCTGGTGGCGCAGGTCGCCGGGGCGGCGCTGACGGCGTACCGGCACGCGCAGTTCGACCCGGGTGAGCTGTGGCGGGTGATCGGGGCGGTCGGCCGGGACCGGGGCACCCACTTCCACCGGGACGTCGTCTTCAACGACCTCGGCGGGCACGCCGACCCGCGGGCGGCGCCCCGGGCGGGCGGCGGGTGCGCGCCCACCGTGGTCGACGCGCTGCCGGCCCGGGCGCTGCCGACCACGGTGGTGCTCACCCTGGCCGGGGTCTCCCCGACCGAGGTGGACCTGCGGCTGCACGCCGACACCCGGTACGTCCCGGACGTCGAGGAGGTCCTGCGGGCCGTCGAACGGCTGGTCGTCGCGGCCGCCGCCGGGCCGGTGCCGGCCCGGCCGGACGTGGCCCGGGTGCTCCCCGGGCCGGAGTGGGTGGACCTCGACGGACACCTGGTCTCGCTGCCGGCCACCGCGGCCCTGCTGGGCCCGGTGACCGTGCGGGCCGGGCGGCTCGTCGCCGCCGGCCCGGTGGACCGGGAGGCCGCGCTGGCCCGCCTGCCCGGCCACCCCGGCGTCCTGGTCCCGGACGGCCCCCCGGTCCCGGACGGCCCGGGCCGGCCAGGGCCGGGGGGCCGGGCGGGGTGACGGACGGGGTCAGAGCCGGATGTCGCCGGTCAGCGCGAGCGTCCCGCTGAGCACGACCTTCGCCCGCACCGCCGACTCGGTGGTGGCCAGGGTCAGCCGCAGGCCGAGCCACTCGTACCGGCGGGCCCGCTCGGCCGGGTCCTCCTCGGCCAGCGTCCGCAGCTGCCGGCCGAGCAGCTCCAGGTAGCCGGTGTCCCCGCCGGGCCGCAGGTGCTGGCCGACCCGGCGCGGCGAGCAGGCGCCGACCAGCCAGGCGTTGAGCGGGCCGGTGAGCCGGCTCTCCCGCAGGTAGACGTTGCGCGGGTGGGCGATGCCGTTGGCCGAGGCGTACTCCCCCGGGAACCGGCAGCGGTAGTACGGCTCGTCGTTGTTCCAGGTGCCCTGCATCAGCCGGCGGCACCAGCCGCAGCGCAGCAGGCCGCGGAAGACGTACACCCGCTCGGTGCGGCCGTCCCGGACCTGGCCGCCGGCCTTGGCCGCGAACGCCTGCCGCACCGCCTCCCAGGTCTCCTGCTCCACCAGCGGCGGGTACACCCGCTCCGGGGTGCCGGTGTAGCGCGGGTTGACCAGGATCGCCCGCACCGCGCCCTTGGACCAGGCCACGCCCTCGTGGTGCGGGTTGCGCGAGCGGTCGTGCGCCGACGGGCAGGACACGGCGTCCGCGGTCAGCCCCTCGGCGATGGCCTGCAGGCCCCGGCCGGACAGGTACTCCGCGAAGATCCGGCGGACGACCGGCGCGCTGCCGCAGTCCGGCTCCAGCCGGGGGCCGTCGTCGTCGGGGCGCAGCATCCGGTAGCCGTACGGCGGTCGGCCGCGCAGGCGCAGCGACGGCCGGGTCCTCGGCTCGGTGGTGGTCTCGGTCACGGGCCACTCCTTCCGGTCGGCGGGGGTGCGACACGGCCCGCCCGGGGCGGCCGGTGTCGACGGTCTGCGTGGCTCAGCGCGGGGGCCGGGGCCCCGGTCAGGACGCCACCTCCCACAGGTCGGAGCCGGTGGCGACCGACCCGCCCGGCCGGGTGGCCCGGCCGCTCGCCCGGCGGCTCACCGGGCAGCTCGCGCGGGCCGGTGAGCCGGTCCGGCCGGGTCGGTCCGCCGCCGGCGACAGCGCTGGCGCCGGCGGCGGCGTGTGCGGCGGCCCGTCACTCTTGCGGCAGCGCGGACCCGACATCGTTGTCACACAAGGTGACGAGGTGTCGGGTCGTCCTCGGCCGGCCGGAGTCACGAGCTGCGTCCCCTTCGGTATCGGCTTCTTCGGTGCCGTCCGGGCCGTCCGGTGTCGAGGAGTCCGGACAACGTCCTGGCACGGCGTCGCACCACCGGATCGCCCGCATAACGGGAGATCGGCGGCAAGCGTAACGAACTCGATGACCGTATTGGAACCGTTCGCGTGGCCTGACCAGGGGTGACAGGAAGCGGAAGGTTGTCCGAATGTGTGCATGGTCAACAACACCGCTGCCTGCCCGCACCCCTGCCGCCGTACGGCTCAGGCAGCGGCTCAGCCGGTCGACCCCGGCCCTGGGCCGGACGGCGCAGTCGTTACTCCGCGTGACGACCGGGCCGGCCCGGGCAGGCGTGGCCGACTACTCCTGTCGAGTGATGTCACGGACCGAGGGTGGTTGCGCACCGTGCGCGACAGTGGCCACAACCGGACACCGGCCCGCCCGCGGCGCGGCCCCCGCGCCGGCCGTGATCGAGCCGTGACCGGCCGACCGCGCCGGTGTCCCCGAACGGCCCTCGGAACGGCCCGCCGGGCCGTATCGTGTGCCGTCCGTCACGGGCGTGAACTGGTGTCGTGAGCCGCACGATCCATTACCGTCGAGTAACAGGACCCCCGCGACCACAGCCCGCCGCGACCGTTCCGAGAGGGGCGCCACCGATGCCCGAATCCCCCGCCTCAGGGACCCTGAGCCTGCGTCACGCCGACGGGACCGATCAGGACCTGACCGTCATCCACCCCACCGAGGGCGCCCCGGGCGTCGACATCAACGGGCTGCTCGCCAAGGGCGGGCTGGTGACCTACGACCCGGGCTTCGGCAACACCGCCAACTGCTCGTCGAAGATCACCTACATCGACGGCGACGCCGGCATCCTGCGCTACCGGGGTTACCCGATCGACCAGCTCGCCGAGCGGTCCACCTTCGCCGAGGTCAGCTACCTGCTGATCCACGGGGAGCTGCCGACCGCGGCCCAGCTGGCGGGCTTCACCGAGAAGATCAGCCGGCACACGCTGCTGCACGAGGACTTCAAGAACTTCTTCGACGGCTTCCCGCGCAACGCGCACCCGATGCCGGTGCTGTCCTCGGCGGTGTCCGCGCTGTCGACGTACTACGAGGACTCCCTCGACCCGACCGACCCGGCGCAGGTCGAGCTGCCGATGCTGCGACTGCTGGCCAAGCTGCCGACGATGGCGGCGTACGCGTACAAGAAGTCGGTCGGCCAGCCGTTCCTCTACCCGGACAACTCGCTGGGCATGGTGGAGAACTTCCTCCGCATGACCTTCGGGCTGCCGGCCGAGCCGTACGAGGCCGACCCGGTGATGGTCCGCGCGCTGGACATGCTGTTCACCCTGCACGCCGACCACGAGCAGAACTGCTCCACCGCCACCGTGCGGCTGGTCGGCTCGGCCCAGGCCAACCTGTTCGCCTCCGTCTCGGCCGGCATCCACGCCCTGTCCGGCCCGCTGCACGGCGGGGCGAACCAGGAGGTCATCGAGATGCTCACCCGCATCCGGGAGGACGGCGGGGACGTCAACGCCTTCGTGCAGAAGGTGAAGGGCAAGCAGGACGGCGTGAAGCTGATGGGCTTCGGGCACCGGGTCTACAAGAACTACGACCCGCGGGCGGCGATCGTGAAGAAGACCGCCGACCAGATCCTGTCCGCGATGGGCAAGCGGGACGACCTGCTCGACATCGCCATCGAGCTCGAGGGCGTCGCGCTGAGCGACGACTACTTCGTCTCCCGCAAGCTCTACCCGAACGTGGACTTCTACACGGGGCTGATCTACCGGGCGATGGGCTTCCCGGACCGGATGTTCACCGTGCTGTTCGCGATCGGCCGGCTGCCCGGCTGGATCGCCCAGTGGCGGGAGATGGTCGCCGACCCGCAGAACAAGATCGGCCGGCCGCGCCAGCTCTACACCGGCCCGGGCGAGCGGGCGTACGTCCCCCTCGACGCCCGCTGAGCGTCCCGAGCGTCCCCGACAGGGCCCGACCGGATCCCGGTCGGGCCCTGTCGGCGTCCGATCGGCGTCCGGTTAAGGTCGGGATGTGAGCGACGGGCGGTTGTGGGCGACCAGTGACCTGCACGTCGGGTATCAGGAAAATCGGGAGATCCTCACCCAGCGGCTGGTGCCCCGCTCCCCCGACGACTGGCTGATCGTCGCCGGCGACGTGGCCGAGAAGGCCGAGGACGTCCTGTGGGCGCTGGGCGTGCTGGCCGGCCGGTTCGCCCGGGTGATCTGGGCGCCCGGCAACCACGAGCTGTGGACGCCGCAGAAGGACCCGGTGCAGCTGCGCGGCCGGGCCCGCTACGAGCACCTCGTCGCGGCCTGCCGCTCGCTGGGCGTGCTCACCCCGGAGGACGACTACCCGACCTGGACCGGCCCCGGCGGACCGGTGACCGTGGTCCCGATGCTGCTGCTCTACGACTACAGCTTCCGGCCGGCGCACGTGCCGACCGCGGCGGCCGCGCTGCAGATCGCCTACGACGCCGGGGTGGTGGCCACCGACGAGTTCCTGCTGCACCCCGACCCGTACCCGGACCGGCCGTCCTGGTGCGCGGAGCGGGTCGCGGCGACGGAGGCCCGGCTGGCCGAGCTGCCCGCCGGCACCCGCACGGTGCTGGTCAACCACTTCCCGATGACCCGGCTGCCGACCCGGATCCTGCGGCACCCGGAGTTCTCGATCTGGTGCGGCACCGACCGGACCGCGGACTGGCACACCCGCTTCGCCGCCGCCGCGGTGGTCTACGGGCACCTGCACATCCCGCGCACCACGTACGAGGACGGGGTGCGGTTCGAGGAGGTGTCGCTGGGCTACCCGCGGGAGTGGAAGCGGCACGGGATGCGCCGCGGCCTGCTGCGCGAGGTGTTCCCCGACGTGGACCCCGTCCCGGAGTCCTGGTGAGGAGGCCGGCCCGGTGATCGGCACGCTGCTGCCGGCGGCGGTCGCCGTCGCCGACGCCCGCGGCCCGCTGCCCGGCGAGGCCCTGCTGCCGGAGGAGGAGCAGCTGGTAGCCCGGGCGGTGGAGAAGCGGCGGTCGGAGTTCACCACCGTCCGCACCTGCGCCCGGATCGCGCTGGCCGAGCTGGGGGTCGGGCCGGTGCCGCTGCTGTCCGGGCCGAAGCGGGAGCCGCTGTGGCCGGCCGGCATCGTCGGCAGCCTGACCCACTGCGACGGCTACCGGGCCGCCGCGGTCGCCCGGGACACCGACCTGGCCTCGCTCGGGATCGACGCCGAGCCGCACGCCGCGCTGCCCGACGGCATCCTGCCCCGGGTCTCGCTGCCGGAGGAGCGGGCGCACCTGCGCGGGCTGCCGGCCGGCGTGCACTGGGACCGGCTGCTGTTCTCGGCCAAGGAGAGCGTCTACAAGACCTGGTTCCCGCTGGCCCGGGAGTGGCTCGGGTTCGAGGACGCGCGGCTGGAGTTCCGGCCCGGGCCCGACCCGGCCCGGGGCGAGTTCGTCGCCACGCTGCTGGTGGAGGGGATGCCGCCGGTGGCCGGCCGGACCGTGGACACCTTCCACGGCCGGTACGCCGTCGGCGGCGGCCTGCTGGCGACCGCCATCGCCCTGCCGGCTTAGCCCACCCCCCGCCCGGGCAGGTCCCCGGCATGGCCCGCGACCGCACCCTCGTCATGCTCCTCGCCGGCGGCGCCGGCTCCCGGCTCGACCCGCTCACCGACGGGCGGGCCAAGCCGGCCGTCCCGTTCGGCGGCACCGTCCGGCTGATCGACTTCCCGCTGTCGAACTGCCTGCACTCCGGGCTGTCCGACGTCTGGGTCGTCCAGCAGCACCATCCCGAGTCGCTGTCGGACCACCTGTCCAACGGCCGGCCGTGGGACCTGGACCGCACGTACGGCGGGCTGCTGGTGCTGCACCCCCGGCTCGGCGAGAAGGGCGGCTTCCACCAGGGCACCGCGGACGCGCTGTGGCGCAACTCCGACCTGATCCGCGAGTTCGCCCCGCGCAACCTGGTGCTGCTGTCCGCGGACGCGGTCTACCGGGCCGACTACGCCGAGCTGGTCGCCGAGCACGACGAGCGCGGCGCCGACCTGACCATCGTCACCACCCGGGTCGAGGCGTCCGACGCCGGCCGGTACGGCGTGGTCCAGGTGGACGGGGACAAGGTGGTGGACTACGCGTACAAGCCGGAGGAGCCGGCCGGCGACCTGGTCGCCAACGAGGTCTTCGTGCTGCGAACCGAGGTCGCGCTGGACGCGCTGGACGCCGCGGCCGAGGAGCTGGGGCCGGACGCGGTGGACGACGGCGGGCTGGCCGACCTCGGCGACACGCTGCTCCCCCGGCTGGTGGCGGCGGGCAACGCGGTGCAGCACCGGCTGGCCGGCTACTGGCGGGACGTCGGCACGCTGGACGCGTACTGGTCGGCCCACCAGGACCTGCTCGGCCCGTCGCCGCGGCTGGACCTGGACGACCGGGCCTGGCCGATCCGCACCCACGGCGCGCAGCGGCCGCCGGTGCGGGTGCTGGCCGGCGCCACGGTGGAGGACAGCCTGCTCGGGCCGGCCGGGGTTATCCGCGGGACCGTGCGCGGCTCGGTGCTCGCCGCCGGGGTGCGGGTCGAGGAGGGCGCCACGGTGGTGGACTCGGTGCTGCTGGCGGACTGCGTGGTCCGCTCCGGCGCCCGGGTGGAGCGGGCGGTGCTGGACGAGCGCGGCGACGTCGCCGCCGGCGCCCGGGTCGGCGGCCCGGACGGCGACATCACCGTGACCCACCGGGACACCCGGGTTCCCGCGGCGGGGTAGCCGGGGCCCGGGGGGCCGGCCGGCACCGGCGGCCGGGGGGCCGGCCGGCG
>CADCTP010000164.1 GCA_902805565.1 uncultured Mycobacteriales bacterium
TCTGCCCACCGCGGTGCTGGCCGCCGCCCCGCCGCCGGGCCGCACCCCGCGCCCGGCCACCAGGGTGCTGCCGGTGCGCCGCCGCCCGGACGGCACGGTGGAGCCGGTGGGACGGGACCGCCCGGGCAACCTCTGGGGCGCGGCCGGGGCCGACGCCCTGGCCGCGGTCCCCCCGGACTGGACCGCCGGTCCCGTCCCCCTGCTCCCGCTGCCGGCCTGACCGGCGCTACTCCGTGGAGCCGGAAGCGATGATCGAGAAGGTGGCGCCCTGCGGGTCGCGCAGGGTCGCCATCGGGCCCTGTGGCGTCGGGCTGACCGGGGCGACCACCTCGCCGCCCAGCTCCCGGGCCCGGGCCACGGTGGCCTCGGCGTCGGCGACTTCGAAGTAGAGCTCCCAGTGCGGGGCGTCGCCGGACACGGCGCCGCCGACGGTCCGCCCGCCCACCGCGAACAGCCCGTACGGCGAGCCCTCGACGTCCACCTCGCTCCACTCCACCCCGAGGGTCGCGGCGTAGAACTCGCGGGCGGCCGGCAGGTCCGGGCTGACCAGCTCGTTCCACACCACGGTGCCGGGCTCGTTGACCAGGCCGGAGCCCTGGTGCGCGGCCGCCTCCCACATCCCGAAGGTGGCGCCGGTCGGGTCGACGGCCACGGACATCCGGCCGGACCCCGGGATCTCCATCGGCGGGACGACCACGGTGCCGCCGGCGGCCGGGATGCTGGCGACCACCGTGTCGGCGTCGTCCACGGCCAGGTAGGTCATCCAGCCGACCGGCGCGCCCTCGCCCATCGTCGGGCCGGCCCCGACCACCCGGCGGCCCTTGAGCATCGCCTGCGAGTAGTGCATGAACTCCGGGCCGGACACGTCCCACTCCCAGCCGAACAGCTCCCCGTAGAACGCCCGCGCGCCCTCCAGGTCGGTGGTGGCCAGGTCCGCCCAGCTGGGCACGCCCTGCGGATAACCGTCGCGCTCGCTCATTGCCGACCTCCCGTCGCCCGGGCCCGCTCCCGGACCCCTGTGACGCGCAAGACTGCCACCGGCCACCGACAGAACCGGGACACGGAGTAGAAACAGACTCGTGAACTTGGAGGAAGCCCGGGCGACGGCGGAGAAGGGCGGGGCATCCCGCTACCACGAGGCGAACGCGGCGAAGGGGAAGCTGTTCGCCCGCGAACGGGTGCGGCTGCTCGTCGACGAGGGGTCCTTCGTCGAGGACGGCATGCTGGCCAACGCGATGGCGGAAGGGCTGCCGGCGGACGGCGTGGTGACCGGGCAGGCCCGGATCGACGGCCGGCCGGTGTGCCTGATGGCCAACGACTCCACGGTCAAGGCCGGCTCCTGGGGCGCCCGGACGGTGGAGAAGATCATCCGGACCATCGAGCGGGCGTACGCGACCGGCGTCCCGATGGTCTACCTGGTCGACTCGGCCGGCGCCCGGATCACCGACCAGGTCGACCTGTTCCCGGGTCGCCGGGGCGCCGGGAAGATCTTCTGGAACCAGGTCCGGGCGTCCGGCTCGATCCCGCAGGTCTGCGCGCTCTTCGGGCCCAGCGCGGCCGGCGGGGCGTACATCCCGGCGTTCTGCGACGTGGTCGCGATGGTCGACGGCAACGCCTCGATGTACCTGGGCTCCGACCGGATGGTCGAGATGGTCACCGGCGAGCGGACCACGCTGGAGGACATGGGCGGGGCGAAGGTGCACACCACCGAGTCGGGGGTGGGCCACTTCCTCTGCAAGGACGAGCCGGAGGCGCTGGAGGTCGTCCGGCGCTACCTGTCCTACCTGCCGTCCAACTGGCAGGGCACCCCGCCGGCCGCGGAGCCCCGGGCGGCGGGCAAGGGCGATCTGCGGGCCCTGGTGCCGGCCAGCGAGCGGCAGGCGTTCGACATGCGCCGGTACGTCAAGGCCCTGGTCGACGAGGACTCGTACTTCGAGATCCAGGCCCGCTGGGCCCGCGAGCTGACCGTCGGCTTCGCCCGGCTGGACGGCCGGAGCGTCGGCATCGTCGGCAACAACTCGCAGTTCAAGGGCGGTGTGCTGTTCGTCGACTCGGCGGACAAGGCGGCCCGGTTCGTCCAGCTCTGCGACGCGTTCGGCGTGCCGCTGGTGTTCCTGTCCGACGTGCCGGGGTTCATGGTCGGCACCGCGGTGGAGAAGCAGGGCATCATCCGGCACGGCGCCAAGATGATCAGCGCCATCTCCGAGGCCACGGTGCCGAAGTTCTGCGTGGTCGTGCGCAAGGCGTACGGCGCCGGCCTCTACGCGATGGCCGGGCCCGGGTTCGAGCCGGACGCCACGCTGGCGCTGCCGACGGCGAAGATCGCGGTGATGGGGGCCGAGGCCGCGGTCAACGCGGTGTACGCCAACAAGATCGCCGCCATCGCCGACGAGGCCGAGCGGGCCGAGTTCGTCCGGGCCCGGCGGGAGGCGTACGACGAGGACATCGACGTGCTCCGGCTGGCCAGCGAGCTGGTCGTGGACTCGGTGGTCGAGCCGGAGGACCTGCGCGCGGAGCTGGTCGCCCGGATCGCCGCCGCCGCCACCAAGGACCGCTCCTTCTCCCGCCGGCGGCACGGTGTGACCCCGGTATGACCACCGTCCTGCTGGCCGAGGACGACCCGGCGATCTCCGAGCCGCTGGCCCGCGCGCTGCAGCGCGAGGGGTACACGGTGCTGGTCCGCGACGACGGGCAGGGCGCGCTGACCGCGGCCCTGTCCGGGGACGTGGCGCTGGTCGTGCTGGACCTCGGCCTGCCGGACATGGACGGGCTGGAGGTCTGCCGGCGGCTGCGGGCCGGCCGCAGCTCGGTCCCGGTGCTGGTACTCACCGCCCGCACCGACGAGATCGACCTGGTCGTCGGCCTGGACGCGGGCGCGGACGACTACGTGGCCAAGCCGTTCCGGCTGGCCGAGCTGCTGGCCCGGGTGCGGGCGCTGCTGCGCCGCCGCACCGGGGACGTGCTGGAGGCCAGCGGGGTGCGGATGGAGCTGGCGTCCCGGCGGGTCTGGCACGACGACGTCGAGGTGCACCTGTCCAACAAGGAGTACGAGCTGCTCCGGGTGCTGCTGGAGGAGGCCGGCGCGGTCGTCACCCGGGCCCGGATCATGCGCGAGGTGTGGGACGACGCCGAGGGCGGCGCGTCCAAGACGCTGGACATGCACGTGTCCTGGCTGCGCCGCAAGCTCGGCGACGACCCGCAGCGGTCCCGGCTGCTGACCACCGTCCGCGGCGTCGGCTTCCGGTTCGAGCGGGGCTGACCCCCGGTGCGGCGGCGGCTGCTGGCGGCCACCCTGGCCGTCGTCGGCGTGGCCGTCTTCTCCCTCGGCCTGCCGCTGCTGGCGGTGACCCTGCGGCTGGTCGCCGACAACGCGCGCACCGAGCTGCTCCGCCAGGTCCAGACGGTGGCCGCGGTGGTCGAGGACGGCACCGGCAGCGTGCCGACCGAGGACCGGCTGACCCGGCTGGTGCCGCCGGGCGAGCAGGTCCGGGTCGTGCTCGCCGACGGCACCGAGGTCGTCGCCGGCCCGGACCCCGGCCCCGACCCGTACGCGGCCCGCGCCCCGCTGCCCGGCGGCGGCTCCGTCGAGGTGGCCCGGCCGGCCGCCGAGGTGCGGGACCGGCAGTGGCAGGCCGGGTTCGCCGTGGTCGGCGGGATGGCCGGCTCCGCGCTGCTGGCCGCGATCGTCGCGGTGCTGCTGGCCCGGCGGATCGCCGACCCGCTGCGGGACGTCGCCGCCCGGGCCGCCCGGCTCGGGGCCGGCGACTACCGCAGCTCGCCGGCCCGGCCCGGGGTGGAGGAGCTGGACGCCATCTGCGACGTGCTGGACCGGGCGGCCGGCCAGATCGCCGCGGTGATCCAGCGGGAGCGGACCCTGGCCGACGACGTGTCCCACCAGCTGCGCAGCCGGCTCACCGCGCTGCGGATGCGGCTGGAGGAGATCGCCGGCACCGCCGACCCGGACGTCCGCCGGGAGGCCGGCGCGGCGCTGGAGCAGGCCGAGCGGCTGTCCGCGGTGGTCGACGAGATCCTGGCCCAGGCCCGGCAGGCCCGGGCCGAGGGCGCCGGGGACGTCGATGTCGGCCGCGAGGTGGCCGCGGTGGTCGAGGAGCGCGCGCCGACGCTGCGCACGCTGCGCCGGCGGGTCGAGATCGACGCCCCGGGCCGGCTGGTCGCCCGGGCCGAGCCGGGCCGGCTGCAGCAGGCGGTCGGGGTGCTGGTCGACAACGCGCTGGAGCACGGGGCCGGCACCGTCCACGTGGGCGTACGCCGGTCCGGCCGGCACGCGGTGGTCGAGGTCTCCGACGACGGGCCGGGGGTGCCGGCGGACCTGGTCGCGCGGGTCTTCGAGCGCGGGGTCAGCGGGGCCGCGGGCACCGGGATCGGGCTTGCGCTGGCCCGCGCGCTGGTGGAGTCCGACGGCGGCCGGCTGGAGCTCCGCCGGGCGCGGCCGCCGGTGTTCGCGCTCTACCTCCCGCTGGCCGACGCCGGGGAGGTGGCGGCTCAGTCGGCGGTGCCGGCCTGAGCCGGCTCCACGACCCCGGGGTGCGCCGGGAAGACCCACCGCTTGTACGACCAGAACCGGAACACCGTGCCGATCCCGATGCCGACGATCTTCGCCACGTTGAGCGCGAACGGGTCCGTGGCCGAGATCACGTAGTAGGTGAACGCGATCACCACCGACGAGATCCCGAGCGCGATCAGGTTGATCACGATGAACAGCGTGTACTCGCGGCGCAGCCCGGTCCGGGCCCGGTGCGAGAACGACCAGTGCCGGTTGGCGAAGTAGGAGATCGTGGTGGCCACGCCCGCGGACACGATGTTCGACGTGGTCGGACCCAGGCCCACCCGGAAGTGCAGCAGGTTGAACAGGCCGATGTCGATGAAGAGGTTCACGAGCCCGACGACGCCGAAGGCGGAGATCTCCTTCAGCAGCACTCGCCACGGGGTGGTGAACCGGTCGACCCAAGACACCGGAGGAGTGTACGCAAGGTGTCCGCGGCCGGCGGCTCCCGCCGCGGAGAGTCACCGGCGTCACGTCCCCGGCGCCCGTGCACCACTTCCGGCACCCGGGCCCGGATGACACCATCGGTTCATGTCCGACACCCGGCTCGACGATGAGCAGGAAGCCTTCCGGCGCACGGTCGCCGACTTCGCGGCGACGGTGGTCGCCCCGGTCGCGGCGGGATACGACGAGCGGGCCGAGTTCCCGTACCCGATCGTCAAGCAGATGGGCGAGCTCGGACTGTTCGGCCTGCCCTTCCCCGAGCAGTACGGCGGCATGGGCGGCGACTACTTCACCCTGTGCCTGGCCATCGAGGAGCTGGCCCGGGTCGACTCCTCGGTCGCCATCACGCTGGAGGCCGGGGTGTCGCTCGGCGCGATGCCGGTCTACCGGTTCGGGACCGACGCCCAGAAGGACGAGTGGCTGCCCCGGCTGTGCAGCGGGCAGGCGCTCGGCGCGTTCGGGCTGACCGAGCCGGGCGGCGGCTCGGACGCCGGTGCGACCCGGACCACGGCCCGGCTGGAGGACGGCGAGTGGGTGATCGACGGGACCAAGGCGTTCATCACCAACTCCGGGACCGACATCACCGAGCTGGTCACCGTCACCGCGGTCACCGGGACGCCGGCCGGCGGCCGGAAGGAGATCTCCTCCATCCTGGTGCCGGTCCCGCGCCCGGGCTTCACCGTATCCCGGTCGTACTCGAAGGTCGGCTGGCACGCCTCGGACACCCACGAGCTCGCCTTCGCCGACTGCCGGGTGCCGGCGGAGAACCTGCTCGGCGCCCAGGGCCGCGGCTACGCCAACTTCCTGCAGATCCTGGACGAGGGCCGCATCGCGATCGCGGCCCTGGCCACCGGGCTGGCCCAGGCCTGCGTCGACGAGTGCGTCAAGTACGCGCGGGAGCGCCAGGCGTTCGGCCAGAACATCGGCAGCTACCAGGCGATCCAGTTCAAGATCGCCGACATGGAGATGCGCGCCCACCTGTCCCGGCTGGCCTGGTACGACGCGGCCCGGCTGCTGCTGGCGGGCAAGCCGTTCAAGCGCGAGGCCGCGATCGCGAAGCTGTTCTCCTCCGAGGCCGCGGTGACCAACGCCCGCGAGGCGACCCAGGTCTTCGGCGGGTACGGCTTCATGAACGAGTATCCGGTCGCCCGGCACTGGCGGGACTCGAAGATCCTGGAGATCGGCGAGGGGACGTCCGAGGTGCAGCGGATGCTCATCGCCCGGGACCTCGGCATCAGCTGAGGCCGCGACCCGGGAAGCCGTCCCCGGGCCGGGCTCCGGTACCGCCGCCGCAGGGCCCCGGCCGCGCCGCGGCCGGGGCCCTGCGCCGGTTACTTGTCGGTGACCGCGATGACCGCGCCCGGGATGTCGGCGGCGATCTGGCCGCCGTCCGAGGTCAGCGTGCCCGAGGCGAGGCCGGCGAGCTCGGCGTCGTCACTGATGGTCACCTTGATCCGGACCAGGGAGTCGTCGCCGGCGTCCAGGTCGACCAGCGTGCAGGTCGCCACGCCGGCGCCGACGCAGCGCCAGCCGCCGCTGCCGGTACGGACGCTGACGCCCGCCGGCAGCTGCACGGTCGCCACGAGGCTGCTGGCCCGGCCGGTGCCGGTGTTGCGCACCCGGACCGACACCTCGCCCGGCCCGCCGCGGCGCATCTTCCCCACCCCGACGGGGCCGTCCGCCTCCAGGTCGGCCGTGCCGCCCGGCGCCGCCGGCGCCGGCGTGGGCGTACGGCCGGGGGGCTGCTTGGTGCCGGCCGGGGGACCGGGCTGGTTGCCCGGGGCGCCCGGCGTGCCCCGCTGGCCGGGGCCCTGCTGGCCGGGGTCCTG
>CADCTP010000165.1 GCA_902805565.1 uncultured Mycobacteriales bacterium
GGGGGCGGTCGGCGTCCGGGCCCCGGGGGGCGTCGGCGTCCGGGCCCCGGGGGGCGTCGGCGTCCGGGGGCGGGCCCGGGCCGGCCGGGGGTCAGTCGCGCGGGACGGAGTGGACGAGCTCGACCACCCGGGTCAGCACGTCGGGGTCGGTCTCCGGGGGCACGCCGTGACCGAGGTTGAACACGTGCCCCGGCGCGGCCCGGCCCTCGGCCAGCACCCGGCGCACCTCCCGCTCCACCACCGGCCACCCGGCCCGCAGCAGGGCGGGGTCCAGGTTGCCCTGCACGGCGCGGTCCGGCCCGATCCGGCGGGACGCCTCGTCCAGCGGCACCCGCCAGTCGACGCCGACGACGTCCGCGCCGGCCTCGCCCAGCAGCCGCAGCAGCTCGCCGGTGCCGACCCCGAAGTGCACCAGCGGCACCCCGGTGTCGGCCAGCGCGCCGAGGACCGCCCGGCTGTGCGGCAGCACGTACGTCGCGTAGTCGGCGGCCGACAGCGCGCCGGCCCAGGAGTCGAACAGCTGCAGCGCCGACGCCCCGGCCGCGGCCTGCACCCGCAGGAACGTCGTGGTCACCCCGGCCAGGTGGGCCAGCAGCGCGTGCCACAGCTCCGGCTCGCCGTGCATGAGCGCCTTGGTCCGCGCGTGGTCCTTCGACGGCCCGCCCTCGACCAGGTAGCTGGCCAGCGTGAACGGCGCCCCGGCGAACCCGATCAGCGGCGTCGGCCCGAGCTCGCCGACCAGCGAGCGGACCGCCTCGTCGATGAAGCCGATCTGCCCGGCGTCCAGGGCCGGCAGCGCCGCGACGTCGGCCGCGGACCGCACCGGGGCGGCGACCACCGGTCCCACCCCGGCAACGATGTCCAGGTCCACCCCGGCCGCCCGCAGCGGCAGCACGATGTCGGAGAACAGGATGGCCGCGTCGACCCGGTGCCGGCGGACCGGCTGCAGGGTGATCTCGGTGACCAGGTCCGGCCGGGTGCAGGCCTCCAGCATCCCGACCTCGGTGCGCAGCGCCCGGTATTCCGGCAGCGACCGGCCGGCCTGCCGCATGAACCACACCGGGGTGGTCGGCACCGGTCGCCGGCGCATCGCCCGGACCAGCAGGGAGTCGGTACGGACCTCCGACGGTGCGCTCACCCCGGCATCCTGTCACGGTCCCCGCACCACCCGCCCACCGGACGTAACGGGAAATACCGGGCGTTGGTAAGGAGCTCTCGCGCGACACGCCGACACTCCTCCCCGACCTGCACGTTCCGGCATGTCACCGTCCGGGTCGGACGTACGAGCACCCGCCCCTGACCGTGCCGAGGAGGTCCGATGCCCACCAGAGCGATGCGGTGCCCCAGCTGTGGGGACGAGCGCGCCTTCGAGACGCCGCCGTGCGCCGAGCACGGATCGGAGTGCACCGAGCTGGCCTGCCGGGACTGCGGCACCGCCCTCACGGTCGCCGCGGTCGAGCTGCTGCCCCGACCACGCCGCGCCGCGCTCGGCGCGGCGGCCTGACGCGTGGAGGTAAGGAGTCCCGTGGCTGCCTCGGTGCCCGAGCGCGGTGTGCCCCGACCGCGGGCGCGCACGCTGGCCCCCGCCGAGTTCGCCGCCGCCGTCCGCAGCCTGCAGCTGACCAGGCTGCGCTCGGAGGTGCGGGTGGAGGAGGTCCGGCCGCCGCAGCGGCTCGCCCCGTGGACGCACGCCCTGGCGCTGAGCGTCCTGGTGGGCGACGAGGAGGCGGCGACCGGCCGGCTGGTGCTGCTGCACGACCCGAGCGGCTACGAGGCGTGGGAAGGCACCATGCGCCTGGTCGGGTACGTCTCGGCCGAGCTGGAGCCGGAGATGGCCGGCGACCCGCTGCTGCCCGAGGTCGGCTGGAGCTGGCTGATGGACGCGCTGCGCGGCGCCGAGGCGGAGCACCGCGCGGCCGGCGGGACGGTCACCCAGACCTCGTCGACCCGCTTCGGCGACCTGGCCGGGCCGCGGCGGACCACCGACCTGGAGCTGCGGGCGTCCTGGACGCCGGTCGGGCAGGACGTCTCGGCCCACCTGCAGGCGTTCGCGGACCTGCTCTGCACCGCGGCCGGCCTGCCCCCGGCCGGGGTCACCGCGCTGCCCACCCGGCAGGCCTGACCGCCCGGCCGGCTGACCAACCACCCGGCCGGCTGATTACCCGGCCGGTCTGAGCGGCCGGCCGGCTGACCACCCGGCCGGTCTGAGCGGCCGGGTCAGCCGACCCGGACCGCCCCGGCCTGGTCGGAGAGCACCATCGCGGTCCGCGGTGACAGCGGCAGCCGCAGCGTGAGCTCGGTGCCCTCACCGGGCGCGGTGGCCAGCTCCAGCGCACCGCCGGCCAGCCGGGCCCGCTCCCGCAGCAGCCCGAGGCCGACGTGCCGGCCGCCGGTGGACCGGACCTGGCTCGGCTCGAAGCCCGGCCCCTTGTCCCGGACCCGGGCCACCACCTGCTCGCCCTCGACCGCGAGCGAGGCCTCCGCCTCGTCCACGTCGGCGTGCTTGACCACGTTGAGCAGGGCTTCCTGGAAGAACCGGTAGACGGTCACCGCGGACACCAGCGGCAGCGGGTACGGCTCGGCCGGCCAGGTGACCCGGACGTCCACCAGGTAGCGGGTGGCGAACTCGGACCGCAGCGCGCTGACCGCCGAGGCGAGGTCGCCGTCGCGCAGCTCGGCCGGCCGGGCCCGCGCCATCACCGCCCGCACCTGCTCCTCGGCGTCCTCGACCAGCTCCCGGATCCGCTCCACCCGCCCGGGGTCGGCGGCGCCGGCCGAGGCCAGCAGCGAGCGGGCGGCGGCCAGCGACTGCGCGACGGTGTCGTGCAGCTCGGCCGACAGCTGGCCGCGGGTCGCCTCCTCTGCCGCGACCAGGCCGCTGAGCAGCTCGAAGACGCCCGCGCTGGCCTGCTCGGCGGTCCGCCGGGACTGCTCGGCGACCTCGTCGGCGACCCGGGCCCGCAGGTGCAGCGCGTCCAGCACCCGGGCCAGCTCGGCGAACTCGGTGGCCGAGCCGACCAGCTCCGGGGCGGTGGTCGCCACCCGCAGCGAGGGGTCCCGCAGCCGCCGTACGGCGTCGGCGTGCAGCTCGCGCAGCCCGGCGGTGACCCGCCGGGACCAGGCCACGCCGAGGCCGGCCAGCACCAGCCCGACCAGCAGCCCGACACCCAGCGCCAGCAGCTCGGTGCGGTCCAGCCCGCCGCGGGCCAGCACGGCGCCGACCAGGCCGATCACGGTGACGATCGTGGCGATGGCCCCGACCGCGGCCAGTGCCGCGAGCGGCAGGCTCCCCCGGCGAGGGATCACAGACCGTCGGCGTCCTCGAGGCGGCCGGTGGTGGTCCACTCCGCCTCGCCGCCGCGGCCCGGCGCGGCCGGGTCCGCGGTCAGGGCCGGCCGCGCGGTCGAGTCGCTGGCCAGCGCGATCGCGCCGAGCAGGGAGGCGACGGCGCGCTCGACCGAGTAGAGCTCGGCGACGATCTCGTCCACGGCGTCCGGGCCGTCGAACCGGGTGGCCAGCCGGGACAGCCGGTGCGCGGACTCGCGCAGCACCGCCAGCGCCGGGACCGTCTGCTGGGACATGTCCCCGAGCACCCGGTTCGCCGCGCCGTACGCCTCGGCCCGACCGATCGCCTCGTCCCGCCGCGCCGACAGCTCGGCCACCGACAGCCAGGACCCGGCCTGCCCGGCCAGCACCTCGGCGAGCTCCACGTCGGCCCGGGTGAACGGCAGCGACTTCTCCGGCCGGTAGGCGATCAGCACCGCACCGGGCCGCTCCGGGTCCCCCAGGACGGCGGAGCAGTACGGCCGGGCGCCGTCCTGGCCGACCAGCACGCCGCGGGCGGCCAGCGCGCGCAGCACCCAGGGGGCGTCGAAGGCGTCCGCGTCGACCCGCATCCGGGCCAGCACGCCGGTCTCGTCGCCGACGTAGCGCAGCAGGCCGTCCGGGTGCCGCAGCAGGAGCTCCACCTCGGCCCCGCCGAACAGCCGCGCGGCCGCGGTCAGCACCACCTCGGTCGAGGAGTCCGCCGACCCGCCCATCCGCTCCTGCCCCCGCGCCAGCTCGGCGTAGAGGCGGGCCTCGGAGGCACGCCGGGTCTGCTGCGAGTACGACCACCAGAGGAGGCCGATGGGGACGACCAGGCTCAGCAGGCCCCAGGGCGCGTGCAGCACCAGCCAGCCGGCGAGCAGGCCGACCGACGCGTTGCCGGCGGTGTGGATGAACGCGAGCGGGCTGATCGTGCCCAGCACGCGGTGATAGGCCAGGCCGGTGGTCGCGGCGACCGGGATGGCCACGACGAGGATGCTGAGCACCGCGTACGCCGCGAGGCCGAACGCGGCGCCGGTGACGCCGTTGCCGATCAGCTGCGCGACGAGCACGCCGGCGGACACGGTGCCGAACTCGTGCGCCAGGTTGAACGACAGCTTCGACAGCGGGAGGTTGCGGGCGCGGGCGGCGGCGTAACCGAGGGCGGACGCGAAGGCGATCCAGGACCCGGGAGCGAGCACCAGCGCGACGGCGACGATCGCGTCGTTCAGCGCGAACGCGACGGCCTGCCGCCCGACGACTATGCGCACCGACGCGCGCTCGGCGAGAGCGACGCCGAGGATCACCGCGAACGGTGCCCACCACAGCGGGGAGCCCCACCCGGCCACCAGCGAGAAGGCGGCACCGGCCACGAACAGGATCAGGCGCGTTGCCGCGATGATCCGAGCCGCGCTCACCACGCAACCACCCCCCGCCCCATGTGCAGATTTACTCCCAGTGCACGCCGGTGGTGGTCGACGCGTCCAGTCCCGCGGCACCGGCCGCCGAGACGCCGCCCACCGCGACACCGGTCGCTACGGCGATGAAGATCGCCACCCGCACGAGACGCTTGCGCATCGTCCCACTCTCCCATTCCGGGCCACCCCCGCGGATCCAGGTGGATCAGGCGGCACCGTATCCGGTGCGGCCCCTCGGAAGACGAGCAACACCGGATCTTGTGCACCTTCCCCATAGAATACCCCGAAGGGAGTAGCGTGCGCAGTACCGCGGACGGCAAGCTGTCGCGCGGATGTCGGCCAACCGGCGGCGGGGCACGGACGGCGCGCCACACCGGCGCCGGACCGGAGGGTCCACGGGAGGCACGGCGGTGACCACAGAGGGCACGAGAGGGGCGGACGTGACCGCACTGCAGGCCACGGCAGGGTCGATGGAAGGCGTCGGACCGGCGACGGCGCAACGGTTCACCGCGCTGGTGGTCGACGACCACCCGCTGCTGCGCGAGTCCATCGTCACCAAGCTGCGCACGATGGGCGCCGCTGAGGTCTACGAGGCCGCCAGCGTCGCCGAGGCGCGGGCCCGGGCGCACGCCTCCGGGCCGTGCGACCTGTGCATCCTCGACCTGGGCCTGCCGGACGGCAACGGGCTGGACCTGCTGGGCGAGCTGCGCAACTCCGGCTGGCCCCGGCTGGTCGTGCTGAGTGCCGCCGACGACCCGTACTCGGTCCGCGCCGCCTTCGTGGCCGGCGCCCAGGGCTACCTGCTGAAGTCGGCCTCCCCGTCGGTGGTCTCCGACGGCGTCCGGCGCGTCCTGGACGGCGGGGTGTACGCGGACCCCTCGGTCGCCTCCCTGCTCGCCGCCGGGCTGCGCGGCGGGCCGAGCGAGAGCGGCGTCGCCGACCTGTCCGCCCGGGAGATCGAGGTCCTCCGGCTCGTCGCGGACGGCAAGTCCAACAAGCAGATCGGCGAGACGCTGAGCCTCTCCGCGCTCACCGTGAAGAGCCACCTCGCGCGGATCGCCCGCAAGCTCGGCACCGGGGACCGGGCCGAGATGGTCGCGCTGGTCATGCGCGCGGGCATCATCCGCTGACGGCCACCCCGGACGCCGCCGTCACCGTGACCCAGCCGCCGGTGCCCCCGGCGCCGGACCTCGACCCGGCGCCGGCGCTCCCGCCGCCCCCCGAGGACCCCGCCGCCCCGCCGGCCCGGGTCGCCGTGCCCTTGGTCGAGCCGCGCGACGGCGTGCCCGAGCCGGTCGCCACCGCCGAGGAGCTCACCGCCGCCATCGGCCGGCTGGCCGCCGGCACCGGACCGGTCGCGGTGGACGCCGAGCGCGCCTCCGGCTACCGGTACGGCCAGCGCGCGTACCTGGTCCAACTGCGCCGCGCCGGCTCCGGCACCGTGCTGATCGACCCGGTCCCGCTGCCCGACCTGTCCGCCCTGGGCGCGGCCATCGCCGACGCCGAGTGGGTGCTGCACGCCGCCAGCCAGGACCTGCCGTGCCTGGCCGAGCTGGGCATGCGCCCGCGCACGCTGTTCGACACCGAGCTGGCCGGGCGGCTGCTGGGCTACGAGAAGGTCGGCCTGGGCGCGATGGTGGAGAACCAGCTCGGGCTGGCCCTGGAGAAGGGCCACTCCGCCGCCGACTGGTCGACCCGCCCGCTGCCCCGGTCCTGGCTGGCGTACGCGGCGCTGGACGTGGAGGTCCTGGTCGAGCTGCGCGACCTGCTGGAGCGGCAGCTGGTGGACAGCGGGAAGCTGGAGTGGGCGCGGGAGGAGTTCGCCGCGGTCGCCGCCGCGCCGCCGCCGGTGCCGCGGGCCGAGCCCTGGCGCCGTACCTCCGGGATCCACCGGGTGCGCGGCCGGCGGGCGCTGGCCACGGTGCGGTCGCTGTGGGAGGCGCGGGACGCGCTGGCCCGGCAGCGGGACATCGCGCCCGGCCGGGTGCTGCCGGACTCGGCGATCGTCGCGGCCGCGACGGCCAACCCGGGCACCGCCGACGACCTGGCCGCGCTGCCGGTGTTCTCCGGCCGGCAGCAGCTGCGCCAGCTGCGCCGCTGGTTCGGCGCGGTCACCGACGCCCGGGCATTGCCGGAGCAGGAGCTGCCGCTGAGCGCGGTCCCCTCCGACGCCCCGCCGCCGCCGAACCGGTGGGCCGACCGCGACCCGGACGCCGCCGCCCGGCTGGCCGCCGCCCGGCGGGCGCTCGCCGGGCTGTCGGCCGCGCACGCGGTGCCGGTGGAGAACCTGCTCTCCCCCGACCTGGTCCGCCGGCTGGCCTGGCAGCCGCCGGCCGACCCGTCGGCCGACACGGTGGCCGCGGTGCTGGCCGCCGGCGGGGCGCGACGCTGGCAGGTCGCGCTGACCGCCGCGCCGATCGCCGAGGCGCTGACCGCCTCGGCCGCCACCGACCCGCCGGACCCAGGCACGGACTGACGGGCGGGGACCGGACCCGCGCGGGACCGGCGCCGACACTAGTTACCCGTCAGTAGCTCCCACGCTAGAGTGACAGTCATGGTCGATCCCACTCGCAGGCTGCGGGACGTCGTGTTCGTCGACGGGGCCCGCACGCCGTTCGGCAAGGCCGGTCCCACCGGGATGTACGCGGAGACCCGCTCGGACGACATGGTCGTCGCGGTCATCCGCGAGCTGCTGCGGCGCCACCCCGAGCTCCCGCCCGAGCGGGTGGACGAGGTCGCGATCGCGGCGACCACGCAGTCGGGCGACCAGGGCCTGACGATCGGCCGCAACGCGGCGATCCTGGCCGGGCTGCCGACCACCGTGCCGGGCTTCGCCATCGACCGGATGTGCGCCGGGGCGATGACCGCGGTGACCGCGGTCGCCTCCGGCATCGCCTTCGGGGCGTACGACGTGGCGATCGCCGGCGGCGTCGAGCACATGGGCCACCACCCGATGGGCCAGGGCATCGACCCCAACCCGCGGCTGATGTCGGACAAGCTGGTCGACCCGTCCTCGATGGTCATGGGCACCACGGCGGAGAACCTGCACGACCGGTACCCGCACGTGACCAAGCAGCGCGCGGACGCGTACGCGGCGGCCTCCCAGCACAAGCTGGCCACGGCGTACGCGGACGGGAAGGTGCAGCCGGACCTGGTGCCGGTCGGCATCCGCTCGACCGAGCTGGGCTGGGGGCTGGCCACCAAGGACGAGCCGCCGCGGCCGGGCACCACGGTCGAGGGGCTGGCCACGCTGAAGACCCCGTTCCGGCCGCACGGCCGGGTCACCGCGGGCAACGCGGCGGGACTCAACGACGGCGCCACCGGCTGCGTGCTGGCCGCCCGCGAGGTCGCCGAGGAGCTGGGCCTGCCGATCCGGATGACGCTGGTGGGCTACGGCTTCGCCGGGGTGGACCCGGAGGTGATGGGCCTCGGCCCGATCCCGGCCACCGAGCGGGCGCTGCGCAGCACCGGGCTGAGCATCGAGGACATCGGCCTGTTCGAGCTGAACGAGGCGTTCGCGGTGCAGGTGCTGACGTTCCTGGACCACTACGGCATCGCCGACGACGACCCCCGGGTCAACCCGTACGGCGGGGCCATCGCGGTCGGGCACCCGCTGGCGTCCTCCGGGGTCCGGCTGATGACGCAGCTGGCCCGGCAGTTCGCCGAGCACCCCGAGGTGCGGTACGGGCTGACGGCGATGTGCGTCGGCTTCGGCATGGGCGGCGCGGTCATCTGGGAGAACCCGCAGTGGGAGGGCAAGTGAGCATCGAGTTCCCCGGCGAGCTGGTCACCAAGGCGCTCGTCCGGTACGTCGAGGTCCCCGGGCTGGCCGGCGAGCTCGCGCTGATCACCCTGGACAACGGCGAGGACCACGCCAAGCCGTCCACGTTCGGGCCCGGCGGGCTGCGCTCGCTGGCCGCCGCGCTGGACGACGTGGACGCGCACTCCCCCGCCGTCGCGGCCGTCGCGGTGACCGGCAAGCCGTTCATCTTCGCGGTGGGCGCCGACCTCAAGGGCGTCGGCCAGGTCACCGAGCCCGGCCAGGCGACCGAGGTCGGCCGGCTCGGCCACCAGGTCTTCCGCCGGCTGCGGGACAGCGCCGTGCCGACGTTCGCGTTCGTCAACGGGGCGGCCATGGGCGGCGGGCTGGAGCTCGCGCTGCACTGCCACTACCGCACGCTGTCGCGGTCGGCCGCGGCGGTGGCCCTGCCGGAGGTCTTCCTCGGCCTGGTCCCCGGCTGGGGCGGCACGCAGCTGCTGCCCAACCTGGTCGGCGCGGCCCGGGCGGTCACCGTGGTCATCGAGAACCCGCTCAACCAGAACAAGATGCTCAAGGCCGCGCAGGCGTACGAGCTGGGGATCGCCGACGTCCTGCTGGACGGGGCGGACTTCCTCGCCGAGTCGCTGCGCTGGGCGGCCCGGGTGGTCTCCGGCGCCGAGACCGTGGTGCGGCCGGAGATCGACCGCGGGCCGGCCTGGGACGAGGCGATCGCCCGCGGCCGGGCGCTGGCCGACGCGAAGGTGCACGGGGCGGCGCCCGCGCCGTACCGGGCGCTGGACCTGCTGGCGCTGGCCAAGGACGCCGACCTGACCAGCGGGTTCGCGGCCGAGGACGAGACGCTCAGCGAGCTCATCATGGGCGAGGAGCTGCGCGCCGGGCTGTACGCGTTCGACCTGGTGCAGCGGCGGGCCAAGCGGCCGGTCGGCGCGCCGGACAGGTCGCTGGCCCGGCCGGTGACCAAGGTCGGCGTCGTCGGGGCCGGGCTGATGGCCGGCCAGCTGGCGCTGCTGTTCGCCCGCCGGCTGCAGGTGCCGGTGGTGCTGACCGACCTGGACCAGCAGCGGCTGGACCGCGGCGTGGCGTACGTGCACGGCGAGATCGACGGCCTGCTGGGCAAGAAGCGGATCGGCGGCGACGAGGCCAACCGGCTCAAGGGCCTGGTCACCGGCTCGCTGACCAAGGACGCGTTCGCGGACGCCGACTTCGTCATCGAGGCCGTCTTCGAGGAGCTGAAGGTCAAGCGGCAGGTGCTCGCCGAGGTCGAGGCCGAGGTGTCGCCGACCTGCGTGCTGGCCACCAACACCTCCTCGCTGTCGGTGTCGGAGATGGCCGCGGAGCTGGAGCACCCGGAGCGGGTGGTCGGCTTCCACTTCTTCAACCCGGTCGCGGTGCTGCCGCTGCTGGAGGTCGTCCGGGCCGAGCGGACCGACGACGCGACGCTGGCGACGGCGTTCGCGGTGGGCAAGGCGCTGAAGAAGTCCTGCGTGCTGGTCAAGGACGCGCCGGCGTTCGTGGTGAACCGGTTGCTGACCCGGTTCATGGGCGAGGTGATCGCCGCGGTCGACGAGGGCACGCCAGTCATGGTGGCCGACCGGGCGCTGGAGCCGCTGGGCCTGCCGATGACGCCGTTCACGCTGCTGGCGCTGGTGGGGCCGGCGGTCTCCCAGCACGTCGGGGAGACGCTGCACGCCGCGTTCCCGGACCGGTTCGGGGTGAGTGAGAACCTCGGCCGGCTGGTCGCCGCGGGCAAGCCCGGCGTGCTGACCTGGGGCGCGGACGGGCCAGGGGTGGACCCGGAGGTCGAGGAGCTGTTCGTGGTGGGCTCCACGCCGTCCACCGAGGAGCAGGTGCGGGAGCGGGCGCTGGGCGCGGTGGCGCAGGAGATCCGGCTGATGCTGGACGAGGGCGTCGTCGCCGAGGCCCAGGACGTCGACCTGTGCATGCTGCTCGGTGCGGGCTGGCCGTTCCACCTGGGCGGGATCACGCCGTACCTGGACCGGTCCGGGGTGGCGGAGCGGGTGACCGGCCGGCGGTTCCTGCCGCCGGGCGTCGCCGGCCTGCCGGCCTAGCCACCCGCCGGCCCGCCGGCACAGCCACCCGCCGGCCCGCCGGCGTGGCCGTCGGCCGGGGCCCGACCGACGTCGGGCCCCGGTCGGGTCCGGGCCCTGGCCCTGGCCGGGCTCAGGCCTGGGCGACCGCGGTGGCCGGGGGCAGCTCGTCGCCCAGGGTGAAGCCGTCCCGCTCGCCGGGCGCGTAGTAGACGATCCGGCCGTCCGGGCGGACGGTGAGCACCCGGCCGGACGCGGTGAACGCCGGGGGCGCCGCCCCCGGCGGCGGCGCCCCGCCGTCCAGCGCCACCACGTTGATCGCGCCGTTGGTCTCCGCGCTGGTCGGCCCGACCATCAGCCAGGCGTAGTCGTTGGTCCGGCCGAGCACGGCGAAGGTCTGCCCGCGGGAGTCCAGCGCGCCCGGCCCGATCGCCTCGATCGCGTTCAGCTTGGGCAGCTGCCGCAGGGTCGCCGGGGCCGCGCCGGCCCGCGGCGAGACCACGGCGAGGCGCCGGTCCTGGTCGCGCAGCAGCACGACGTTCCCGGCCGCCGCGATCGCCTCGGCCGCGGCCAGGAACCGGGTCCGGCCGTCCCGGCCGACGACCAGCGTGGTCAGCGGCACCCCGTCCGGGCCGGTGGACGGCACCGGCGAGGCGGTCGTGTACGGCGGGGTGGTCGGCACCGCGGGCGGCGTCCCGGTGCCGCTCACGCTCGGCGTGCCGCCGGCGGACGCGCTCACCGTCCCGGTCGGGGCGGGCGGGGTCGCCGTCGCCGACCCGGACGGGGCAGACCCGGAAAGGGCCGTCGCGGAGGGGGCCGTCGCGGAGGGGGCCGTCGCGGAGGGGGCCGGGGTGGGGGTGGGCGTCTCCCGCCTGGACGGCGGGAGCACCGGGTCCGGCACGGTCCCGGTGGAGACCACCAGCCCGGACGGCGTGTCCCCGACCAGCCGCGACTTCGGCGGCAGCGGCACCCGGGCGCGGGCGCCGCCGGCCAGCGGGACCCGGGTGGCGACCAGCCTGGACACCAGCCACACCGACGCGTTGTCGGCGCCGGGCACCA
This sequence comes from uncultured Mycobacteriales bacterium, assembly GCA_902805565.1. Classification (GTDB taxonomy): domain Bacteria; phylum Actinomycetota; class Actinomycetes; order Mycobacteriales; family CADCTP01; genus CADCTP01. The sequence continues at coordinate 11,613 of CADCTP010000165.1, forward strand.
TCACCTCGGCCGCGCCGAGGTACCGCGGGCCGGGGCGCAGCTGATAGGCGACGGTGCGGCCGTTGGCGATCCGGCCCAGGAGCAGGTCGTGCCCGTCCTGGTTCCAGGCCCGCAGCGCGGTCACCCCGCGCGGCAGCGTGACCTTCTCCGCCCGGCCGGCCGCGGTGTCGAACCGGACCAGCCCGCCGTCCAGGACCACCAGCAGGGTCCCCGGAGACCGCGTGTACGACCGCTCGTCCGGCACCGCCCGGTCGCTCTCCCGCACCGGCACCGACACGCCGCTGTCCCGGGCCGCGGGCGGCGGCTGCCCCTGCACGACGCCGACCACCACGGCCACCCCGAGCAGCGCGATCGCGGTCCCCGGCCGGCCGATCCAGCGCACCAGCCGCCCCCGCCGCCGCGCCGGCCGGGCGACGGGCTCGGACGGCGGCGACATCGCGTCATTCTCGCAGGTGCGGGTGCGAACCCCTCGGGGTGGACGGAGCCTGCGACGGCCCGTGACCGACCGCCTTCAGACCGGCACCGGCGTACGGGCGAGCAGCGGGAGCCGCACGGTGACCTCCAGGCCGCCGCCGTCCCGGGCGGTCGCCGTGGCCGCGCCGCCGTGCGCGACCGCGACCGCCCGGACGATCGACAGCCCCAGGCCGGCGCCCCGGGAGCCGGTGCGCGCCGTGCCGCCCCGGCGGAACGGCTGGAACAGCTCCTCCACCTCGCCCGCGGGCAGCACCGCCCCGGTGTTCCGTACGGTCAGCCAGGCGCCGTCCTCGGAGCTGCCGGTCGCCACGGCGACCCAGCCGCCGTCGACGTTGTGCCGGACCGCGTTCTCGACCAGGTTGCCGACCAGCCGCTCCAGCAGCTGCGGGTCGCCCTCGACCCGGGCCGGCACGGTCTCCGCCGACACCGACAGCGCGCGCGCCGCGGCCTCCGCCGCCACCGCCGCCACCGCGGCCGGCACCAGCCCGGCCAGGTCCACCGGCTCGTGGTGGCGCAGCCCGCCCCGGCCGCGGCCCTCGCTGCGGGCGAGCACCAGCAGCGCGTCGACCAGCAGGTCGGCCCGGACGCTGGCCTCCCGGACCACCTCCCCCATGGTGCGCAGCTCGGCGGTGCTGGCGGCCGGGTCGCCCAGGGTCACGTCGACCTCGGTCCGGATCACCGCCAGCGGGGTGCGCAGCTCGTGCGAGGCGTTGGCGACGAACCGGCGCTGGCTGTCGAACGCGGCGTCCAGCCGGGCCAGCATCGCGTCGAAGGTGTCGGCCAGCTCCTTGAGCTCGTCGGCCGGCCCGTCCAGCGCGATCCGGTCGTCCAGGTTCTCCTCCGACAGCCGGCGGGCGGTGGCGGTGACCCGGCTGACCGGCTGCAGCGCCCGGCCGGCCAGCACGTACGCGGCCGCGACCGCGACCACCGCGACGACCAGGAACACCAGCCCGGCCGAGCGCAGCAGCTCGCCCCGCGCGGAGTCGCGGACCAGCTGGGAGAACTGCTCGGCGGTCAGCGAGGACCCGTCGCCGAACTCCAGCCGCACCCCGGGCGGGAACCGCGGCAGCTGCCGCAGCGCCCGGTCCAGCACCACCACCGCGACGCCGAGCAGGGTCGCGGCGACGACCGCGAGGAGCCCGCCGTAGAGCAGGGTGAGCCGCAGCCGCAGCGAGACCGCCGGCCGGCCGGCCACCGCCGGCCCCTATCCCGCCGCCGCCGCGTCGCCGGCGGTCGGCACCCGGTAGCCGGCGCCCACCACGGTCTCGACCAGGGCGGGCTGACCCAGCTTGCGGCGCAGCGTCATCACGGTCACCCGCACCGTGGTGGTGAACGGGTCGGCGTTCTCGTCCCAGACCCGGTCCAGCAGCTCCTCGGAGGAGACCACGGCCCCGCGGGCGGCCAGCAGCACCTCCAGCACGCCGAACTCCTTGCGGGTCAGCTCGACCGGCCCGCCGGAGCGGACCACCGTCCGCCGGGCGGCGTCCAGCACCAGGTCGCCGGCGGTGAGGACCGGCGGCGCGGGCGGGGTGGACCGGCGGCCCAGCGCCCGGACCCGGGCGGCCAGCTCGGCGAAGGCGAACGGCTTGGCCAGGTAGTCGTCCGCGCCCAGCGACAGCCCCTCGACCCGGTCGGCCACGGTGCCGCTGGCGGTGAGCATGAGGACCCGGGTCAGCGCGCCCTCGGCGGCCAGCAGCCGGCACAGCTCGTCGCCGGACATGCCGGGCAGGTCGCGGTCGAGGACCACCACGTCGTACCGGGTGACGGTGGCCTTCTCGTGGCCGTCCACCCCGTCGTACGCGACGTCGACGGCCATGCCCTCGCGCCGCAGGCCGCGGGCGACCGCGTCGGCCAGCGGCGCCTCGTCCTCCACCACCAAGACCCGCACGCGGACCAGTCTGCCCGATGCCGGCACGGCGCGTGCCCGCCCGGGGTCAACCGGTGAGCAGCAGGCCCTCCTGGTACGCCCGGGACACCAGGGCCGTCCGGTTCGCCGCGCCGAGCGACCGCATCAGCCGGCCGACGTGGTAGTTCACCGCCTGCCGGGACAGGTAGAGCGCGGCGGCGATCTCGACGTTGGTGCGGCCCTCGGCCACCATCCGCAGGATGTCCGCCCCGGGCTGGCTCAGCTCGGCGTCCACCGGCCGGACCGGCCGCAGGTGCCGCACCGGGGCCGGCCGCAGCGCGCGGACGACCGCGGGCACCAGCACCTCCAGGACGACGGCGACGTCGTCCGGGCCCGCGTCGGCACCGACCCGGGCCAGGATCGTCGCGCGGAGCTCGTCGTGGTGCTCGACCAGCGTCTCGATCAGCGCATCGATGCGGCGCTGGTCCGGCTGCGGGTCCACGGCGTGCACCTCCTCCCGGGCCGGGTCGCCCGACCGGGCGTACGACCGACGCTAGAGGCGGCAGCGTCGTGACTCAACTACTCCGCCATTGCGCCGGATGCTTGTCAAGTGCCGCCGTACGGGCCCGGCTCTTACTGAGCCGTTCGCGTCGGAACCGGGCACGCCGACATGCCGTTCCGATCCATCCCTGGGTCTGCCGACCCAGCCGTAGTCCCAGATACTCCCCGCTGTTGGGTACCCCTCGGTGATCAGCTGAATACGGTGCGACAACGATTCACTGCTGCGTACGGTCGAGCCTGCGCAGGACCGGACGGGTGCCGAGGCTCGGTGCCGAACGGCCCAACTTGCCCGGGTGGCGCCCGGATGACGCCGCACCACCCGTCCGTGTTACTCGATCGTTACTGGGTGCTCGGTAGTAACTCCGCCGTCATGCTTGCCGGCCCCCGACCGGCGTGCATATGTTGTCGCCCACAACAATTGCAGGTAGGCGCGGTGGCCGGTGTGCACCCCTCCACCCGCAGGCCGGACCGGTCGGTGACCGGCTCGGGTGACCTGCTCTGCGGTGCACGGACCACAGGAGCCAGGAAAGGACCCGGATCCATGCGCAAGCGTTCTTCCATGGCCGCGGCGGCGTTCGCCGCGGCGACCCTGCTGCTGTCCGCCTGCGGAGGCGACGACGGCGACGGCGGGGGCACCACGACCGGCGGCGGCGGCGGTGACGCGGCCGGCAAGGTCGGCGTCATCCTGCCCGACGCCTCCACCTCGCCCCGCTGGGAGGCCAACGACCGCCCGCTGCTCAAGGCGGCCTTCGACGCGGCCGGCCTCGAGTCGGACATCCAGAACGCCAACGGCGACAAGTCGAAGTTCGGCACCATCTGCGACGGCATGATCAGCTCGGGCGTCAACGTCCTGCTGATCGTCAACCTGGACTCCGACTCCGGCAGCGCGTGCCTGAAGAAGGCCCAGCAGGCCGGCATCAAGACCATCGACTACGACCGGCTGACGCTGGGCGGCGGCGCGACCTACTACGTGTCGTTCGACAACGTCGCGGTCGGCCGGCTGATGGGCGAGGGCCTGGACAAGTGCCTGACCGACGCGGGCAAGACCACCGGGAACATCGTCTTCATCAACGGTGACCCGACGGACAACAACGCCGCGCTGTTCAAGCAGGGCTACCAGGAGGCCCTCAAGTCGAAGATCGACGGCGGGCAGTACAAGCTCGTCGGCGACCAGACCGGCCTGTGGGACGCGACGAAGGCCGGCACCGCCTTCGAGCAGATCTACACCCAGGCCGGCGGCAAGGTCGACGGCGTCGTGTCCGCCAACGACACCATGGCCGGCGGCATCATCGCCCGGCTCAAGGCCAACAACCTCGCCGGCAAGGTGCCGGTGACCGGTCAGGACGCCTCCGTGGCGGGCCTGCAGGCCATCCTGTCCGGCGACCAGTGCATGACCGTCTACAAGGCCGTCAAGAAGGAGGCCGACGCGGCCTCCAAGCTGGCCATCGCCCTGCTCAAGGGTGAGGACGCCAACAGCCTGGCCAGCGGCAAGGTGCAGGACACCGTGCTGAAGAAGGACGTTCCCTCGGTGCTGGAGACCCCGGTCGCGGTCACCAAGGAGAACGTGAAGTCGGTCATCGACGACGGGTTCCAGAAGGCCAGCGACGTCTGCACCGCCGAGTACGCCGCGGTCTGCAAGACCGCCGGCATCGCCTGACGCTCCACCCGCGGGGGCCCGGCACGCGCCGGGCCCCCGCGGTCCCGTACGACGCATCGCGAAGGGATCGAGGTCAGCATGACGATGCCGAGCACCACGGCAGCCCCGCCGGAGCGGGACGTGGCGCCGCTGCTGTCGCTGCGCGCCGTCAACAAGAGCTTCGGCGCCGTGCACGTGCTGCAGGACGTCGACTTCGACGTGTACCCCGGGCAGGTCACCGCGCTGGTCGGCGACAACGGTGCCGGCAAGTCCACCCTGATCAAGGGGATCGCCGGCAGCCAGACGTTCGACAACGGCGACTACGTCTTCGAGGGCGCGCCGGTCACCGTGCACAGCCCCAAGGACGCGAACGCCCTGGGCATCGAGGTCGTCTACCAGGACCTCGCGCTCTGCGACAACCTCGACATCGTGCACAACCTCTTCCTCGGCCGGGAGCTGACGAAGAACGGGGTGCTGGACGAGGCCACGATGGAGCGCCGCGCCACCGAGACGCTCGCCGGGCTGTCCGTACGGACCGTCCGCAGCATCCGCCAGCAGGTCGCCAGCCTCTCCGGCGGGCAGCGGCAGACCGTGGCCATCGCCCGGTCCGTGCTGTGGAACTCCAAGCTGGTGATCCTGGACGAGCCGACCGCCGCGCTCGGCGTCGCGCAGACCGAGCAGGTGCTCAAGCTCGTCCGCCGGCTGGCCGACCGCGGGCTCGCCGTCGTGCTGATCAGCCACAACCTCAACGACGTCTTCGCCGTGGCCGACCACATCTCGGTGCTCTACCTCGGCCGGACCGCCGCGCAGGTGCGCTCCAAGGACGTCACGTACAACCAGGTCGTCGAGCTCATCACGGGCGGCCGGTCCGGCTCGCTCGGCCTGTCCGCCGAGCAGCAGCCCGAGGACGTCGCGGCCGAGGCGGCCGACCCGGTCGTGACCGCCGGCGCCGGCGGCCCGGCGACCGAGACCCGGGAGGAGACCCGATGAGCACCGCCACCAGCCCGGTCACCGAGGGGCCGACCCAGCTGCCCACCCCGGAGCCGCGCTCGCTGGGCAGCGCCGTGTCGGACTACCTCGCCCGCGTGCGCGGCGGCGACGTCGGCTCGCTGCCGGCCGTGCTCGGCCTGGTCGTGCTGTTCATCGTCTTCTCCATCCTGCGGCCGAACACGTTCACCAACGCGTTCAACATCGCGAACCTGGTCAACCAGTCGGCCGCGGTCATCGTCATCGCGATGGGCCTGGTCTTCGTCCTGCTGCTCGGCGAGATCGACCTCGCGGCCGGGTGGACCGCCGGCACCGCCGCCGCGATGATGGGCGTCGTCCTGACCCGCGAGGGCTGGGCCTGGCCGCTGGCGGTCGTCGTCTGCCTGCTCACCGGGGCCGCCGTCGGCACCCTGATCGGCCTGCTCGTCGCCCGGCTGGGCATCCCGTCCTTCGTGGTGACGCTGGCGGCGTTCCTGGCGCTGCAGGGCGTGCTGCTGAAGACCATCGGCGAGGGCGGCACCATCGCCATCCGGGACGAGACGCTGCTGGCGCTGAACAACAACACCATGCCGGTCTGGCTGGGCTGGGCGTTGTTCGCCGTCGTCGTCGGCGTGTACGCGCTGCTCTCGCTGCGCCGGGCGGCCACCCGCCGGGCCGGCGGCCTGCAGTCCGAGTCGACCGCGGTGGTGCTGGCCAAGGTGGCAGTACTGGCCGTGCTGCTCGGCATCGTGGTCGCGTACCTGTCCCGGGAGCGCAGCCGCAACCCGCTGATCTCCTCGATCAAGGGCGTGCCCGAGGTCGTGCTGCTGCTGGTCCTGCTGTTCGTCGGGCTGAACTTCGTGCTGGCCCGCACCTCCTTCGGCCGGCACGTCTACGCCGTCGGCGGCAACGCCGAGGCCGCCCGCCGGGCCGGGATCAACGTCAACACGATCAAGCTGCTCTGCTTCATCATCGGGTCGACGCTGGCCGCCGTGGGCGGCATCCTGCTGGCCAGCCGGGACAACTCGATCTCGCCCACCACCGGCGGCGCCCAGACCCTGCTGTACGCGGTGGGCGCGGCCGTCATCGGCGGCACCAGCCTCTTCGGCGGCAAGGGCAAGATCCTCGACGCCGTCCTCGGCGGCCTGGTGATCGGCGTCATCATCAACGGCATGGGCCTGCTCAACCAGCCCACCAGCGTCGTCTACATGGTCACCGGCCTGGTGCTGCTCGTCGCGGCCAGCGTGGACGCGCTGTCCCGGCGGCGGGCGATGGCGACCGGACGGGTCTGACGCCGCGCACCCGGCGGCCGCGCGGCCGCCGGGTGCGCGGCGGAGCCAGGTGGCGGTCAGGTTCGGCTCGCAGCGGCAGGAGAGAGTGTCGGTGACCGGGACCGAGCAGCGCGTGCTGGACAGCGGTCCGTGGCTGGCCGGCCGGACGCCGTCGGTGACCCAGGAAGAGGTGCGCCGGCACAACCTCGGCGTACTGCTGCGGCTGCTGCACGTGCACGGCGCCACCGCCCGGGCCGAGCTCACCGCGGTCACCGGGCTCAACCGCAGCACGGTCAAGGCGCTGACCACCGAACTGGCCGAGGTCGGCCTCGTCCGCGAGTCCGCGCCGGTCGGCCGGGGCGGCGCCGGGCGGCCCTCGATCCTGGTCGAGCCGCGGTCCGAGCAGGTCTGGGCGCTGGCCGTCGACATCGGCGTGGAGCACATCTCCGCGGCCCGGATCGGACTCGGCGGGGTGGTGCTGGAGCGGACCGCGCGCCGGCAGCCGCGCGGCGACACCGAGGTGCCGGCCGTGCTGGACCGGCTGCGCCGGCTGGCCGAGCCGCTGCTGGCCGGCCGGGCCGACCCGGTCGGGATCGGCGTGGCCGTCCCCGGCATGGTCGGCGGGCGGGACGACCTGGTCCGCTTCGCGCCGAACATGGGCTGGATCGACGTGCCGCTGAGCCGGCTGCTCAGCTCGGCCCTGGGCGGGCTGCCGGTGTCCGTCGGCAACGAGGGCGACCTCGGGGTGATGGCCGAGCACCTGCGCGGGGTGGCCGCCGACGCCGCCGACGTCATCTACCTGACCGGCGAGGTCGGGCTGGGCAGCGGCATCATCATCGGCGGGCGCCCGCTGACCGGTGCCGGCGGGTACGCCGGCGAGGTCGGGCACATGAGCGTCAACCCGGCCGGCGGCCGGCTGTGCACCTGCGGGCGGCGCGGCTGCTGGGAGACCGAGGTCGGCGCGGACGCGGTGCTGCTCGCGGCCGGCATCCCGGCCGGGTCGCCGCCGGCCGACGTGCTGCGGGCGCTGGCCGGGGCGGACCGGGCCCACCGCGCCGCGGCCCGCCGGGTCGGGCGGTGGCTCGGGGTCGGGGTGGCCAACCTGGTCAACCTGTTCAACCCCGAGGTCGTCGTGTTCGGCGGGCTGACCCGGCTGCTGTTCCCGGTCCTGGAGCCGTACGTGCGGGCCGAGGTGGCGACCGCGCTGACCGCGCCGCGGGACCAGGTCCGGCTGGAGCTGCCCGGGCTGGGCGCGGACTCCAGCCTGGTCGGGGCGGCGGAGCTGGCGTTCGCGCCGCTGCTCGGCGACCCGCTGGGCGCCCGGACCTGACCGCGGGCCCGGCCCGTCGGTCGCGCGGCGGCGGTGGGGCGGTCAGCCGGCGGCCCAGCGGCCGGCGCCGGGGACCCAGCGCCGGCCGTCCAGGGCCG
>CADCTP010000166.1 GCA_902805565.1 uncultured Mycobacteriales bacterium
CAGCGCGGCCTGCCCGCCGGCATCGACGACCTGCAGCATCGCCCGCAGCGCGCATACCGTCTTGCCCGAGCCGACCTCGCCCTGCAGCAGCCGGTGCATCGGGTGGGTCCGGGCGAGCTCCGCGGCCAGCTCCGCCCCGACCGCCCGCTGCCCGGCGGTCAGCTCGAACGGCAGCCGCGCGTCGAACGCGGCCAGCAGGCCGTCCGGCCGGGGTGGGCGGGCCGTCCCGGGCCGGGCCGCCGCCGCCCGCCGCCGCTGGGCCAGCAGGGCCTGCAGCGGCAGTGCCTCCTCCCACTTCAGCCGCTTGCGCGCCGCCTCCAGCGCGGGCCGGGAGTCCGGCCGGTGGACCAGCCGCAGCGCGTCGACCAGGCCGAGCAGCCGCTGCTCGGCCCGCAGCGCGGCCGGCAGCGGGTCCTCCGGCGGGTCCAGCGTCTCCAGCGCGATCTGCACGCACCGGGCGATGGTCCAGGTCGGCACGGCGGCCGCGGCCGGGTAGACCGGGATGAGCGCCCCGGCGAACTCCTCGACGTCGCCGGCCGAGGCGTCGTCGCCGAGGATCCGGTAGTCGGGGCCGTTGAGCTGGCGGGTCTTGTTGAAGACCGTCACCTTGCCGGCGAACAGCCCGCGCCGGCCGACGGTCAGCTCCCGCTCCCGCCACGGCTGGTTGAAGAACGTCAGCGTCAGCGTGCCGCGGCCGTCGGTCACCACGACCTCGAGGATCGAGCCCTTGCGGGCCCGCATCGGCCGCCGGTTGACCTTGCGGACCTCGGCCAGCACGGTGACCTGCTCGCCGGGTACGAGGTCGCGCAGGTCGGTCAGCTCGCCGCGCTCGGCGTACCGCCGGGGGTAGTGCCGCAGCAGGTGCCCGACGGTCACCAGGTCCAGCGACCTCTCCAGCGCCTCCGCGGTCTTGTCGCCGAGGACGTCCACCAGCGGCGTGTCCCAGCCGGCCATCTCACTCCACCCCGATCAGCAACGGTACGTCCGGCTCGGCGACCGCGTGCACGGCGACCTCGACCCCGGGGTGGTCGCGGGCCACGTGCCGTTCCAGGGCGACGCCGAGGTCCCGCGACCCGGTGCCCAGCACCAGGGTGACCAGCTCGCCGCCGCCGGACAGCATCCGGTCCAGCAGGCCGGCCGCCACCACCGGCAGCTCCCGGCCGACGATCACCACGTCCCCGTCGACCAGGCCCAGCACGTCGCCGGCCCGGCACGGCCCGGCCATGGTCAGCGCGTCCCGGGTCGCCGGGTACGCCTCCGCCCACCGGGTCGCCGCCGCCGCCTCGGCCATCGCGATCACGTCGTCGCCGAACCGGCGGGTCTCGTCGTGCACGGCCACCGCGGCCAGCCCCTGCACCGCCGACCGGATCGGCACCACGGCGACCTCCACCCCGGCCTCCCGGGCCCGGTCCGCGGCGGCGTCCGCGCACGCGGTCAGCTCCGCGCCGCCGGGCAGCACCACCGCGGCCGCGGTGCCGGCGGCCAGCACGGCCTCCAGCACCGCGTCCTGCGACGCGTCGACGACCAGCACGCCCTCGGCCGCGAACAGCTCCGCGACCCCGCCGCCGGGCGCCATCGCGACCACCGCGGTGCCCTCCCGGTGGACCGGCGGCTCGTCGGCGAACCGGGCGACGGTGATCCGCCACGGCCGACCGGCCCGGATCCCGGCCTCGATCGCGCCGCCGATGTCGTTGACGTGCACGTGCACGGTCCAGATGCCCTCGCCGGCGCCGACCACGACCAGCGAGTCACCGAGCCCGGCCAGTTCCTCCCGCAGCGTCGCCACCGCCGGCTCGTCCGCGGCCAGCAGGTACTGCACCTCGTAGCCGTACGCGTCCGAGCCGGTCTCCCGCGGGGTCTCCCGGCGGGCGGTGCGGACCGGCCGGTGCGCCACCACCGGCTCCCCGCCGACCACCGAGGCCAGCGCCTCCAGCAGCAGGCACAGCCCGCGGCCGCCGGCGTCGACCACCCCGGCCCGGGCCAGCACCGGCAGCTGGTCCGGAGTGCGCTCCAGGGCCGCGGCGGCGCCGCGGGCGGCCCCCCGGGCCACCTCGGCCAGCGACTCCCCGGTCGCCGCCTCCGCCGCCGCCCGGACGACCGAGAGCATCGTGCCCTCGACCGGGTCGGCCACCGCCTCCCAGGCCAGCTCGGCCGCCCGGGCCAGCGCCTTGGCCAGGTCCCGGCCGCCGGGCGCGCTGCCCAGCGACTCGGCCAGGCCGCGCAGCACCTGGCTGGCGATCACCCCGGAGTTGCCCCGGGCGCCCAGCACGGCGCCGCGGGCCATCGACCCGAGCGTCGCCGCGAGGTCGCCGGGCGGGTCGGTGCGCACCGCCTCGTCCGCGGCCCGCAGCGTGAGCAGCAGGTTGGTCCCGGTGTCCCCGTCGGGCACCGGGTAGACGTTGAGGTCGTCGATCTCCGAGCGGGCCGCCTCCAGCGCCGCGACGGCCGCCGCGCACCAGCGCCGCACGGCCGACGGGTCCAGCACCTCGATCGCCGCCACCTCCTGCTCGTACCCGCAACCGGTCCGCGAGCGTACGGGCACCCCACCGTTTGGACCGCCCTCGGGCCGCTGGCTACACTGGCGCGGTTGCCCGGCTCGACGCAGCCGGCCAGTCGACGTGATCATCCAGATTATGAGGAGTTCCCCGTGGCCAGCGTGTGCGACGTCTGCGACAAGCGGCCCGGCTTCGGCAAGTCGGTGTCCCACTCCCACCGCCGCACCTCCCGCCGGTGGAACCCGAACGTGCAGACCGTTCGCGCGATGGTCGCCCCAGGCACCCGCCGTCGGGTCACGGTGTGCACGTCCTGCCTGAAGGCGGGCAAGGTCACCCGCGCCTGAAGCCCGGCACGACGACGACGAGGAGGCCCGCCCCCAACCGGGGGCGGGCCTCCTCGCGTGCGGTCAGGACTGCGGGTGCGGCCGGTTGGCCAGCCAGGTGCCGAGGCCGAAGTTGAGGCCGCCGAGGCCCAGGCCGAGCACCAGCGTGCCCAGCGCGGTGGCGAACTTGTAGATCCCGTCGCCGTCCGCGGCCAGCCAGAGGACGAAGCCGAGCACGCCGGCGCCGGCGCAGACGTAGCCGACGATCGTCAGCACGGTCGCGGCCAGGGCCAGCTTGTCCTGCGGCGGCTTCGGCGTCGAGGGGGCGGGGTAGCCGCCGGAGGGGTAGCCGGTCGGCTGCTGCTGCCCGTACCCGCCGTACTGCTGGGACTGCGGCGGCTGCTGCGGCTGCTGACCGGTCGGGTACGGCTGCTGCTGCGCCGGCGGGGCACCGTACTGCTGGCCGTACTGCTGCTGGCCGCCGTAGCCCTGCGGGTCGTACGACTGGCCGGAGCCGTAGGTGGGCTCGCTCATGTCCGGATCTGCCTCTCTCGGTTCGACATCGTCCTGCGGTCCTCACACCCCGCGGGCGTGCGCCGCCGCGACGACCAGGTCGGCGGCCGCGTCCCACGGGACGGCGGTGGTGTCCAGCACCAGGTGGTAGTGCCGGGCGTCGGCGGGGTCGGCACGGTAGAAGTGCCGCACGTACGCGGCCCGGGCCGCGTCGTTCGACCGTAGCGCCCGGCGGACCTCCTCCTCCGGGCGCCCCGAGCGGCGGACCAGGCCCGCCACCCGCGCCTCGACCGGCCCGTCCAGGCGCACGTGCAGCGCGTCGGCCCGGCCGGCGAGCACCAGCGCGGCGGCCCGGCCGAGCACGACCCCGCCGACCGCGGCGATCTCCCGGAGCACCTCCTCGGTCTTCTCCCGGAAGGCGTGCTCGTCGGCGAGCGTGTGGTACGCCATCGGCCCGGCGCCGGACAGCTCGGGGACCAGCGCCATCGACGACACGATCCGCCACAGCCCGCCCTCGGTCCGCTCGTCCCGGCGCTCGGCCGCCGCCAGCGGCACGTCCAGCTTGCGGGCGACCCCGACCGGGATCGCCCGGTCGACGAACGGCAGCCCGAGGGCCGCGGCCACCGCCGGGCCGATCTCGCTGCCGCCGGCGCCGAAGGACGCCGAGACCGTCACCACCCCCACGGCGCCAGAGCATGGCAGACCGCCGGGGTCAGGACGCCAGTCGCTTGCCGAACGCGCGGGAGCGGGGGGCGTCGGCGTAGTGGCCGAACCCGGCGATCGGGTCGTAACCGGCCGACGCGTACAGGGCCATCGCCTCCGGCTGCTCGGTGCCGGTCTCCAGGACCATCCGGTCGATCCCGGCCGCGGCGGCGGTGCGCTCCAGCTCGGCCAGCAGCGTCCGGGCGTACCCGCGGCCGCGGGCGGCCTCGACCACGAACATCCGCTTGAGCTCGGCCCGGCCGTCGCCCAGCGCCCGCCAGCCGCCCATCGCCACCGGCTCGCCGCCGGCGGTGGCCAGCAGGAACAGCCCGCGCGGCGGGGCGAACTCGGCGGCGTCGATCGGGGCGTCGTCCCGGCCGCCGTAGCGGACGACGTACTCGGCCTGCAGGAGCTCGACCAGCCCCAGCACCACCGGGTCGTCGAGCCGGGCCACGGCGACGGTCCCGGCCTGCACCGTCCGTCCCTCCGCCGGCCGCCCGGTCACCGCCACCGCCAGCCGTGGTCGACCGGGCCGATCCCGGCGCCGAGCGGGAAGCCGGCGGCGATCGCCCCGGTGACGTAGTCCTTGGCCGCGGCGACCGCGTCCGGCAGCGGGTCCCCCAGCGCCAGCCGGGAGGCGATCGCGCTGGCCAGCGTGCAGCCGGTGCCGTGGGTGTGCCGGTTGTCCCAGCGCGGCGCCCGGTACGTCCGGGACACCCCGTCCCGGGTCAGCAGCAGGTCCACCGCGTCCCCGGCCAGGTGGCCGCCCTTCACCAGCACCGCCCGCGGGCCGAGCGCCAGCACCGCCGCGGCCGCCCGGGGCAGGTCGTCCTCGGACTCGACCTTGACCCCGGTGAGCTGGCCCACCTCGTACAGGTTGGGGGTGACCAGGGTGGCCACCGGCAGCAGTCGGTCCCGGACCGCGGCCACCGCGTCGGCGGCCAGCAGCGCGTCGCCGTGCTTGCTCACCCCGACCGGGTCCACCACCACCGGCACGCGCACCGTGGCCAGCACCTCGGCCACCGTCTCCACCAGCGTGGCCGAGGCCAGCATGCCGGTCTTCACGGCGTCGACGCCGATGTCGTCCAGCACGCTGGACAGCTGGGCCCGGACCGCGTCGGCCGGCAGCTCCCAGTAGCCCTGGACACCGACGGAGTTCTGGGCGGTGACCGCGGCCAGCACGCTCATCCCGTGCACGCCGTGGGCGAGCATGGTCTTCAGGTCCGCCTGGATGCCGGCCCCGCCACCGGAGTCCGATCCGGCCACGGTCAGCACACGCTTGGGAGTCACCGAACCACGCTAACCAACGACCGGGCCGGCTACCGGAAGTGGTCCCAGCCGCCCGGGGCGTCGTACGCGCTGCCGTCCACCACCACGCCGCGGCCGCGGGCGACCCGGCCGATCACCCGCCACGGCTCCGGCGGCGGGCTCGCCCCCGGGAACGTCGCCGCCAGCGCGTGGTCCTCGCCGCCGGCCAGCACCCAGGTCATCGGGTCGATGCCGAGCGCCGTGCCGACGTCGCGCAGCTTGGCCGGCAGCTCCAGCCGGGCCGTGTCCAGCTCGATCCCCACCCCGCTGGCGACGGCCACGTGCTGCAGGTCGGCGACCAGGCCGTCGGAGACGTCGACCATCGCGGTCGCGCCGAGCCCCGCGGCCCGCGGCCCCTCCGCGTACGGCGGCTCGGGCCGGCGGTGCGCCGCGACCACCCCGACCGGCGAGCGGAACCCGCGGCCCAGCACGGCCAGCCCGGCGGCGGCCCAGCCCAGCCGGCCGGTGTACGCCACCACGTCGCCGGGCCGGGCGCCGTCCCGCCGCACCGGGTCCCGGCCGCGCAGGTCGCCCAGCGCGGTGACCGCCACGGTCAGCGTGTCGCAGCGCACGACGTCGCCGCCGACCACCCGGGCGCCGAGCGGCTCGCACTCGGCCCGCATGCCGTCGGCCAGCGCCTCCAGCCAGGCGACCTGGATGTCCGGCGGCACGGCCAGCCCGACCAGCAGGCCGGTCGGGTGGGCGCCCATCGCGGCCACGTCGGCCAGGTTCTGCGCGGCGGCCTTGCGGCCGACGTCCTCGGCGGTCGACCAGTCCCGGCGGAAGTGCCGGCCGTCGACGAGCAGGTCGGTGGTGGCGACGACGCGGCCGTCCGGCGCCGCCAGCACCGCCGCGTCGTCGCCCGGGCCGACCGCCGGCTCGGGGGCGGTGCTGGCGGCGAAGCGCGCGGTCAGCCGTTCGACGAGCCCGAACTCGCCCACGTCCGCGACAGTGATGGCGCGCTTCCTTCCCTGTTACCGATGTCGGATAGGTTTCTACTCTCCCCGCACATCCGTCGGACGAAGGGCTCGCCGTGGTCCAGGCCTACATCCTGATCCAGACCGAGGTCGGCAAGGCGGCGTCGGTCGCCAGCACGATCGCCGAACTCGACGGCGTCACCCAGGCCGAGGACGTCACCGGGCCGTACGACGTGATCGTCCGGGCCGAGGCCAACAACGTCGACGAGCTGGGCAAGCTGGTCGTGGCCCGGGTCCAGGCGGTCGCCGGCATCACCCGCACGCTGACCTGTCCGGTCGTGCATCTCTAGACTCGGGTCGTGCCCAGCACGATCGCCACGACCGAGCCGCCGGCCGGCCCGCCGGGCCGCACCGACACCCGCTGGGCGGCCGGGCTGGCCACGCTGGTCGCCCTGCCGCTGACGCTCGTGCTGGTGCTGCTGGCCGTGCGCGCCGGCGGCGGCGACCCGCGGCCGGCGCCGACCCCCGCGC
>CADCTP010000167.1 GCA_902805565.1 uncultured Mycobacteriales bacterium
ACCGCCTCGCGCGTCGCGGCCATGGCGGACCTCGTGTCGCCGGCGGCGTCCGCCACGAGCGCGGTCAGCCAGAGCCCGTTGCGCCGCACCTGGCCGGCCGGGTCGAGCGTCATGCGGTGCAGCCGGTCGCGGTGCGTGCGCAGGACGTCCTTGCGTCCGGTGCGCAGCGCCGTCCGCACGAGGGTGTAGACGATCATGATGTCGGTGGAGCCGCCGATGACGTCGATGTCGCCCTCTGCGAGCACGGCCTCGGCCTCGGTCCGCGCCTCTGCGAGCCGGCCCGCGTCGTGCAGGACGCGGGCGCGCGCTCCGCTGAGCCAGACCAGCGGCCCGTGGCGCTCATGCCTGCGGGCGGACGCGAGGTCCGGCTCGAGCGTGGCCAGCGCACGCTCCGGCTCACCGACCGCCGTCCACATGGCCGCGACGAACAGCGCGTCCGAACCGGGAAAGCGCGTCCGCTGCCACACGTCGACCTCCGCGCCAGCGCTCTCCTCGTCGCCGCCGAGACCGCGGTAGAGGTCGAACGCCTCATCCCAGCTGCCCCGGTGGTAGGCGATGTGCGACTGCGTCCTCGCGACGGCCGCCTCCAGCTCCCGGTCCGGCGCAGTACGCAGCCGCTCGACCACCGGGGCGAGCGCCGCGTCTGCGGCGTCCGCCTCTCCGGTCAAGGCGTGGTTGGCGGCCAGCACGAGCACGAGCAGCAGCCGCAGGTCTGCAGGCAGGCCCGGCAGCGCGAGGGCCGTCTCGCACTCGTGCACCGCGGCCAACGGGGAGTGCAACGTGATGAAGGTCGCCAGCCCCAGCCGGATCCGCGCTTCGGCCTCGGCGTCCTCGCCCAGCGCGCCGGCCAGGGCCGTCGCCGCCAGGTCCTGCGCCTCGGCAGGCCGACCTGCCTGCCAGAGCAGGACGATCGCTTCTGCTGCTGTCGCTGCGCGCTCGGGTGCACCGTCGGGCAGCAGCTCCAGTGCCCGGACGGCGAAGGCCGCCGCAGCCGGTGACGACGTCGGTCCCAGTGCCGTGGCCGCGTGCCGCAGTGCGGCCACGGCCTCGGCGTCGCCAGGCACCGCCGAGTCGGCGAGCATGGCTGCGACCTGCACTGTCGTCGCGCCGCGGGCGAGCAGCACGTCGACCGCGTGCCGGCGCAGCGCGTGCGCAAGGGCCTGCGGCAGGTCGGCCGCGACCGTCTCGCGGATGAGGTCGTGGCCGAAGGCGAGCTGTTCGCCGTCGTCGAGGAGCAGCGCCGCGTCGACGAGCTCCTGGATGGGACACAGCAGCTCCGGGACGGGTCGTCCCATGACGGCCGCCATGAGGTCGGGTGGGAAGCGCCGCCCGAGGACGGCGCCGATCTGCAGCAGCTGCCGCGCGTCCACCGAGACGCGTTCGGTGCGGCGCGTCACAGCGTCGCGCAGCCGCACAGGCAGCCCGTCGGCGACCAGGCGGGCAGTGCCGGCCTCCAGCCTCACGAGGCCCTCGTCGCGCAGCCCGCGGAGCAGCTCGACGAGCAGGAGCGGGATCCCACCCGCCCGGCTCGCGGACGCGAGCACCTGCTGGTCCGGCAGGCCCCCGAGCACGTCCGCGCTGATCTGCGCCACGGCCGGTGCGTCGAGCGGGCGCAGCTCCACCAGCTCGGCGCCCGCCTCGCGGAGGCCGCGCACGGTGGACCGGACCGCCGGCTCCGCCGTCGGCCTCAGTGCGACGATCCAGACGACGGCTTCTGTCGAGAGGTCCTTCGTGAGCAGCCGCACCAGGCGCAGCGTCTCCAGGTCGCACCACTGCAGGTCGTCGATGCACACCAGCACCGGCGCTCGCAGGGCAGCCTGTTCCAGCCGGTGGTGCAGCTCGCGTCGCAGCCAGTGCCCCTGGTCCGGCCCGGATGGCAGCGCGTCGAGCAGGTCCGGGGGTACGAACGGCCGAGGTCGCGACATCACGGCGTCGAGCACCGGTCCGTGCGGGGTGACGCGGGAGTCCGGGTCGCCCCGCACCAGCAGCACCTGCGCCCCGCCCTCCAGGGCCAGCGTCCGGGCCTCCTGCAGCAGCCGGGACTTGCCCGTGCCGGCGGCACCCGACAGCAGGACGACGCTGCCGCGCCCGTCCCGGGAGGCAGCGGCCATCCTGCTGCGCAGGAGCTCGCGTTCGGCGGCGCGCCCCCGCAGCGGCGCCCCCGTTCCCGGCATGACCCACCCCCCGGGTGAGCCTGCCGTATCGCGTCCGTCAGGTGAAGGGGTCTTATGTGGTCGGATCGGCCGACAGCCCGGTCAGCCAGGACGAAAGCGGGCGATCGAGGCGGCCCTCGCCGAGTCGTCGCCTCCCCGGTGGTCAGGACGTTGGTGGTGCGGGCCGGCCGGTCGGTGTCACGCCGTCGCCCTGACCGCGCGCAGGACGACGTCGGCGACGTCGTCGGGCCGCGCGGCGGGGACGGCGTGCGAGGCACCGGAGAGTTCGACGACCTCGTAGGCGCCGGCACGCTCGGCCATGAAGCGCTGCGCCTGCGTGGGGATGTTGCGATCGAGCTCCGGAACCAGGAACCACGAGGGGATGTGCTGCCACGCCGGGTCGTCGGCGGCACCCTCGGTGAGAGCGACGTCGTTCAGCGGGCGCTGCGTGGCAGCAGCCAAGGCCGCCTCATCCGCGGGCAGGTCGGCGGCGAACTGCTGGTGGAACAGTTCCTGACGGATGTAGAGGTCGGCGGTGCCGTCGGCGAGTGCCACGGGTGAGATGGTCTCGCCGAGGGTGCTGCCGGGGAAGCGGCCGGACAGGTCGCCGATGCTCTCCCCGGGCATCGGGGCGAACGCCGCGATGAAGACGAGCGCCCGCACCGCCGTGCTGTTGCGGGCGGCCGCGGAGATGACGGCGCCGCCGTAGGAGTGGCCGACGAGCACGACGGGCCCCTCGACGGTGTCGAGGACAGCCTTCACGTGCGCGGCGTCGCCGGACAGGCTGCGCAGCGGGTTGGCGACGGCGATGGTTCCGAGGCCGGCCGCCTGAAGCCGGGTCAGCACGCCGTTCCAGCTGGCGGACTCGGCGAAGGCGCCGTGGACGAGGACGACGGTGGGCTGTGACATGACGCGCTCCCGGTCTGGGGGTGCCGGCCGGGTCGCGCCCGCGGGCGACGCCTGCACAGCGGGTGGCTGATGGGTGGTGGCCAGGAGACTCGTCGGGCGCCGTCGGCGCCGCATCGCACGGACGTACCAGATGTGACCGGGCATCGGAGCCGTTGGCGCCCTGGCTCGAAACCCGGAGCCGCGCCGGTCGGCTGGTCCGGCGGATGACCCGACGTGATCGCGGTTGCCCGCCGGGGTGACCAGTCGAGCGCGCCGCCGATCCACCATCCCCGCCGCTCCGTGCTCCCGGCATCCGGGAAGGGAAGTTCGCTGTTCGACTGCCTGCCACCGCGGGCCGTCCTCCCCGGAGCAAGTGGAGCGAGACCGCACTGAACGATCACCTGTGGGCAGCTGCGTGCCTGGCGTCGTAGCGGCGAGTGGACGCGTTGACGCGGGGGTGTCCGGACAGCGTCACGGTCGGGCCGGGGGTGACCCGCTGACCGAGCGGTAACCGGGTTCCCGCCAGCGAGCACGTACCGGCGGGGGCGCCCGGCGACCGGGTCGAACCCCGCGCCCCGCGGGCCCGTCGGGTTCGGCGTGGAGAAGGTGCCCTCCTGCTCCCAGCGGTCCTGCCAGGCCGTCTGGATCCTGCCTGCCATCGCCGCCGTGTAGCGGTGCGGCGGGGCGTCGGACGGCTCGGTCATGGGTCTCTACCTCGTCAGCGGTCCGGCCAGGAGGGAGCCCGCGGTCGAGGAGGATGACCAGCGCCCCCGCCGGTTCAGCCTCGACCGGACCGGTGACGAGGTCACCGAGGTCACCGAGGTCTGGGAGGTTGCCGGGCCTCCTACGGGCCGGGCGGCCGGCCGCCCGGCGGGCGGATCACATGGTGGACGACGTGGTGGATCACGTGGTGGATCACGTGGACCTCGTGGACGACGTGACCGCGGACGGTGACCGGGCCGCTTCGCCGGACCGCCGGCAGCGTGGCCGCGTGGCGGAGGCCGGCCGTCACCACCGCGCTGCCGACGGTGGCGATGGCGGCCATCGCCGTCGGGTTGCGGCGTAGCTCGGCCAGGTGCCGGCGGACCAGGACGGTCACCTCGGGCCACCGCCGGGCCGGCACGGCCACCGGGCGGCGCGCGGGCATCACCAGGTCGGTCGAGTACTCGGCCCCATCGGGGCCGGTCGTCGGTTCCTCGGTCATGGCGGCACCTCCACGGCCAGCCTCCGTCATGCCGCCACCGCCGTCCAGGGGCCCGCCGCGTCGACGACGGATCCCGCCCCCCGGGCCGGCGGCGGAACGTGTCGAACCGGTGGGTCGGCAACAGTCCGACGGGCTATCGACGCCACCGGGGGTCTCGGGCATGCTGACGGTATGCGTAGGCCGTTCGGCGGAGCCCGGCTCGCCTTGTCAGCCCTGCTCGTCGCGGTCGGCCTCACGGTGGTCCCGGCCACGCCCGCGACGGCGGCGTACTCCGGTCCGCGGGCCGGGATGGTGCAGCTGTTCGAGTGGCCCTGGGCGGACGTGGCCCGGGAGTGCACCACCTTCCTCGGGCCGAAGGGCTACTGGGCGGTGCAGGTGTCGCCGCCGCAGGAGCACGCCCGGGTGGCCGGCGATCCCTGGTGGGAGCGTTACCAGCCGGTCTCGTACGCGCTGACCAGCCGGTCCGGCGACCGGGCGGCGTTCGCGAGCATGGTGTCGACCTGCCGGGCGGCGGGCGTCGGCATCGTCGCCGACGTGGTGGTCAACCACATGGCCGGGACCGACGGCACCTCGATCACCGGCCGCGCCTACACCAAGTACCAGTACCCGTCCTACGGCCCGCAGGACTTCCACCTCCCGGCCTGCCAGGTGTCCAACTACTCCGACCGGGGCAACGTCCAGAACTGCGAGCTGGTCGGGCTGTCCGACCTGCGCACCGACTCGGCGTACGTCCGCGGTCGGATCCGGGCCTACCTGACCGACCTCATGTCGCTCGGCGTCATCGGCTTCCGGGTGGACGCGGCCAAGCACTTCCCGGCCGCCGACCTCGCCGCCCTGCTCGCCGGCGTCCCGGGCCCGCCGTACGTCTTCTCGGAGGTCATCGACTACGGCGGCGAGGCGGTGCGCGCGGGGGAGTACACCGGGTCCGGCGACGTCACCGAGTTCCGGTACGGCGCGTCGCTGGCGACGCTGTTCCGCTCCGGCCGGCTGGCCGACCTCCTCGACCCGGCCCGGACCTGGAACACCTGGGGGTTGCTGCCGTCCGGCGACGCGGTGCCGTTCGTGTCCAACCACGACACCGAGCGCGGCCAGGCCGGCGGCGGAGTGCTCACCTACAAGGACGGCTCGCTCTACAACCTCGCGCAGGTCGTCACCCTGGCCTGGCCGTACGGCAACCCGGTGCTGACCAGTGGCTACGCCTGGACCGACAAGGAGGCCGGGCCGCCGGGGAACGGCTCCGGCGGCACGTCCGGGCCGTGGCGGCCGGGCGACGCGGCCGCCCCGTCGGGCTGCTCCGGCGCGTGGGTCTGCGAGCACCGGTGGGGCAACGTGGCGGCGATGGCCGGCTTCCGCGCCGCGACCACCGGTGCCTGGTCGGTGGACAACAAGTGGAGCAACGGCTGGCAGCAGGTCGCGTTCAGCCGCGGCTCGCTGGGGTTCGTCGCGGTCAACCGGGAGGGCTTAGCGATGGACCAGGTGCTGCAGACCGGGATGCCGGCGGGGACGTACTGCCAGGTGCTCTCCGGCGACTTCGACCTCGCCACCCGGTCCTGCTCGGGCAGGCGGGTCACCGTCGGCGCCGATGGCCGCACCCGGGTCCAGCTCCCCGCCCTCAGCGCCTTCGCCATCCACGCCGCCTCCCGCGTGTAGCGGTCACCCCGCCCGGTCGGGGGGTGGTCTCAACGGGTCATCGCAACACTTCATGATCTTCGCTTCTCGGCGGAGGGGATGGGGTGGTGGCGAATGGTGCGGACGGCGTTGTCGCCGGCCGGGCGGTGCCCGGGCATTGGGAAAGCGACCTGGTCTTCGGCCGCGGCATGAGTCCGGTGGTGACGCTGGTGGAGCGGTCGACCCGGTATCTGATGCTGGTCGGCCTGCCCGACGGACACCGCGCCGAACTCGTCGCCGACGCCCTCGTCGCAGCGATCACCACGCTGCCGCGGCAGCCGACCCGGTCGCTCGGCTTCACGACACCATCCGAAGCACTCAACGAAGCGTTGCGATGACCGCCTGAGCCCGCAGCCTAGTCCGGCCGTGGCTGACAGGCCTCCGAGAGGCGCGGGCGAAGCGGCCGCGTCTCGTGATCTCGGCACTCCAACTCTCGGAGCTGGACGCCGAGGGGTGGTCGGTGCAGCCATGAGGCGAGCGTAAGGGCGCTTGATGGACACGAACATGGACAAAGATCGTCAAGCGAGGCCGCCTGACGATCTTGTGTCGAGCTATATGACCAGGTCAAACTGGTGTCTTGGGTGGTGCGCCGCCAGGGACTCGAACCCCGAACCCGCGGATTAAGAGTCCGCTGCTCTGCCAATTGAGCTAGCGGCGCATCGGGGAAGAGGTTAGCAGGTCCGGCGGACGGGGCGGCGCGGGGGCGTCGCGGGCGTCGTGTCCCGGTTCTGTCAGGCCCCGGTGGCAGAGTGGAGCCGTGCGGGATCGGCGGAGGCTCGACGGGCCGGGTGCGGCGGTGCCGCGGTGGGTGGCGGGGCTGCTCGTCCTGCTCCTGGCCGTG
>CADCTP010000168.1 GCA_902805565.1 uncultured Mycobacteriales bacterium
GGGCCTGCCAGGAGCTGATCTCGGCGCTGCCGACGGAGCTGGGCGACCGGCCGGCCCGCCCGGTCCGGTCCTCCTCGCCGTACGTGGTGGCCTGGGGCGAGCCGGCGGTGGTGCTGCGCTGCGGCGTGGCCCGCCCGCCGTCGTTCCTGGCCACCGTCGAGGTGCAGGACATCAACGGGGTGACCTGGTTCCCCGAGCGCCGCGGCGGCACCACCGCCTGGACGGTGGTCGACCGGCCGGTGTACGTCGAGGTGCTGGCCCCGGCGTCCGACGCCAGCAACTCGGTGGCCCGGCTGTCCACGCCGGTCTCCCGCGCCCTGGCCCGCCGGGCCCTCGACCCGGCCGACTGACCCCGGCGGCCCCCCGACGGCCCGACCCCGGCGGCCCGGCCCGGCGCTCGCCGCCCCGGGCGGCGGGTCCACCCGGGGGTCAGCGCAGGCCGGTGCCGCGCTCCAGCGCGGTGTCGATCAGCCGGGTCAGCAGGTCCCGGTACCCGATGCCGGTCGCCGCCCAGACCCGCGGGAACATCGAGATCGGGGTGAACCCCGGCATCGTGTTCACCTCGTTGATCACCAGCTCGCCGGCCGGCCCGACGAAGAAGTCGACCCGGGCCAGCCCGGCGCAGTCCAGCGCGCGGAACGCCGCCACCGCCGCCGCCCGCAGCCGCTCGGTGACCGCCGGCTCCAGCAGGGCCGGCACGTCGAACTCGCAGGCGTCGTCGAGGTACTTGGCGTCGAAGTCGTACCAGTCGTGCCCGCGCACCAGCCGGATCTCCGCCGGCACGCTGGCCTCGGGGTCGGCCCCGCCGCGCCCCTCCAGCACCCCGCACTCGACCTCCCGGCCGACGACCGCCGCCTCGACCAGCACCTTCGGGTCGGTCTCCCGGGCGACGGCGAGCGCGGCGGGGAAGTCGGCCCAGTCGGTGACCCGGCTGATGCCGATGCTCGACCCGCCCCGGGCCGGCTTGACGAACACCGGCAGCCCGAGCCGCTCCCGCTCGGCCGCCGGCAGGTCGCCGCCCGGCCGGACCACCGCGTACGGCCCGACCGGCAGCCCTTCGGCGACCAGGAGCTTCTTGGTGAACTCCTTGTCCATGGCGACCGCGCTGCCCAGCACGCCGGAGCCCACGTACGGCACCCCGGCCATCTCCAGCAGGCCCTGGACCGTCCCGTCCTCGCCGTACGGCCCGTGCAGGACCGGGAAGACCACGTCCACCCCGCGCAGCACGGTGGCGCCGGCGCCCGGCTCGACGACGACCAGCCCGCCGGCGGTGGGGTCGCCGGGCAGCATCACCGCGGTGCCGGCCTCGACGGTCGGCAGCGCGCCGGCGTCCAGCCGGGCGGCCGACGGGTCGCCGGCCGGCAGCACCCAGGCCCCCTTGGGGGTGATCCCGACCGGGACCACCTCGTAGACCTCGGGGTCGAGCGCGGCCAGCACGCTGGCGGCCGACACGCACGAGATCGAGTGTTCGGTGCTCCGGCCGCCGAAGATCACCGCGACCCGCACCTTCCGTCCGGACATGCGCGGCACCCTACCCGCCGGGCCGCACCCCCCGGCCGGACCGGCGGGCGCTCACCGGAAGCGCGGGATGACCTCGGCGCCGAACCGGGCCATCTCCTCGGCCTGCGGGCTGAACTGCAGCAGCATCAGGTCCACCCCGGCCGCCTCGTACTCGGCGATCCGGGCCGCGACGGTCCCGGCGGTGCCGACCAGCCCGGCCCGCAGCCCCCGGTTGGACACGCTGTACTCGCGCAGCGACAGCTCCGCCTCCAGCTGGGAGCCGCGCACGAAGTCCTGGTACGAGGCGTACGCCTCCGGGCTGGCCCGCACGTCGAGCACCCGCTCCAGCTCCCGCCGGGCCTCGGCCTCGGTGTCCCGGACGATGACGAAGCCGCTCACCCCGAACCGCATCGGCGTCCCGCCGGCGGCCGCCCGCAGCTCGGAGATCCGCCGGACCCGGTCGGCGATCACCTCCGGCGGGTCGCCGTGCATCACGTACGCGTCGCCGAGCCGGGCGATGACGTCCAGCGCCCGCGGCGACTCGCCGCCCATGTAGACCTCGACCGGGGCGGCCGGCTTGGGCTCCAGCACGGTGCCCTCGAGGTCGTAGAGCGCCCCGTGGTGCGTCACGGACGGCTCGGAGAGCAGCCGCCGGAGCACGGTGAGCCATTCCTCGGTCCGCTGGTAGCGGGCGTCGTGCACGTCGAAGGGCATGCCGTACTGCGCCGCCTCGTCCTTCCACCAGGACGAGACGACGTTGAGGCTGACCCGGCCCGGGGCCACCAGGTCCAGCGTGGACAGCGCCTTGGCGGTCAGCGACGGGGCGTGGTAATTCGGCCGGACGGCCAGCATCAGCTCCAGCCGCTCGGTCACCGCGGCCAGCGCCGGCCCGAGCGTCCAGGCGTCGGCGGCCGGCGCCCGGTGGCCCTTGATGTCGTTGAGGTTCAGCTCGGCGACCAGGGAGAGGTCGAAGCCCTGCCGCTCGGAGTCCACCGCGAGGTCGCGCAGGTACGGCCAGGAGACCGGCATCCCCTCGTCCTCGACGTTGCGCAGCCAGCCGCCGAACACCGGCATCCAGTAGCCGAAACGCATGCTCACTCCCGGTCCAGGGCGCCGAGCAGCCGGGCCACCGCCCGCGCCGCCGACCGCGGCGCCACCGCCTCGACGTCCGCGTTGTAGTTGGTGTTGGTGTTGACGTCGTAGGTGACTGTCCGGCCGTCGGCGGCCTCCAGGAACTCGAAGCCGGCGACCTCCAGCCCGTGCCGCTTCGCGAAGTCCAGGTACGCGTCGACCAGCTGCCCGGGGACCTCCGGCCGCAGCGCGAACAGGCTGGTCGGCGTGCCGTCGGTCGCGCAGGCGTCGGCCGGGCACAGCGCGAAGCCGCCGCGGCCGGTGTCGGCGGTGATCGCGTACATCACCTCGCCGCCGACGATCTCGACCCGGGTGATGTACGGCCGCGCCGGCTCGACGTACTCCTGCACCAGCAGCACGCCGTCCACCGGCGGCTCCCGGTCCGGCAGCGCGGCGGCCAGCTCGTCGACCGAGTCGTACCGGTCCACCCCGCGGCCCTTGCCGCCCCGGTTCGGCTTGACCATCACCGGCGGGCCGAGCCGGCGGGCGGCGGCCAGCACGGCGTCCGGGTCGGCCCCGGCCACGGCGACCGTCCGCGGCACGTCCAGCCCGGCCGCCCGCAGCAGCGTCAGCTGGCGCACCTTGGACAGCTCCAGGTCCAGCACCGACCGCCCGTTGACCACCCGCCGCCCGTACGCCTCCAGGTGGTCCAGCAGCGCCCGGGCGTGCTCGGCGGAGTCGCCGTGCCCGCGGGTGTGCGCGGACGCGCTCATCCGGGACCAGTACACCCCCGGCGCCGGCTCGGCGGAGAGGTCCACCGGGCCGCCGGTGACGGGCAGCTCGGCCCAGTCGACCCCCTCGGCGGCGAAGGCGGCGGCGAACGGCGCCAGCCACTCCGGGTTCTCGTGCAGGATGTGGACGGTCACACGTCCCAGTGAAGCACCCGGTCCAGCGCCGCGCCGACGTCGGCGAGCAGGTCGGCGGTGTCCTCGACCCCCGCGGACAGCCGCAGCAGGCCGGGCGGCACCGGGTCGCCCCAGCGGGCCCGCCGGTCGGCCGCGCTGCGCAGGCCGCCGAAGCTGGTGCCCTCGGTGAGCAGCCGGCTGGCGGCCAGGAACGCCGTGGCCGCCGCCTCCGACGGCAGCACCGCGGTCACCACCCCGCCGAAGGAGTCCATCTGCCGGGCCGCGACCTCGTGCGCCGGGTCACCCGGCAGCCCCGGGTGGCGGACGGTGCGGACCGCCGGGTGCTCGCGCAGCAGCTCGGCCAGCGCCAGCGCGTTCGCGGCCTGCCGCTCCAGCCGCAGGTGCAGGGTGCCCAGCGAGCGCAGCGCCAGCCAGGCCTCCCACGGCCCGGCGACGGCCCCGGTCTGGTCCCGCCAGCGCAGCAGGGCCGCCAGCCGGTCGGGGTCCGTGGTCGCCACGTGCCCGAGGACCAGGTCGGAGTGCCCGGTGGTGGCCTTGGTGTCGCTGCACACCGAGTAGTCCGCGCCCAGCGCCAGCGGCCGCTGGCCCAGCACGGTCGGGGTGGTGTTGTCGACCGCCACCGCGGCCCCGGCCGCGTGCGCGGTCGCGCAGGCCGCGGCGATGTCGCTGACGTCCAGCAGCGGGTTGCTCGGCGACTCCAGCAGCACCAGCGCGGCCCCGGCCACGTCGGCCGGCCGCAGCTGCCGGGCCGCCGGCACCCCGCGGGCGGTGACGTCCAGGGTGGACAGTCGCTCGGCGACGAAGGTGCGGGTCAGGTAGTAGCCGTCCGAGGGCAGCACCACGGTGTCGCCGGGCCGCAGCGCGGTCAGCAGCACCGCGGTCAGCGCGGCCAGCCCGGAGGCGAACAGCACGGTGCCGCCGCCCTCCAGCCCGGCCAGCGCGGACTCGTACGCGCGCCAGGTCGGGTTGTCGGTCCGGCCGTAGGAGTCCGTGCCCTCCCCCGGCCCGCCCAGGTGGAACACCGAGGACAGCACCGGCCCCTCGACCACCGGCGCGCCCCGCCGCGGCTGCGGCCGGCCGGCGTGCACGGCCCGCGTCCCGGGGCCCCAGCGGGCATCGGTCACGCGGTCACCGGACGCTCGGACTTCATGTCCCGGCCCATCAGCGCGGCCACCAGCTTCCCGGCCGGCATGTCCTCGTGGCACACCTGCACGACGCCCTCGGTGATCGGCATGTCGACCCCGGCCCGGCGGCCCAGCGCCAGCACCGACCGGCAGGACTTGACCCCCTCGACCGTGGTCCGGGCGGCCGCCTGGGCCTCGGCCAGCGACTCGCCCCGGCCGAGCCGCTCGCCGAAGGTCCGGTTCCGGGACAGCGGCGAGCTGCAGGTGGCGACCAGGTCGCCCAGCCCCGCCAGCCCGGCGAAGGTCAGCGGGTCGGCACCGAGGGCCACCCCGAGCCGCGCGGTCTCGGCCAGCCCGCGGGTGATCAGCGAGGCGCGGGTGTTGTCGCCGAAGCCGAGCCCCTCCGCCATCCCGGCGGCCAGCGCGATCACGTTCTTCACCGCGCCGCCGAGCTCGCAGCCGATCACGTCCGCATTGGTGTACGAGCGCAGGTACGGCGTGAAGCAGGCCCGCTGCAGCAGCTCGGCCCGGCCGGCGTCGGCGCAGGCCACGACGGTGGCGGCCGGCTGCTCCTCGGCGATCTCCCGGGCCAGGTTGGGGCCGGACACCACCGCGACCCGGTCGGCCGAGGCCCCGGCGACCTCGCCGATGACCTCGCTCATCCGCTTCGCCGTGCCCAGCTCGATGCCCTTCATCAGGCTGACCAGCGTGGCGTCCGGGGCGATCGACGGCGCCCAGTCGGTGAGGTTGTCCCGCAGCGTCTGGGACGGCACCGCCAGCACCACGATCCGGGCGCCGGCCAGCGCCTCGGCCGGGTCGGTGGTGGCCCGCAGCCGGGCCGGCAGCGGGATGCCCGGCAGGTAGTCCGGGTTCTCGTGCCGCTCGGCCACCGCGGCCACCAGCTCCGGCCGGCGGCCGAGCAGGGTCACCTCGCTCCCGGCGTCCGCGAGCACCTTGGCGAACGTGGTCCCCCACGAGCCCGCGCCCAGCACGGCCGCGCGCATCAGGACGCCTCGCGGGCCGGCGGCCGGCGGTAGAAGTGGTCGGGTGGCGTCTCGCCACGGATCCCGCCGAGCAGGTCCCGCACCTCAACCATGATCACGTCTGATACCTCCCGCAGCAGTTCGGCGGTGACCGGCCGCCCCCGGTACCCCGACAGGTCGACCGGGGGCCCGGCCACCGCCACCAGCTCGGGCCGGGCGAACGGCCGGAACCTCCGCCCGTGCACGTCCAGCAGCAGCTGGGGTCCCCACTGCGCCACCGGGACCACCGGCGCGCCGGTGCCGAGCGCCAGCCGGGCCACCCCCGTCCGCGGCACCATCGGCCAGAACTCGGGGTCCCTGGTCACGGTGCCCTCCGGGTAGATGCACACGCACTCGCCCCGGGCCAGCGCCTCGACCGCCCGGTCGAGCGACTCCCGGGCGGCGGCGGTGCCGCGGCGGACCGGGATCTGCCGGGCGCCGCGCAGCACCGAGCCGATCCCGGGCAGCCGGAACAGGCTCTCCTTGGCCAGGAACCGCGGCACCCGGCGGCAGTCCCAGACGTACCGGGCGAAGGTCAGCCAGTCGGCGTGCGAGATGTGGTTGGCGACCATGATCACCCCGCCGGCCGCCGGCACGTGCTCCCGGCCGCGCCAGCGGACCCGGAACAACACCGACACCATCGGCCTGATCACCACCACCGCGAACCCGACCCAGAAGCCGATGTGGCCGCGCGCGGACCGCCGCACCCCGGTCACCTCCTCCTCGCCGACGTCCCGGGCAGTCTTCCCGGCCGCCGCCGCCGGTGTCCACGCGGCATGCCCGGGTAGCGTGGGGCGGCGTGCGGTGGTCGGTGGTCGTGCCGGTGAAGCGGCTGGGGGTCGCCAAGACCCGGCTGTACGCGGCCGGCCGCCCCCGCCCCGAGCACGAGGAGCTGGCCCTCTCCCTGGCGCTGGACACCGTCGCGGCGGCGCTGGCGGCCGCGGCCCGGGTGCTGGTGGTGACCGACGACCCGGCGGCGACCCGGGCGGTGCGGGCGCTGGGGGCGGTCGCGGTCGCCGACGAGCCGGACGCCGGCCTGAACCCGGCGCTGGCGTACGGGGCCGCGCGGGCCGCGGCGCTGGCCCCGGCCGACGGGGTGGCGCTGCT
>CADCTP010000169.1 GCA_902805565.1 uncultured Mycobacteriales bacterium
CAAAGTCGACCCGCCGGCCAAGTCGACCCGCCGGCCAAGTCGACCCGCCGGCCAAGTCGACCCGCCGGCCAAGTCGACCCGCCGGCCAAGTCGACCCGCCGGCCAAGTCGACCCGCCGGCCAAGCCGGCCCGGCCGGTCAGGACCCCTCGACCGCCAGCGGGGTCGGGTCCGGGGCGGTCGCCGGGCTCGGCCCGGCCGGCTCGGCGTGCTCGGCGACCGCCTCCGGCGGCGCGGTCTCCGCCCACCGGGACGAGATCGGCAGCCGCCGGTCCCGGCCGAACGCCTTCAGCGAGATCTTCGGGCCCGGCGGGTACTGCCGGCGCTTGTACTCCGCCCGGTCCACCAGCCGGATCACCCGCTCCACCAGCGTGGGGTCGTGCCCCGCCCCGACCAGCTCGGCCCAGCCCAGGTCCCGGTCGACGTAGTCGGCCAGCACCGCGTCCAGCAGCTCGTACGGCGGCAGCGAGTCGGTGTCCAGCTGGCCCGGCCGCAGCTCGGCCGACGGCGGCTTGCTGATGGTGTTCTCCGGGATCGGCGGGGTCTCGCCGCGCTTCTCGGCGACCGCGTTGCGCCAGCGGGCGATCTTCCAGACCAGCGTCTTCGGCACGTCCTTGATCGGGGCGTAGCCGCCGACGGAGTCGCCGTAGATCGTGGAGTAGCCGACGGCCAGCTCGGTCTTGTTGCCGGTGGCCAGCACCAGGTGGCCCTCCTCGTTGGACAGCCCCATCAGCAGGGTGCCACGCACCCGGGCCTGCAGGTTCTCCTCGGCCAGCCCGGTCAGCGCCACCGCCGAGAGGTAGGCGTCGACCATCGGCGCGATGGCCACCGTCCGGTAGCCGCAGCCGACCCGCCGGGCCAGCTCGGCCGCGTCGTCCTTGGAGTGCTCGGAGGAGTACGCCGACGGCATCGACACGCAGTGCACGTTCCCGGCGCCGATCGCGTCCGCGGCGATCACCGCGACGACCGCGGAGTCGATGCCGCCGGACAGCCCGAGGGTGGCCGTGCGGAAGCCGTTCTTGCGGACGTAGTCGCGGGTGCCGGTGACCAGCGCCTGCCAGACCTCCTCCTCGTCGACCATCGGGTCGCCGCCCGGGGCGCCGGCCGCGGGCACCGCCTCGCGGGGCGGCGCCGGCTCGTCGGAGACCAGGTGCCGCTCGACGGTCATCCCCAGCACCGGGCCGGTGACCGTGCCGCGGTGCCCGGACAGCTCGAGGTCCCGCACGACCAGCATCTCGGCGTACTGCTCGGCGCGGGCCAGCAGGGTGCCGTCGGCGGCGACGATGAGCGAGTCGCCGTCGTAGACCAGCTCGTCCTGGGCGCCGACCATGTTGACGTACGCGATCGGGGCGCCGGCCTCGGCGGCCCGCCGGGTGGCCAGCGGCAGCCGGACGTCGTCCTTGTTCCGCTCGTACGGGGAGCCGTTCACGCAGGCCACCAGGCCCACCTCGGCCCGGCCGGCCACCGCGAACGGCCCGCCGTCCTGCCACAGGTCCTCGCACACGGTCAGCGCCACGTCGACGCCGCGGATCCGGGCGACGACGAACCGGTCGCCGGGCACGAAGTAGCGGGCCTCGTCGAACACGCCGTAGTTGGGCAGGTGGTGCTTGAAGTACGTCGCGGCGACCTCACCGCCGTGCAGCACCGCGCAGGCGTTGCGCGGCCCGCCCGCCGAGTCGAGGTAGCCGACCACCACGGCGAGCCCGCCCAGGCCCTCCGCGGCCAGCCGGCCGGCCAGCTCGTCCCGGGTCCGCACGCTCGCCGACCGGAACGACTCCCGGAACACCAGGTCCTCCGGCGGGTAGCCGGTCAGCGCCAGCTCCGGGAACAGCACCAGGTCCGCGCCGTCCCCGGCCGCGCGCCGGGACCAGTCCAGCACCTTCGCGGCGTTGCCGGCGAGGTCGCCGACGGTCGTGTCGATCTGGGCGAGGGCGATCCGCAGCTGCGCCATGCACCCCATTCTTCCGCACACCGCACCGGCGACGCGGGACGTCCGGGCCGGGGCGGGGCGCCCGGGCGATCACCCGACCGGCGGTCCGCGGGAGTCCCGGCGAACCCTAATGTGTCCACTATGAGACATGGAGTCGGGTTCGGCGTCCGCTCCGTCGTCGGAGCGGCCGTGCTCGCGGTGGCGGTCGGCTGCTCGGCCGCGGCCGACCCGGCCGGGCAGGCCGGCGCCTCGCCGGGCGCGACGCACTCCTCGCACGCGGCGCCGGTGACCCCGGCCGCCCCGCTGCGCGCCGGGGAGCGGTTCGCCACGATCGCGGTCCCCCGCCCGTACGCGCCGCAGCCGCCGAACGGGGGCACCGACGAGTACCGCTGCTTCCTCGTCGACCCGGCCCTGCGGCGCCCGGCGTTCCTCACCGGCACCCGGTTCGTGCCGTCCAACGCCGACGTCGTGCACCACGCCATCGTCTACAAGGTGCGGGCCACCGACGTCCCGGTGGCGCGCACGCTCGACGGCGGGGACCCGGAGGACGGCTGGACCTGCTTCGGCGGCACCGGGATCGCCGGGACGGACCCGGCGCACGCCATGGACGCGGGCGGCGACTGGATCGCGGCCTGGGCGCCCGGGATGGGGGAGGACCGGCTGCCGGCCGGCACCGGCCACCGGATCGAGCCGGGAGCCCAGCTGGTCCTCCAGGTGCACTACAACCTGCTGCGGGCGCCCGCCGGGGCGACCGACCGGCCCGGGATCCAGCTCCGGCTCGCCCCCGGCACCGACCGGCTGGTGCCGCTGCGCACCCAGCTGCTGCCGGCGCCGGTCGAGCTGCCCTGCGCGGCCGGCGAGTCCGGGCCGCTGTGCGACCGCACCGCCGCGGTGTTCGACGTGATCCGCCGCCTGGGCGACCCGGCCGGCGCCCGGGTCGCCGGGCTCAGCCTGCTCTGCCGGCCGGGCGGCCGGCCGACGACCGGCGGCGTGCAGAGCTGCGACCACCCCATCCGGTACGCCGGACGGGTCTACGCGGTGGGCGGCCACATGCACCTGCTCGGCACCCGCATCACCGTCCGGCTCAACCACGGCCGGCCGGGGGCGCGGACCTTGCTGGACGTGGACCCGTACAGCTTCCACGACCAGCGGATCGTCCCGCTGCCGAAGCCGGTGGCCGTCAGGGCCGGGGACACGTTGCGGGTGACCTGCCACCACGACGCGAGCCAGCGGCCGCACCTCGCCGAGCTGCGCGGCCTGCCGCCCCGGTACGTCGTGTGGGGCGACGGGACCGGGGACGAGATGTGCCTCGGCGTCGTCATCCACTCCTGACCCGGCGCCGGCGGCCCGCGGGCGGGCCCGCCGGGGTCGGCGGGTGACGGCGGTGGCCCGGTCGGTCGTACCGTGTCGGCATGGGACTGCGGGCCGGTGCGGTCAGGTCGGTCGTCGCGATCGGGGTGCTGGCCGCCGGGGTGGGCTGCTCGACGGCGGCCGCGCCGACCGCGGCGCCGCCGCCGACCGGCGGCCATGACCGCCACCCGCCGACCGGGACCGCGACCGCCACCGCGGCTCCGGCAGCTCCGGCCGGCGGGACCGAGCGGCTGCGGGTCGGCGAGCGGTTCAGCACGCTGCGGGTCGCCCGGCCGTACGCGCCGGCCGCCCCGAACGGCGGCACCGACGAGTACCGCTGCTTCCTGGTGGACCCCGGGCTGCGGCGGCCGGCGGTGCTGACCGGCAGCACGTTCCTGCCCGGCGACCCCGGCCTCGTGCACCACGCGATCTTCTACCGGGTGCCGCCCGCGGACGTGCCGGCGGCCCGGGCGCTGGATCGCCGGGACGACGGCGACGGCTGGACCTGCTTCGGCGGCACCGGCCTCGGCGGCCGGGGCGCCGGCTCCCAGCTCGGCACCTCGGAGTGGGTGGCGGCGTGGGCGCCGGGCGGCTCCGCGGAGGTCCCGACCCCGCCGGGCACCGGCCACCCGCTCCCGGCCGGGAGCCAACTGGTCATGCAGGTCCACTACAACCTGCTCGGGGCGCCGGCCGGCGCCACCGACCGGCCGGGCATCCGGCTGCGGCTGGCCGACCCCGCCGCCGGCCTGGTGCCGCTGCGGACCGAGCTGCTGCCGGCGCCGGTGGAGCTGCCCTGCGCGGCCGGCGAGTCCGGTCCGCTGTGCGACCGGGCGACCGCCACGCTGGACGTGATGCGCCGCTTCGGCCCGCAGGCCGGGTCGATCGTGGCCGGGCTGACCCTGCTGTGCTCGCCGGACGGCACGCCGCACCCGGGCGGCACGCAGAGCTGCCGCCACCGGGTCCGGGACGACGGGACCGTGTACGCGGTGGCCGGCCACATGCACCTGCGCGGCACCCGGATCACCGTGGAGCTCAACCCCGACCGGCCGGGCGCCCGGACGCTGCTGGACGTGGACCCGTACGACTTCCACGACCAGCGCAGCGTCACCCTGCCGCGGCCGGTCCGGGTGGCCGCGGGCGACACCCTGCGGGTGACCTGCCGGCACGACACGTCCGGGCGCGGCCGCCCGGCCGGCCTGCCGCCGCGGTACGTGGTCTGGGGGGACGGCACCACCGACGAGATGTGCCTGGGCATCGTGGTCCGCGACTGACCCGACCGGGAGCGCGCCGCCCGGGCGCGGGGACCACCGGGCAGGGGACCGCCCGGCACCCTGACGGGTGCCGGGCGGGTGTGCCGACCGGTGGGCCGGGGCCGCCCACGGCGACCCCGGCCCGGGAGGTCAGCCGACCGGCACGCCGCTGATCTCCACCGGCGGCGCGGTCGGGTCCAGCTCGGCGGCCTGCGAGACGCCGGCCGGGGTGAGCACGTCCATCGCCTTCGGGACCGTGTTCGGGTCGACCGAGCAGATCGGGCTGGTCCCGCCCGGCTCGCACACCCCGAACTGGAAGTCCTGCGGGGTCGGCTGGAACCCGCGGGCCCGGTCGGCGGAGAACCCGTCCTGCCCGTGCAGCACGACGGTGAACGTCCAGCCCGGTCCGGGCGTGCCCAGCGCGGCCCGCGGCACCACCGCGGTGATGTAGCCGGACGCCTGGCTGGCCTGCACCGACACCGACCCGAGCGAGGCACCCGTCGCGTCCACGAACTGCGGGTCGGCGAAGCCCTCGACCTCGATCCGGCGGTCCCAGGCCGAGGCGGGCGCGATCGAGTAGTTCCGGCTGGCGTACGCCGCCGCCGTGGACGTCGGGCCGGAGCCGCTGCGGACGTAGATGTCGAGCAGCTGCGCGCCGTTCGCGGAGCCGAACGTGGGGGACAGGTCCCGCACCTTCGTCCGCAGCAGCACGTTGTCGCCGGACACGATCACCTGGAACCGCTGCAGGTCGAACGCGCCGTCCTTGAACGCGTCCGCGGTCGGGTACGCGTACGTCCCCGGGCCGTTGTCGTCGCCGTCCGGGTCGGTCACGTCGAGCACGACCGTGCCGGTGATCGACTCCGACACCACGGCGCGGCGGGCGTAGCCGGTGGCGCCGGCCGCGGTCGTCGCCGCGACCGTGATCACCGACGTGCCGAACGGCGACGGCACCGTCGCGCTGAACGCGCCGGTCCCGGACGCCGTCACCGTCGCCAGCGTGGTCGCGCCGCCGGTGTCGGTCGCCGTCGACTGCACGTCCACCGTGGCGCCCGGCGCGGTGCTGCCGGTGACGGTGACCGTCGGGGTGGTGACGACGGCGCCGTCGGCCGGCGCGGTCACCGTCAGCGGCGCGGTCCCGGGCGGGCCCGCCTTGACGTACCGGTCGGCGACGATCGAGGGCTGCTCGACCGGCCGCCCGGCGCCGACGCCGAGCACCAGCCGGGCCAGCTGGGACTGCGCCCAGGTCAGCGGGGACGCCGAGCCGGCCGCCTTGCCGTTCTCGAAGCCGATCGACGCGGTCTCCGGCGGCGTGCCGAACGGGGACGCGGGCAGGTCCGGGTTCTCCCAGGCCTGCTCGGGGACGAGCCCGACGCCGGAGGAGTAGCGGTCCATCGAGGCCAGCAGGGCCGCGGCGGTGGTCCGGTCGCCGATCTCCAGGTAGTGCTCGGCGCGCTCGCCGGACAGCACCGGCCAGACGTGCCCGGAGCCGCTGCCGCCGGTCGGCCACGGCTTGCCGTCCGGCTCGCAGTTCGTCGGGTCGGCGACCCAGCAGTCGCCGTAGCCGTCCTCGGTGCCCGGGGCGTCGGTGCCGTAGCGGTACCAGCCCGGGCCGCTCGCCGTCTCCCGCTTGATGACCTGGTCGACCACCGGCAGCGAGGCCAGCACGTCCGGGTCGTCGGCCGGCAGGATGCCGAGCCGGGTCAGCTCCAGGAAGCCGGCGTCGACGACCGAGCGCTGGTCGGCGTCCGGGCCGCCGTTGCCCAGGTTGTACGTCACGGCCTCGTTCGGGTCGCCGTTCTTCGACAGCCGGATGAAGTAGCGGCCGGCGGCGTACGGGCCGGTGGTGGTCACCGTCCAGCCCTTCACCGACCGCTGGAAGTGGTCGGCGGTGGCCCGGTAGACCCGGGCGGAGGCGGGGTCGCCGTTGACGTCGGCGATGCGGCCGGCCGCCACCAGGCCGGCGATCTCGGCGGCGATGGTGGAGGGCGAGTAGCCGCTCTGCTCCTCCCACCGCTCGGTGCCGAAGGACGGCCCGCGGGAGACCACGAAGTCGGCCGCCTTCTTGATCCGCGGCCACAGCGCGGCGTCCCCGGAGAGCCCGGACTGCCAGGCCATCAGGATCGGGTACGCGGTCTCGTCCAGCTGGTCGCCGCCGCTGTCGGGCGCCTTGAGCCCGTTGAGCAGCGAGTTGCGCGGCATCCGCCCGTCGGCCAGCTGCTGCTTCTCGAACAGCCACCGGGTGGCGTCCCGCACGGTCCGCACGTCCCCGGCGACGAGCAGGCTGCTGGTGGACTCGTACAGGTCGCGGGCGAAGATCTCGCGGTAGGAGCCGAAGTAGACCGGCTTGCCGTCCGGCAGGTCACCGGCGCTGACCGCCTGGCCCCACGGGCTGCCCAGCCCGGCCACGATCGCGCCGGGGAACGTCTTGTCCTCGCTGGCCTTCACCACGTTGAGCGAGAGGTAGTACGCCCGGGCCAGCCGCAGCGCCTGCGCCCGGGTCAGCCCCGGGTACGACAGCGGCGGGGGCCGCAGCCCGGCGTCGTAGGCGACCCAGCCGGCGGCGTACCGGATGTAGGTCGCGGCGAACGGGGTCCGCGCGCTGGCCCCGGCGGTGGCGATCGCGGTGGCCGCGTCCTGGCCGTAGCCCAGGGCGAGGGTGAAGCTGCCGGTGCGGTCGCGGGCCACCTCGGCGGTCTGCACGACGTTGCCGTCCAGCGCGGTGGTCGGGCCGGACAGCGCCCGGTCGGCGTCGAGCTGGGTCAGGCCGTCGGACGCGGTGCCGGCGTAGCCGGACTGGGCGGAGCGGAACGGGCGGTCGGCCCGCAGCGCGCCGTACAGCGGGACGCCGTAGTCGCGGTTGGTCGCGTTGGTCACCGTGTTGGTGTCCGAGCTGACCAGCGCGGTGGTGGCCGGGTCGACGGTCGCGTCGTCGGCGCCGCCGTTCGCCGGGCCGCCGCCGCCGTTGCCGTTGACGGTCGCGTCGTAGCGGACGAAGACCTTGAGCGACGCCGGCCCGACCAGCTTGGTCCGGATGACCACCGAGTTCCGCTGCGGGTCGGTGAGGTAGTCGGTGACCAGCGAGTAGCCGCCCCGCCTCGGGGTGCTGGTCACCCGGCAGGCCAGGCCGCCCGGGTCGATCGACCGGACCGTGTACGTCATGTCGCGGGTCTGCAGGTCGGTGAACGTCCGCCCGTCGGTCACCGCGTACTGCAGGGTCTCGACGTTGGTGTTGTCCACCGTCGGCGCGTAGACGTCGGAGAGCACGCCCCCGGCGACGGTGAACCACACCTTCGAGGTGGTGTTGCGGGCGGTGCCCACGCAGTCCTTGCGGGCCAGGTCGAAGTGCGACAGCGCGCCGGGGGCGCCGGCCGGCGGCGGTGCGGCGGCCGCGGCAGGTGCCGCCACCGCCCCCGACGCCAGTACCAGCCCCGCGACCGCCGTTACGAGTGTGCGCATCCGGGTCACCGGCGCATCACACACCGTCAGACGCCAGGGCACAACCGGTGTCCGAAAAGGCACTCCGTTCCGCCCCCGGACGGGACCCGGTCGGGACATGATCGGCCAACACCCACACCCGGAAAGAGGACCCATGTCCCACCGTGTCCCGCTCAGCCGGGCGGCCGCCGCACTGGTGCCGCTCGCCGTGCTGGCCGTCGCCGCGCCGGCGGCCGCCGCGCCGCCAACACCGCCCGCGCCCGCCGCCGCCGTCGAGACCGTCGACCTGGGCAGCCTGGGCGGCACCCAGACCTTCGCGTCGCTGATCAACGCCACCGGCCAGGTCGCCGGGCAGAGCACGAACGCGGCCGGTGCGCAGCGCGCGTTCCTGTGGACCGACGGGGTGCTGACCGATCTCGGGGTCGCGCCGGACGGCACGTTCAGCCTGGCCTCCGGGCTCACCGACAGCGGCCTGGTCCTCGGCTACGGCGACACCGCGACCGGCAGCGCCGCCTTCGTCTGGCAGGACGGCGTGCGGACCGAGCTCCCGGCCCCGGGCATCGGGCAGGTGCGGCCGGCCGGCATCAACGACTCCGGCACGGTCATCGGCACCGACGTCACCACGTCGGACCTGCGCCGCGGCTTCCTGTGGCGGTCCGGGCAGCTGACCGACCTGGGCTCGCTGGAGCCGGCGCTGATCAACGACGCCGGCGTGGTCGTCGGCACGGTCGCCGAGCCCGACGGCAGCCACCGGATCGTGCGCTGGGTCGACGGGGTCGACACCGACCTCGGCACCCCGGGCCC
Organism: uncultured Mycobacteriales bacterium; assembly: GCA_902805565.1. Classification (GTDB taxonomy): domain Bacteria; phylum Actinomycetota; class Actinomycetes; order Mycobacteriales; family CADCTP01; genus CADCTP01. Next base: position 8,768 of record CADCTP010000169.1, read on the forward strand.
CGCGACCGGCCTGGGCGCCCCCTACCTGGTCGACCTGACCGAGCGCGGCGACGTCGCGGCGTACGTCCCCACCGGCACCGGTCACCGCGCGTACGTGCGGCGGGCCGGCGCGACCGGCTGGCGGGAGCTGCGCGGCCTGCCCGGCGCGACCGACGTGCGGGTGACCGCCCTCAACGAGGTCGGCCAGGCCGTGGGGACCAGCAACCGGGGCCCCGGCACGCTGCCCTCGGCCGTGTCCTGGGGCGCCGGCCCGGCCCGGGCCCTGCCCACCCTCGGCGGGAACTCCTCCGAGGCGTACGACCTGAACGACCGCGGGGACGTGTCCGGGTTCAGCACCACCCCGTCGGGCGACGCGCACGCCGCGATCTGGCGGGACGGCGTGCTGCTCGACGTCGGCCCGGCCGGCGCCGACAGCAGCGCGGGCGCCCTGAACGAGGCCGGGCAGGCCGTCGGGTCGGCGTTCACGCTGGACGACCGGATCCGCGCGTTCCGCTGGACGGTGACCGGCTGACCGGCTGACCGATGCGGGCGGCGGCCGGTCCGGCCGCCGCCCGCCCGGCGGGATCAGCGCGCGGAGTCCGCCACCCACAGCGAGAGCAGCCCCCGGAAGTGGGCGACGAACCGGTCCTGCTCGTGCGCCGGGTACGTCCGGCGCACGGTGTCCACCAGCAGCCCGTCGAACTCCGGGCCGGCCACCCAGTCCCGGACGATGTCGTCCAGCGAGGCCAGCGAGGTCGCGCAGAACTCGTCGTACCGGTCCTTCTCGAAGTAGTCGTCGGCCAGCCCGGCGTACGCGGCCAGCTTGTCGCCGTAGGACAGGTCCGAGTCGGCGACGTCGAAGTAGCGGCGGGTGTCGGTGTCCAGCCGGGGCCGCCGGCCGGTGACCGCGCAGAACGCCGACCACTTCAGCAGGGCCGAGATCGCCCACGGGAAGTAGTAGTGCAGCGAGGTGATCGCGATGTCCGGGCAGGCGTTCGCGTAGTCGATCGGGTGGACCTGGTCGCCGACCACCAGCGACTCGCAGGAGTTGAACTCCCACCGGAAGAACGCGTTGATGAGCTTGGAGATCGCCAGCACCTCCAGCCCGGCGCTGGGCGGCAGGAAGTCGTGGTCCACGGCGTACCGGTCGTGCATGGGCAGCTCGGGGCGGAACTTCATCACCATCGTCTCGGCGCCGATCGTCAGCGACCGGGCGAAGGAGTCGTACCCCTCGACGGAGGCCTGCAGGTGCATCAGCCGCTGCCCGGACTCGTCGTACGCCTTGTGCAGCGCGTCGGCGTCGGCGATGCGGGACACCCCGACCCAGGCCCCGCCGTCGAACGGCTTCATGAACAGCGGGTAGCCCACCTGCTCGGCCAGCGCCTCCAGGTCGAACTGCCGGTTGTACTTCGCCGAGGTGTACGCCCAGCGCGCGTTGTCCAGCGGCTCCTTCGGCGGCACCAGCACCGTCGTCGGCACCTTGAGCCCGAGCCGCAGCATCGCGCAGTACGCCGCGTGCTTCTCCATCGACTGGAAGGTGAACGGGCTGTTCAGCAGGTACACGTCGTCCATCAGCGCGGCCTTCTTCAGCCACTCGCGCGGGTGGTAGTACCAGTACGCCAGCCGGTCGATCACCAGGTCGTAGCGCGGTTTCGCGCGCAGGTCGAACGGCTCGATCGTGATCCGCTCGGTCCGCAGCGTGTGCGGGGTGCCCCCGGGACCCCGCACGGCGCCGAGCCGGCGCACCAGCTCCTCGAAGGCGCGCGGCCAGTCCTCCTCCGTCCCCAGCAGCAGGCCGATCAGGTGCTCGGTGCGGTCACCACGGGTCAAGGAAGCCTCCTACTAACAGAACCGGGGGAGGTGGTGTGCCAGCTGCCGTCGCCAGGACGGCCAGTCGTGCGGGACGTCGTGGCCCCACTCGTCGAGCTCGGTGCGGATGCCCTTGTCCCGCAGCAGCGCCGCCATGTGCCGGCTGGACGGCAGCGCCCCCGTGGTGTCCTCCCACTGGCCCTGGCCGACCACCAGCAGCACCGACAGCCGCGACCGCAGCCAGTCCAGGTGGTCGCCGTGCAGGCCGGGCACGAACCGCACCGGGTTGGCGAAGTACGCCGCCTCGCCCTGCTCGCCCCAGCCGTGCCAGGACGACGGGTCGTAGTTCCCGGACAGGCTGATCGACAGCGGGAAGAGGTCGGCGCGGCGCAGCGCGAAGGTCAGCGCGTGGTACGCCCCCATCGAGGCGCCGATCGTGCCGACCTCGGTGACGCCGCCGCAGTCGTCCCACACGTACGGCAGCACCGAGTCGACGATCCACCGCTCGTAGTCGGTGTGCCGGCGGGCCCGCTCCTCCACCGACAGCGACCGGTTCGACCAGGACACCGCGTCGTGCGAGGTCACGCAGTAGAGCTTGCAGCGGCCGGCGTCCAGCAGCGGGCGGACCGCCTCGACCATGCCGTTGTTCTCGAAGTCCCAGGCGCGGCCCTGCTCGCTCGGGAAGACCAGGAACGGGCGGCCGTAGTGGCCGTACGCGATCACCGTCCCGGCGCCCCCGAGGGCCGGCGCGGCGACGTCGACGTGCTCGCGGCGGGTCATGGTCCCGAACTTAGGCCATGCCGCTCAGCGGCCCCAGACCTCGGCCAGCAGCGCGGTCAGGTGCGGGTGGAAGGCGTCCCGCCAGGCGACGTAGTTGTGCACGTCCGGCAGCTCGACGAAGCCGACCCGGTAGCCCTGGTCGTGCAGCGTGGTGGCCATGTCCCGGTTGTTGTCCAGGTTCTCCTCCAGCTCGCCGCAGGTCAGCGTGGCCGGCACCGGCTCGGCCGCCAGCGTGCCGCGGCGGGTGTCGGCGACGAACCGGGTGATGCGGCCGTACCGGGCGAAGCCCCGCTCGTGCGCGGACAGCTTCCGGTCGAAGAACGACCCGGACTGCAGGAACAGCCCGCCGAACAGGCCCGGGTGCCGCCGCTGGGCGTGCAGCATCGCCAGCCCGCCCAGGCTGGCGCCCACCCCGACCACCGGCCCCTCGACCACCACCCGGCGCCGGATCGTCGGGACCACGGCCAGCGCCAGCGCCCGCGCGTACGACACGCTGGCCGAATACCACTCGTCCCGGTCGCCGGGGGCCAGCAGCGCCACCCGGTGCCGGGGCAGCCGTTCGGAGCGGATCATCGCCGCCGAGTACGTCGTCAGGCCGGACAGCGCGGCGTACTCCGGGCCGTCGTGCGCGACCAGCAGCGGCAGCCGCTCGGTCGGGCCGGCGTCGGCCGGCGCCCACAGCCGGACCTGCACCTCGGCCCGCAGGTAGCGGGAGGGCACCGAGATCTCGGTCTCCGCGCCGGGCACCGTCGGCTGCACCAGCCAGGACGGCCGCCGGTAGTCCGGCAGCTCCAGCACCGACTTGTCGCCGAACGCGCCGGGCGCCCGCAGCGGGTTGGCCGGGTCGCAGATCTCCTCCCGGCCGCCGTCCGGGTGCCGCAGTTGCAGCCGGTACTCCATCCGCCAGACCCGGGGCCGGGGGAGGGTCAGCGTCCAGCCTGCGGCGTCCCGGGAGAACTCCAGCCGGTCGCCGGGGATGCGGACCTCCTGCGACAACCGGACGCCGGCGAGCCGCTGCTCGGGGTCGGCGTAGCGGAACGTGACGCGGTCGGCGGTCACGACCGGACCGCCGGGCGCCGTACTGGTCCGGATCGTCACCGCACCACCTTAGGATCAGCACCGGCCTGTTCTGGTCGGGGTGTTGCCGAGTCGCACGGAAAAATGTCGGGGTGTCGGGCAACAATTGGGGTCTGTCGCACGTCTAGGTCCGGTTAGGGGCCGTGGGCGGCGGCGGGATGTGGAGGCGTGGGGTCGTGGGTCGGGAATCTGGTCGGGGGACCATTCGTCGGGGAGTCGTGCGGGCGCGGGTCGTCGCGGCCGGGGTGCTGCTGGCCGTGCTGGCCGCGGGGTGTTCCGGGGGGTCCGGCGACGCGCCGGACGACCCGGGCGGGGGTGTCGCCGCCGGGGTGACGCCGAGCACGTCCGCACCGCCGGCGACCGCGCCGGCCACCGCGCCGGCCGCCGCCCCGGCGACCCTGTCCATCACCCCGAAGAACGGCGCCGAGGGGCAGCCGGTCGCCGAGCCGGTCGCCGTCGCCGCCGGCGGCGGCACGCTGAGCGTGGTCTCGGTGCGCAACGGCGACGGCCGGACCATCGAGGGCGCCCTGTCGCCGGACCGGACCAGCTGGACCTCGACCGAGCCGCTCGGCTACGACAGGAGCTACTCCGTCTCGGCGACCGCGACGAACGCCGACGGCGTGACCACCAAGCGCACCAGCGCCTTCTCCACGGTGCGGCCGCGGACGTTCACCCTGCCCTACCTGTTCCCCGGGCCGGACGGGCCGAAGACGGTCGGGGTCGGCCAGCCGGTCACCGTCCGCTTCGACGAGCCGATCGAGGACAAGGCGACGGCGGAGAAGACCCTCACCGTCAGCACCACCCCGCGGGTGGCCGGGTCCTGGCACTGGTTCTCCGACCAGGTCGTGCACTGGCGCCCGAAGAACTACTGGGCGCCCGGCACCAGGGTCACCGTGACGGCCGCGGTCTACGGCGTGCACGTCGGCGACGACGTCTACGGCCAGCAGGACGTCACCTCGTCCTTCACCATCGGCCGGTCCAGGATCGCCACCGTCGACGACCGGACGAAGCGGATGGTGGTCCGGGTCGACGGCAAGGTCGTCCGGACCGCGCCGGTGTCGATGGGCAAGGACAAGCGGATCGTCAGCAACGGCAAGACGATCAACTACCTGACCCAGTCCGGCCCGCACGTGGTGACCGACAAGCACGATGTCAAGGTCATGAGCTCGGCGTCCTACGGCGTCACCGACAAGAAGCACCCGGAGTACTACGAGGAGAAGATCCCGCTCGCCGTGCGGATCTCCCCGGACGGCGAGTTCGTGCACGCCGCGCCCTGGTCGGTCTGGGCCCAGGGCAAGCAGAACGTCTCGCACGGGTGCATCAACCTCGCCCCGGCGCACGCCCGGTGGTTCTACGACAACTTCTCCTACGGCGACATCGTGGACATCAAGAACACCGGCCGGGCCCTGCCGTACGCCGCCGGCTTCAACGAGTGGGGCATGCCGTGGAGCGACTGGGTGGCCGGCAGCGCACTGAACTAGCCTGCCGCCCGGACGCGCCGGGTGGCGTCGGCCCGCCCGGGCCGGTTCCGCCCGGGAGCCGTGGGTAACGTCGGCGAAACGGCGCCGTCGGACACTGCGGCTGCGCGAGCGGGACCGGGCCCGGCGGCGCGAGGGGAGTGACCGTGGACAGGCAGCAGGAGTTCGTGCTCCGGACGCTGGAGGAGCGGGAGATCCGCTTCGTCCGGCTGTGGTTCACCGACGTGCTGGGGTTCCTGAAGTCCGTGGCGGTCGCGCCGGCCGAGCTGGAGGGCGCCTTCGCCGAGGGCATCGGGTTCGACGGCTCGGCGATCGAGGGCTTCGCCCGGGCCTCGGAGAGCGACATGATCGCCAAGCCGGACCCGGGCACCTTCCAGGTCCTGCCCTGGAAGGACGGCCGGGCCGGCGACTCGGCCCGGATGTTCTGCGACATCCTGATGCCCGACGGCTCGCCCTCGTGGGCCGATCCCCGGTTCGTCCTGCGCCGCGCGCTGAGCAAGGCCAAGGACATGGGCTTCACCTTCTACACCCATCCCGAGATCGAGTTCTTCCTGCTCAAGGAGTCCCCGGAGACCGGCCGGGAGCCGCGCCCGGTGGACAACGGCGGCTACTTCGACCTCACCTCGCACGACGCCGCGCACGACTTCCGCCGGATGGCGGTGGACGCGCTGGAGGCGATGGGCATCTCGGTGGAGTTCAGCCACCACGAGGTGGCGCCCGGCCAGCAGGAGATCGACCTGCGGTACGCCGACGCGCTCACCACCGCCGACAACGTGATGACGTTCCGGCACGTGGTGAAGGAGGTCGCGATGGCCGAGGGGGTGTACGCGACCTTCATGCCGAAGCCGTTCACCGCCCAGCCCGGGTCCGGCATGCACACCCACCTGTCCCTGTTCGAGGGCGACCGCAACGCCTTCCACGACCCCTCCGACGAGCTGAACCTGTCCAAGACGGCCCGGTCCTTCATCGCCGGGCTGCTCCGGCACGCCCGGGAGACCACCGCGGTCACCAACCAGTGGGTCAACTCCTACAAGCGGCTGTTCGGCGACCCGCTGCCGAACGTGCTGGCCGAGGCCCCGGCGTACGTCTGCTGGGGGCACGCCAACCGCTCCGCGCTGGTCCGGGTCCCGATGTACAAGCCGGGCAAGGCGAACTCGACCCGCATCGAGGTCCGCGCCCCGGACCCGGCCTGCAACCCCTACCTGGCCTTCGCGGTGATGCTGGCGGCCGGGCTGCGCGGCATCGAGCAGGAGTACGAACTGCCCCCCGGCGCCCAGGACGACGTCTCCGCGCTCACCGAGGACGAGCGGCGGGCGATGGGCTACACCGACCTGCCGCACAACCTGTCCGACGCGCTGCGGGCGATGGAGGGCTCGGAGCTGGTCGCGGAGACCCTCGGCGAGGGCGTCTTCGACTACTTCCTGCGCAACAAGCGCACCGAGTGGGCGGAGTACCGCGCCAAGGTCACGCCGTACGAGCTGGCCCGCTACCTGCCGGCGCTCTAGCCGGCCGGGGGCGGCCGGGATCAGTCCAGGTGGGTCACCTCGGGCCACAGCTCGCTCCACGGCCGCGGCGCCCGGGCGCAGACCCACACCGGCACGCCCTGCTCGTCGTTGCGCAGCCCCAGCCCGTTGTCCAGGGTGGCCCGCCGCTCGCAGGAGCCGAACAGCCGGCCGCGCTCGGCGTCCTGCGCGTACCCGACCAGCACGATCGGGCCGGCCTGGCCGATCGGCACCCGCCAGTCGGCGTACCCGTTGTGGCCGCTGTACGCCGGCGGGAGGCCGCGGGCCGGGCCGTACCGGTCGATGGCGCCGGCCTCGCCGTAGTTGCGGGTGAGCACCAGGCCGGTGGAGCGCTGCGAGCTGGGCAGCTCGTTCCACACCGCGGCGACCTGGTCGACGTACCGGGGCCAGCCGACCTGCTCGCCGGCCTCCGGGTTCAGCGCCAGCACCGGCGGCAGCGCCCGGGCCGGCAGCACGGCCAGCCCGACCACGGCCCCGACGGCGAGGGACACCGCCAGGGCGCCGGCCAGCAGCCGGGCCCGGGCCGGCCCGTCGCGCAGCCAGCGGTCGGCGGCGATCCCGCCCGCCCCGAGCAGCACCGGGTAGAGCCCGGCCAGGTAGTAGGCCTTGCCCCCGGTCGCCAGGTAGAAGACGACCAGCAGCAGCCAGGCCACCGCGAGGAAGCGGTGGGACCGGTCCCGCCACAGCAGGACCAGCCCGGCCACCCACACCGGCACCAGCAGCGGGCTGATCAGCACCAGCTGGAACGGCAGGAACCCGAGCCGGCCGCCCTGGTCGCCCTCGGCCGCGATCGAGCGGGTCATCTCCAGCTGCGGCCAGCCGTTGAGCGACTGCCAGACCAGGTACGGCGCGACCAGCACGCCGGCGATCACCGCCCCCGCGGCCAGCCAGGAGCTGCGCAGCACCCACCGCGGGCCGACGGCCAGCAGCGCGCCCAGCAGCGCCAGCGCCAGCACGCCCACCAGGGACTTGTTCAGCAGCCCGAGGCCGAGCACCAGCCCGGCCGGGACCAGCAGCGAGGTCCGGCCGGTGCGGACCACCCGGGCGACCAGCCAGCACAGCAGCGCCGAGAACAGCACGTCGTACGTGGTGGTGCTGACGATGTGCCCGGTGACCAGGGTCATCGCCGAGACGCCGGTGCAGGCCGCCGCGATCAGCTGGGCGCGGGTGCCGCCGCCGAGCTCCCGGGCCAGCAGCCCGGTCACCAGCACGGTGGCCCCGGCGGCCAGCGCGGACGGCAGCCGGAGCATCACCAGCGACCCGGGGGCGACGGTGTCCATCAGCCGGGCCAGCAGCGGGGTCAGCGGCGGCTGGTCCGGGTAGCCCCAGTCCAGGTTCCGGCCGGCGACCAGGAAGTAGAGCTCGTCGCGGTGGTAGCCGTAACGCCAGCTCGTCGCCACCAGCAGTGCGGCGACCGCCCCGGCCAGGACGAGCAGCGGCCCGCGGGCCGTCGGCCGAGCCGTCGAGGTGGCGCCACGGCGGACCGTTCCAGTGACCGACACGCGGGCACCGTACACAGCGTGGGTGACAGCCGGGTCGCGCCCGCACGGCCGTTCGGTCACGGTGCGTCGTCGTTGCGGCGGCCGCTGGTCCGTACGGGTGAGGAAGGTGCGAGCCGGCGGCCCGCGCGGCAGGATGTTCCCGCCGGACGCCGCTGTCTGCGCCGATCGGCCGACCCTTCGCCCCCGCCCGGAGGTCAGCGTGCCGCGTGTCCCTCGTCTTCCCCGCAGTCTCCTGGTGCTGGCCGTCGCCGCGGCGACCACCGCCGGCCTCGTCGGCCCGGCCGCCGCCGCGCCCGCCCGGACCAGCTCGCCGGGCGCCGTCCGCCCCGTCCTGCACGGCATCGACCTGGAGTCGGCGACCATCCCCGACCTGCAGCGCGCGATGGACCGCGGCACGCTGTCCGCGGTCCGGCTGACCTCGTTCTACCTGCGCCGGATCCGGGCGCTGGAGCCCAAGGTCAACGCCGTGCTCGCGGTCAACCCGGACGCGCTGCGGATCGCCGCGGCCAGCGACAAGCGGCGCCGGCACGGCGGCGCCCGCTCGCCGCTCGAGGGCATCCCGGTGCTGCTCAAGGACAACGTGGACACCCGGGACCGGCAGCCCACCACGGCCGGCTCGCTGGCCCTGCTCGCGTCCCGGCCGGCGCGGGACGCCTTCCTCGCCGCCCGGCTGCGGGCGGCCGGCGCGGTCGTCATCGGCAAGGCCAACCTCTCGGAGTGGGCCAACTTCCGCTCCACCAACTCCACCAGCGGCTGGTCCGCGGTCGGCGGCCAGACCAACAACCCGTACGTGCTGGACCGCAACCCGTGCGGGTCGTCCTCCGGCTCCGGCGCGGGCGTCGCGGCCAACTTCGCCACCGTCGCGATCGGCACCGAGACCGACGGCTCGATCGTCTGCCCGGCCGGCCAGAACGGGATCGTCGGCATCAAGCCGACCCTCGGCCTGGTCAGCCGGTCCGGGGTGGTGCCGATCTCCGCCCAGCAGGACACCGCCGGCCCGATGGCCAAGAACGTCGTGGACGCCGCGCTGACCCTGTCCGTGCTGCGCGGGATCGACCCGGCCGACCCGGCGACCGCGTCCTCCGCTCCCTATCTGGGCGTGAACTACCTGGCCGGGCTGTCCGCGGACGGGCTGCGCGGCAAGCGGGTCGGGCTGTGGACCGCCGGCACCGGCGCCGACCAGGACGCGCCGACCCTGGCCGTGGTGACCAGGGCCGCCGCCGACCTGCGCCGGCTCGGCGCGACCGTGGTGCCGGTGACCCTGCCGTACCAGGACCGGATCGGCGCGGGCGAGGGCCCGGCGCTGGAGAACGAGTTCAAGCAGGACATCAGGACCTACCTCGCCGGCCGGCCCGGCCCGCACCCGCGGGACCTGGCCGGGCTGATCCGGTTCAACGAGGCCACGGCCCGGATCGAGCTGCGGTACTTCGGCCAGGAGGTCTTCCTCTCCGCCCAGACCCGGCCGGGCGACCTGGCCGACCCGGAGTTCGGGGCGCTGCGCGAGTCGATCCGCTCGCTGGCGCGGCGCAGCATCGACGAGACGCTGGCCGCCCACGACCTCGACACCATCGTGGCCGCCACCAACAGCCCGGCCTGGCTGACCACCCTCGGTGAGGGGGACGCGTTCTCGGTCGGCTCGTCGTCGCCGGCGGCCGTCTCCGGCTACCCGAACGTCACGGTGCCGGCGGGCTTCTCCGGCCCGCTGCCGGTCGGCCTGTCCTTCATCGGCCCGCGCTACGGCGAGGCCGACCTGCTCCGGCTGGCGTACGCCTTCGAGCGGGGCACCCAGGTGCGCCGCCCGCCGGCCTTCCTGCCCACGCTGGCCGACTGACCGCGGGATAGCCTGGCGTCGTGCGACTGCCGACCGCCCTCGTCGTCGAGCCCACCGACTCCACCGGGGCCGGCCGGCTCGGCGACTGGCTGCGCGACGCCGGGCTCCTGCTCGACCTCCGCCCCGGCACCGACCTGCCCGACCCGGAGTCGTACTCGGCCGTCGTGGTGATGGGCGGCGCCATGGGCGCGTACGACGACGACGCGCACCCGTGGCTGCCCGGGGTGCGGGACCTGCTGCGGGCCGCGGTCGGCGCCGGGGTGCCCACGCTCGGGGTGTGCCTGGGCGGGCAGCTGCTCGCCGGGGCGCTCGGCGGGCAGGTCCGGCCGGGCGACGAGGGCCCGGAGATCGGCCCCGGCCTGGTCGCCAAGCGGGACACGGCCGCGGCCGACCCGCTGTTCGGGCCGGTGCCGTTCACCCCGGACGTGCTGCAGTGGCACTACGACTCGGTGACCGAGCTGCCGGCCGGCGCGACGCTGCTGGCGTCCTCGACCCGCTACCCGCACCAGGCGTTCCGGGTCGGGGAGGCCGCCTGGGGCATCCAGTTCCACATCGAGACCGCCCCGGAGACGGTCCGCCGGTGGGCCGCCGCCGACGCCGACCTGCTCGCCCGCGAGTACGACTGGGACGTGCTGGCCGCGCTCGGCCGGTGGGACCTGGAGCGGGTGCACGCCGACCTCGAGGACGTCTGGCGGCCGTTCGCGCAGCGGTTCGCCGAGCTGGCCCGAGTCCGGGAGTACGCCCGCCGCTGAGCGGGCGCACCGGCGTGGCGGCGGGGGACGAGCGGCAGGCGCTGCGGCTGGCGAGGCTCGGCTTCGCCGACGCCGCCCGGGCCGGCACGCTGCTCGGCCCCGCGCCGGACGGCCTGGGCCTGTGGGACGGCGGCCACCCGGCCGACGACGGCGCCGCCGCGGTCGTCTCGGCGC
>CADCTP010000170.1 GCA_902805565.1 uncultured Mycobacteriales bacterium
GCCGGTCGCCCCGGTCCGGGCCGGTGTCCGTGCCGGCGGGACGGCCCGCACGCCGCCTCCGGCGCGGGCGCGGCCGGGGCGCCCGTCTACCCTGCTCGGGTGCCCACGACCCGCCTGCTCGGCGTCCCGGAGCCGGTCACCGTGCGGGTCCCGGCGAAGGTCAACCTGCACCTGTCCGTCGGCCCGCCCCGCGAGGACGGCTACCACGACCTGGTGACCGTCTTCCACGCCGTCTCGCTGTACGACGAGGTCACCGCGACCCCGGCCCGGGACCTGTCCCTGGGCGTCACCGGCGAGGGTGCCGGCGCGCTGCCGCTGGACCGGGACAACCTGGTCTGGCGGGCCGCGGTGCTGCTGGCCGAGCGGGCCGGCGTCCAGCCCGCGGTCCGGCTGGACGTGGCCAAGGGCATCCCGGTGGCCGGCGGCCTGGCCGGCGGCAGCGGCGACGCGGCCGCCACCCTGGTCGCCTGCGACGCGCTGTGGGGCACCGGCATGGACCGGGCCGACCTGCTGGAGCTGGCCGCCGAGCTGGGCAGCGACGTGGCGTTCTCGCTGACCGGCGGCACCGCGCTGGGCACCGGACGGGGTGAGCGGCTGACCCCGGTGCTGGCCGCCGGCCGCTGGCACTGGGTGCTCGCGGTCGCCGGGGACGGCCTGTCCACCCCGGCGGTGTACGGCGAGCTGGACCGGCTGCGCGGCGAGCTGGACCTGCCGCCCGCCGGGGAGCCGGACCGGCTGATGAACGCGCTGCGGGCGCACGACCCGGACGCGCTCGGCACCCTGCTCGCCAACGACCTGCAGGCCCCGGCGCTGGCGCTGCGGCCGGAGCTGCGCCGCACGCTGCGGGTCGGCGCGGACCTGGGCGCGCTCGGCGGGATCGTCTCCGGTTCCGGGCCGACCTGCGCGTTCCTGTCCCGGTCCCGGGAGGCCGCGGTCCGGCTCGCCGCCGCGCTGGCCGGCGCGGGCGTCTGCCGTACGGTCCGGGTCGCGCACGGCCCGGTGCCCGGTGCCCGCATCGTCGCCGACGAGGAGGGCACCCCGTGAGGCGGGGGAGTGAGCATCGCAGGGCTGCCCACGGTGGTACAGCCCCGCCGCCGCCGGAGGAGCGGAGCGAGCCCGGACCCGAACGAAAGGCAGCACCGTGACCGCGCCGCTGGTGTCGCTGGAGAACGTCAGCAAGGCGTTCGCCACGACCACGGTGCTGGACGGGGTCTCCCTCGGGGTCAACGCCGGGGAGCGGATCGGCGTCGTCGGCCGCAACGGCGGCGGCAAGACCACCCTGCTGCGCATCCTCACCGGCAAGGAGGAGCCCGACGACGGGCGGGTGTCGAGCACCGGCGGCCTGCGGCTCGGGTACGTCGACCAGCGCACCGACCCGCCCGGCCCGACCGTCGGCGAGGCGGTGCTGTCCGGCTACGGCGAGGTGCACGAGTGGGCCGGCGACGCCGCCGTCCGTGAGGTGCTCACCGGCCTCGGGCTGCCCCGGATCGGCCTGGACACCCCGACCGGCCGGCTGTCCGGCGGCGAGCGCCGCCGGGTCGCGCTGGCCGCCGCCCTGGTCGCCCGGTCCGACCTGCTGGTGCTGGACGAGCCGACCAACCACCTGGACGTCGAGGGGGTGGCCTGGCTCGCCCAGCACCTCATCGGCCGCAAGGAGGGGCTGGTCGTGGTCACCCACGACCGGTGGTTCCTGGACGAGGTCAGCGAGCAGACCTGGGAGGTCGGCGACGGCACCGTCCGCCGGTACGAGGGCGGCTACTCCGCGTACGTGCTGGCCCGGGCCGAGCGGTCCCGGCAGGCGGCCGCGTCCGAGGCCCGCCGGCAGAACCTGCTCCGCAAGGAGCTGGCCTGGCTGCGCCGGGGGCCGCCCGCCCGGACCAGCAAGCCCAAGTTCCGCATCGACGCGGCGCAGGCGCTGATCGCCGACGAGCCGCCGCCGCGGGACACCACCAAGCTGCAGGCGTTCGCCGCCCGCCGGCTGGGCAAGTCCGTGTACGACGTCGAGGACGTCCGGCTGGCGTACGACGGGCGCACCCTGCTGGACGGGGTGACCTGGCGGCTGGGCCCGGGCGACCGGGTCGCGATCGTCGGGGTGAACGGCGCGGGCAAGACCACCCTGCTGCGGCTGCTGCTCGGCCAGCAGGAGCCGGACGCCGGCCGGGTGCGGGTCGGCCAGACCGTGCGGCCCGGTTACCTGTCCCAGGACGTGGCCGAGCTGCCGGCGGAGATCCGGCTGCTGGAGGCGGTCGAGCAGGTCGCGCGCACGGTGAACCTGGGCGGGGTGGACCTGACCGCGTCCCAGCTGGCCGAGCGGTTCGGGTTCGGCGCGTCCCGGCAGTGGACCCCGGTCGGGGACCTGTCCGGCGGCGAGCGGCGCCGGCTGCAGCTGCTCCGGCTGCTCATGTCCGAGCCGAACGTGCTGCTGCTGGACGAGCCGACGAACGACCTGGACACCGACACGCTCACCGCGCTGGAGGACCTGCTCGACTCCTGGGCCGGCACCCTGATCGTGGTCAGCCACGACCGCTATCTGGTCGAACGGGTCTGCGACTCGGTCGTCGCCCTGCTCGGCGACGGCCGGCTGGCCGCGCTGCCGGGCGGGATCGAGGACTACCTGACCCGGCGCCGGGCGGCCCGGGAGGCCGAGGGTGGCGGCGGGAGCCCGGGTGCCGGGCGCCGCGGCGGCGACACCCGGGTGGAGGCGAAGGCCGCCCGCAAGGAGCTGACCCGGCTGGAGCGCCGGATCGCCACCCTGGACAAGCGGGCCGGTGCCCTGCACGCGCAGCTGGCCGAGCACGCCACCGACCACGTGAAGGTCACCGAGCTGGACGCCGAGCTGCGGGCGGTCGGCGCCGAGAAGGAGGAGGCCGAGACGGCCTGGCTGGAGCTGGCGGAGGCCGCTGACGGCTGAGGTCCGACCGGCCGGTAGCGTTTGAGGCGGATCCAGCCCGGAAAGGACCCCGCGATGTCGATGCTCGGCCTGAAGAGCCTGCCGGTCAACCACCGCCTCAACCGGGCGTACCGCATCTGCGGCGGCCTCGTCGGTGCGGCGGCCGTCGTCTTCGGGGTGCTCGTGCTGATCCTGGCAGACGACGAGGTGCTCGGCATCTCGGCGGGCACCGGGTTCGGCATCGGGTCCCTGATCACCGGCCTGGTGCTGGTGGGCGCGGCCATCGCCGGCGGCAACGTGGCGGCCGAGACCAACTCGCTGGTCGGCGCCCTGCTCATGGTGCTCGGCCTGGTGTTCCTGCTACTCATGGGCAACGACCAGTGGAACAAGCCCGGGGCGACCATGAGCGTCGTGATGGTGCTGTTCGTGTCCGGGCTGCTGCTGTTCAGCTTCGGGGTGTACGGCCGGGTCGGCTCGACCCACCCGCAGCGGAAGCCGCAGGACAGCGAGCCGCGGCCGGAGCACGCCCCGAGCAGCCCGGTCAACCCGGCCGCGCGCTAGCGCTCGCGGGTCACCAGGGTCGGCCGCGACTTCAGGTCCGACAGGCCGTACCAGGCCAGGTTGACCAGGTGCGCGGCCACCTCGTCCCGCTTGGGCTTGCGCGCCTCCAGCCACCACTGGCCGGTCAGCGCGACCATCCCGACCAGGGCCTGGGAGTAGAGCCCGGCCAGCTTGGTGTCGAAGCCGCGGCTCTTGAACTCCCGGTCCAGGATGTGCTCGACCTGGCTGGCGATGTCGTTGAGCAGGCTGGAGAACGTGCCGGTGGTGCTGGGCACGGGGGAGTCGCGGACCAGGATGCGGAAGCTGTCGGTCTCGTCCTCGATGTAGGTCAGCAACGCCAGCGCGGCCTGTTCCAGCAGCTCGCGGGGGGTGCCCGCGGTCAGCGCGCCGGTGAACATGTCGAGCAGGCGCTGCATCTCGCGGTCGATCACGACCGCGTACAGCCCCTCCTTGCCGCCGAAGTGCTCGTAGACGATCGGCTTGCTGACCCCCGCGCGGTGCGCGATCTCCTCGGTCGAGGTCGCCTCGAAGCCCTTCTCCGCGAACAGCGCGCGCCCCACGTCGAGGAGCTGCTCGCGCCGCTCCTTGCCGCTCATCCGCACCCTTGGGCGCCCTCTGTCCGGGTCATTCACCTGGCCAGCCTAGGGGGTCCGGACCGGGCCGCCCGTCCGGCGGTGCTCCACCGGACGGAACCCCCCGGCGGTCGGCGGCCCGGCCGCGGGCCGGTTAGGGTTGGCCGCTGACCGAGGAGGCCGGTGTGACTGCCGTGGGGGTTCCGGCGGCGGAGCGGCCGCTGCGCACGCTGTGGCGGTACGCGCGGCGGCACCGGGGCCGGGTGTGGCTGGCCACCCTGTGCGCGACGCTGAACAAGGTCGCCGACGTGGTGCCGGAGCTGCTCATCGGCGCGGCCGTGGACGTCGTGGTCCGGGGCGAGGACTCGTTCGTCGCCGGCGTCGTGGGCGTGGAGGGCCGGTTCGCGCAGCTCGGGGTGCTGGCCGCGGTCAACGTCGTGGTGTGGGTGGCCGAGTCCGGCTTCGAGTACGCGTACAAGGTGCTGTGGCGCGGGCTGGCCCAGACGATCGAGCACGAGGCCCGGCTGGACGTCTACACGCACGTCCAGGACCTGGACACCGCGTACTTCGAGGACACCCGGGCCGGCGGGCTGCTGTCGGTGCTCAACGACGACGTCAACCAGCTGGAGCGCTTCCTGGACGTCGGGGCGCCGACGATCATCCGGCTGTTCTGGAACGTCGTGCTCATGGGGGCGGTGTTCGCGGCCAGCTCCTGGCTGCTGACGCTGGTGTCGTTCGCGCCGATCCCGGTGATCGTGGTCGGGTCGGTGCTCTACCAGCGCAAGCTGACGCCGTACTACGCCAGGGTGCGCGAGCAGGTCGGGGAGCTGTCGGCCACGCTGACCGCCAATCTCGGCGGCATCACCACGATCAAGGCGTTCACCGCCGAGGCGCGGGAGGCCGAGCGGGTCGCCGGGGTGTCCGACGACTACCGGCAGGCCAACCGGGTCGCGATCCGCTACTCGTCGGCGTTCGGCCCGCTGATCCGGATGGCCGTGCTCACCGGGTTCACCGCCACCCTGCTGCTCGGCGGCTGGCTCACCGTGCAGGGCCGGCTGGAGGTCGGGCTCTACTCGGTGCTGGTGTTCATGACCCAGCGGCTGCTCTGGCCGCTGACCGACCTGGGCGAGGTGTTCGACCAGTACCAGCGGGCGATGGCCTCGGTGCGCCGGATCTTCGGCCTGCTCGCCGTACGGCCGGCGCTGGTGCCCGGGCGGGGCACGCTGCCCGAGCCGGTCCGCGGCGAGGTCCGCTTCGAGGGCGTGACCTTCGGCTACGGCGACGGGCCGGCGGTGCTGGCCGACGTGGACCTCACCGTCCCGGCCGGCGAGGTGCACGCGGTGGTCGGCGCGACCGGGGCCGGCAAGTCCACCGTGGTCAAGCTGCTGCTGCGCTTCCACGACGTGCGCTCGGGCCGGGTGTGCGTGGACGGCGTGGACGTGCGCGAGCTGACCTACCCCAGCCTGCGCGGCGCCATCGGCTACGTCAGCCAGGACGTCTTCCTCTTCCACGGGACGGTGGCCGACAACATCGCGTACGGGCGGCCGGGGGCGGGCCGGGACGAGGTCGAGGAGGCGGCCCGGCTGGCCGAGGCGGACGAGTTCGTCCGGGCCCTGCCGGACGGGTACGACACCGTCGTCGGCGAGCGCGGGCAGAAGCTGTCCGGCGGCCAGCGGCAGCGGCTGTCGATCGCCCGGGCGATCCTGCGCGACCCGGCGATCCTGCTGCTGGACGAGGCCACCTCGGCGGTGGACAACGAGACCGAGGCCGCGATCCAGCGGTCGCTGGCGCACGTGACCAAGGGCCGCACCGCGCTGGTCATCGCGCACCGGCTGTCCACGGTCCGGGACGCCGACCGGATCTGGGTGCTGGAGGGCGGCGGGATCGCCGAGGCCGGCACCCACGACGAACTGGTGGCCGCGGGCGGGCTGTACGCCGCGCTCTGGCGGGTACAGACCGGCCGCGCCACGGCCTGACCGGCCCGGCGCACGGCGGCGGGCGGTCCTCCGTCCGGCGGCGCCGGCTGTCGGCCGATCGCCCGCCGGTGCTGGTCCCCGGCCGCCGGGAGGTGTGAAGATGCGCGGTAGCGCGGATTCCTGTCCGGACGGACGGCGGAGCGCGGGCCCCGGCCCCGCCCCCCGGCGAGGAGGTACCGGTGAACCTCTGGCGCACCAAGACGATCGAGCAGTCGATCGCCGACACCGAGGAACCCGAGCACCAGCTGCGCAAACGGCTCAGCGCGCTGGACCTCACCGTCTTCGGCGTCGGCGTCGTGATCGGCACCGGGATCTTCGTCCTCACCGGGCAGGCGGCCGGGGTCCAGGCCGGGCCGGCGGTGGCGCTGTCGTTCGTGTTCGCCGGCATCGCCTGCGCGCTCGCCGCGCTGTGCTACGCGGAGTTCGCCAGCACCGTCCCGGTGGCCGGCTCGGCGTACACGTTCGCGTACGCCAGCCTCGGTGAGCTGGTCGCCTGGATCATCGGCTGGGACCTCATCCTGGAGATGGCGCTCGGCGCGAGCACGGTGGCGGTCGGCTGGTCGACCTACTTCGCCGACGTCATGTCCTCCGCCGGCATCACGATCCCGGACTGGGCGTACGGCGAGGGGCACAACCTCGTGGCGGCCACCATCGTCCTGCTGCTCACCGCGGTCATCTGCGCCGGCATCAAGATCTCCTCGCACGTGAACATGGCGATGGTCGTGGTCAAGGTCGGCGTGGTGCTCTTCGTGATCATCGCCGGCCTGTTCTACGTCAAGGCGTCGAACTACTCGCCGTTCATCCCGCCGTCCGGCTCCGCCGGCGCAGGCGGCGTGGAGAGCACCCCGTCGCTGCTGCAGGAGCTGGGCTTCGCCCCGGGGACCTTCGGGGTGGCCGGCATCTTCACCGCCGCCGCGCTGGTGTTCTTCGCGTTCATCGGCTTCGACATCGTCGCCACCGCGGCCGAGGAGACCAAGAAGCCGCAGCGGGACGTGCCGATCGGCATCCTCGGCTCGCTCGCCATCTGCACCGCGCTCTATGTCGCCGTCTCGCTGGTGATCACCGGCATGGTGAAGTACACCGACATCCAGGTCGACGCGCCGCTGGCCGAGGCCTTCCGATCGGTGGGCCGGCCGGGCTTCGCGACGGTGATCTCCGTCGGGGCGCTGTTCGGCCTGACGACGGTGATGATGATCCTGATGCTCGGCCAGAGCCGGGTCCTCTTCGCGATGAGCCGCGACCGGCTGCTGCCGCCGGTGTTCTCGAAGGTGAGCCCGCGCTTCGGGACGCCGGTCCGCACCACGGTCACCACGGGGGTGGTGGTCGCCCTGATCTCGACGTTCGTGCCGCTCACCGAGCTCGCCGAGCTGGTCAACATCGGCACCCTGTTCGCGTTCATCCTGGTCGCCGTCGGAGTCCTGGTGCTGCGCCGCACGCGGCCCGACCTGCGCCGCGGCTTCCGCGTCCCCGGGGTGCCGGTCGTCCCGGTGCTGGCGATTCTCACGTCGTTCTACCTGATGCTCAACCTGCCGGTCGAGACCTGGATCCGATTCCTCATCTGGATGGCGCTCGGCGTCGTCGTCTACTTCGTGTACGCCGCCGGCCACAGCCGGCTGGCCACCGACCCGCACTACTCCCGGGAGGCGGACGCCGCGGCGTCCGCCCGCCGGAAGGGCTGACGCACCGTCCGTGGACGCCGGCGCGCCCGCCCCGCCAGCGGCGGGACGGGCGCGGGCAGTGCGGGATCAGCCGGCGACGTGCTCCGGCGTCTGCGGGACGAAGCTCACCCGGCGGGACTCGATGCGCTCCGGGGTGGGCCACCGGACGGCCCGGGCCCAGCCGAGCTTCTCGAAGGCCCAGATGACCCGGGCGGAGATGTCGAGCTGGCCGCGCAGCACGCCGTGCCGGGCCATCGACGGGTCGGCGTGGTGGGAGTTGTGCCAGGACTCGCCGAAGCTGATGATCGCCAGCGGCCAGAAGTTGGCCGACTTGTCCCGGGCGGCGAACGGGCGCTCGCCGATCGCGTGGCAGATCGAGTTGATCGACCAGGTGACGTGGTGCAGCAGGCCGATGCGGACCAGGCTGGCCCAGAAGAACGCGCTCAGCGCGCCGGCCCAGGACATCGTGATCAGTCCGCCGAGCAGCGCCGGGAGGCCGAGGCTGACCAGCACCAGGGCCGGGAAGGCCCGCTCGATGCGGACGATGCCCTTGTCGGCGAGCAGGTCCGGGGTGAACCGCTTCTGGTTGGTGTGGTCCGGGTCGAACAGCCAGCCGATGTGCGCGAACCACAGGCCCTTGAGCAGCGCGGTCACGGTCTCGCCGTACCGCCAGGGGCTGTGCGGGTCGCCCTCCTTGTCGCTGAAGGCGTGGTGCCGGCGGTGGTCGGCGACCCAGCGGATCACGCCGCCCTGGACGGACAGCGAGCCGGCGACGGCCAGGGTGTAGCGCAGCCACGGCGCGGCCTTGAAGCCGCCGTGGGTGAAGTAGCGGTGGAAACCGACGGTCACGCCGAGCCCGGACAGCACGTAGAACCCGAGGGCGAGGCCGACGTCGAGCCAGCTGATGCCCCAGCCCCACGCGACGGCGACAGCGCCGGCGAGGGCGAGGAACGGCACGATGACGAGGACGTAGAGCAGGGTCTGCTCGAGCTTGCCCTTGCTCTCGTCGACCATCGGCTTGGGTCCGCGCGGTGGCGCGGAGGCGACATCGGTCATGGAGGGACCTCCCGGTCGGGATACGGAGGCGGCGGGTCACGCGCGCGGCCGGATGGAAGAGGTGTTCCCTTGGCTACGGCGACGTAACCTACGCAACCGTAACTTTGCTCGGGACGAGTCCGTCGGCCCCGGATGACGCGTACGGCTAGGCTGACCTCGACCGTGGGGGATGGGGTAATCGGCAGCCCGCCGGCCTTTGGAGCCGTGCAGTCTCGGTTCGAGTCCGAGTCCCCCAGCGCACGCCCGGGGCTGTGGACACCGCGCCGGGCGGCTCCTGCCGGGCGGCTAGGCTGGATGGGCCCGGTGCGTCTAGTGCGAGGAGTCAGCAGTGACGGACGCCCGCCCGACCGCGGTCGTCGTGCTCGCCGCGGGGGAGGGCACCCGGATGCGCTCCGCCACCCCCAAGGTGCTGCACGAGGTCGCCGGTCGTTCGCTGGTCGGCAACGTGCTGGCCGCCTGCGCACCGCTCGGCGCGGACCACACCGTGGTCGTGGTGGGTGCCGGCCGGGACGCGGTCACCGCGCACCTGGCCGCGATCGCCCCGGCCGCGGTGCCGGTGACCCAGGCCGAGCAGCGCGGGACCGGGCACGCCGCCCGGGTCGCCCTGGACGCGCTCGGGGACCTGGACGGCACCGTGCTGGTGCTGCCCGGCGACGCCCCGCTGCTGCGCACCGAGACGCTGCACCGGCTGGTCGAGGAGCACCAGAGCGGCGGCGCGGTCGCCACCGTGCTCACCGCCGTGCTGCCCGACCCGACCGGCTACGGCCGGGTGCTGCGCCGCCCGGACGGCCTGGTCGACCGGATCGTCGAGCACCGCGACGCCACCGACGCCGAGCGCGAGGTGGCCGAGGTCAACACCTCGGTCTACGCGTTCGAGGCCGGCCCGCTGCGGGCCGGGCTGGCCCGGCTGTCCACCGCGAACGCGCAGGGCGAGGAATACCTCACCGACGTCGTCGGGGCGTTCGTCGCCGCCGGCCGGACCGTCGGCGCGGTGGTGGCCGCGGCCGAGGAGACCGCCGGGGTCAACGACCGGGTCCAGCTGGCCGCCGCGCACCGGACGCACAACGACCGGCTGCTGCTGGACTGGATGCGGGCCGGCGTGACCGTCGTGGACCCGGCCACCACCTGGGTGGACGCCGAGGTCGAGCTGGAGCCGGACGTGGTGCTGCACCCCGGGGTCCAGCTGCACGGCCGGACCCGGGTCGCCACCGGCGCCGAGATCGGCCCGGACAGCACCCTCACCGACACGGTCGTCGGCGCCGGCGCGCACGTCGTGCGGGCGCACTGCGTCGGCGCGCGGGTCGGCGCCGGCGCGTCCGTCGGCCCCTTCGCCTACCTGCGGCCCGGCGCGGTGCTGGGGGAGAAGGCCAAGGTCGGGACGTACGTCGAGGTCAAGGGGAGCGAGCTCGGCCCGGGCGCCAAGGTGCCGCACCTGTCCTACATCGGCGACGCGACCATCGGCGCCGGCAGCAACCTGGGCGCGGGCACGATCGTCGCCAACTACGACGGGGTGGCCAAGCACCGGACCACCGTCGGCGAGCACGTCCGGGTGGGCAGCGACACCGTGCTGGTCGCCCCGGTCGAGGTCGGCGACGGGGCGTACGTCGCGGCCGGCTCGGTGATCACCGGCCGGGTCGGCCCGGGGGAGCTGGGCGTCGCCCGGGCCCGGCAACGCAACGTCCCGCGGTGGGTGGCCCGGCGCCGCGCCGGCACCAGCGCGGACAAGGCAGCACGCAAGGCCGAGGAGGGCCGGTGACGGGCAACGCGAGCCCCAGTCAGTCGCACAACCGCAAGAGCCTCATCCTGCTGTCCGGCCGGGGATACCCGGAGCTGGCGGAGCAGATCTCGGCCGAGCTCGGCGTCGAGCTGACCGCCACCTCGGCGTACGACTTCGCCAACGGCGAGATCTACGTGCGCTACGAGGACTCCGTCCGCGGCAGCGACGCGTTCGTCATCCAGAGCCACACCGCCCCCATCAACACCTGGGTGATGGAGACGCTGATCATGATCGACGCGCTCAAGCGGGCGTCGGCCAAGCGGATCACCGTCGTCACCCCGTTCTACCCGTACTCGCGCCAGGACAAGAAGCACCGCGGCCGGGAGCCGATCTCGGCCCGGCTGATCTCCGACCTGTTCGAGCGGGCCGGCGCCGACCGGATCATGTCCGTCGACCTGCACACCGCGCAGATCCAGGGCTTCTTCGACGGCCCGGTGGACCACCTGTTCGCGCTGCCGCTGCTGGCCGACTACGTCGAGGCGAAGTACTCCGGCGCCAAGTTCACCGTGGTGTCGCCGGACTCGGGCCGGCTGCGGGTGGCCGAGCGGTGGACCGACCGGCTCGGCGGCTGCCCGCTGGCGTTCATCCACAAGACCCGCGACCCGCTCAAGCCGAACGAGGTGGTCGCGCACCGGGTGGTCGGCGACGTCGCCGGGCGCAGCTGCATCCTCGTCGACGACATGATCGACACCGGCTCGACGATCGTCAGCGCGGCCCGCCAGCTCAAGGACGCCGGGGCCGCGGACGTCATCATCGTGGCGACGCACGGCATCCTGTCCGGCCCGGCGATCGACCGGCTGAAGAACGCCCCGATCAACGAGGTCGTGCTGACCAACACGCTGCCGATCCCGCCGGAGCGCCAGATCGACGGGATGACCGTGCTGTCGATCGCCCCGCTGATCGCCCGGGCGATCCGCGAGGTCTTCGAGGACGGGTCGGTGACCAGCCTCTTCGACGGGGCCTCCTAGGAATCCTGGTAGTCTCCCAGGGTTGCCCCGGCGAGGGCGTCCACAGTTGGCCGCCGTGATCGACGCGGCGCGCGGCCGTGCGCGTCCCTCGCCCCACGCCGTGCGTACGAGGAGAGTCCCGCCGTGTCCGAGGTCCGCATCCACGCCGAGCCCCGCACCGAGTTCGGCAAGGGCGGCGCCCGCCGCACCCGCCGGGCCGGCATGATCCCCGCCGTCCTCTACGGGCACGGCACCGAGCCCCGCCACCTGGCCCTGCCGGCCCGCGAGTTCGGCAACGCCATCAAGGGCGGCGCCAACACGCTGCTCACGCTGGCCTTCGAGGCCGGCAGCGAGCTGGCCCTGCCCAAGGCGATCCAGCGCGACCCGATCCGCGGCCACTACGAGCACGTCGACCTGCTGCTGGTCCGCCGCGGCGAGAAGGTCACCATCGAGGTCCCGGTCACGCTGACCGGCGAGGCCAACCGGGACGGGCTGGTCGACCAGCAGCTGATGACGCTGACCGTCGAGGCCGAGGCGACCCACATCCCGGACCACTTCGAGGTGGCCATCGACGGCCTCAACGTCGGCGACAACGTCGCCGCCGGCGCGGTCGAGCTGCCGCAGGGCACCACCCTGATCGGCGACCCGGAGCAGGTCGTCGTCGCGGTGCTGGCCGCCCCGACCGCCGAGCAGCTGGACGCCGAGCTGGCCGACGCCGAGGCCGACGCGGGCATCGAGCGGGACGAGCCGGAGGCCCCGGCCGGCGAGGTCGCCGCGGCCGACCCGGCGGCGCCCGCCACCGAGTAGTTGTCGGAGCCCTTCCTGGTCGTCGGGCTCGGGAATCCGGGCCCGGCGTACCGGGGCAACCGGCACAACGTCGGCTTCATGGTGCTGGACCTGCTGGCCGGCCGGGTCGGTGGGCGGTTCTCCGCGCACAAGGCCCGGGCCCAGGTGGTCGAGGGCCGGCTCGGGCCGCCGCCGGCGCCGCGGGTGGTGCTGGCCGAGCCGAAGACGTACATGAACGAGTCCGGCGGCCCGGTCGCCGGGCTGTGCTCGTTCTTCAAGGTGCCGGTCGAGCGGGTCGTCGTCGTGCACGACGAGCTGGACCTGCCGTACGGGACGCTGCGGCTCAAGCGCGGCGGCGGCGACAACGGCCACAACGGGCTGCGCTCGATCAGCCGGTCGCTGGGCGGCAAGGACTACCTGCGGGTGCGGTTCGGCATCGGCCGGCCGCCGGGCCGGATGGACCCGGCCGACTACGTGCTGCGGGACTTCGCCGGGGCCGAGCGGAAGGATCTCGACTTCCACGTCGACCGGGCCGCCGACGCGGTGGAGGCGCTGGTCCGCGACGGCCTGGAGGCCGCGCAGAACCGGTTCAACGAGTAACGGCCGGGCGGCCGGCGCGGTTCTGCGATCCTGGTCCGCGTGGGGGACCCGAGACGCGTGCTGGTGGCCGTGCTGACCTACCGGCGGCCGGCGGACCTGGCGGCCGCGCTGCCGCTGCTGCTGGAGCAGGCCCGGACGGTGGACCCGCCGGCGACCGTGCTGGTGGTGGACAACGACCCGGACGGCGGCGCCCGGGCGACCGTCGAGGCGTTCGGCGGCGTCCGGTACGCGCACGAGCCGACGCCGGGCATCGCCGCCGGCCGCAACCGCGCCCTGGACGAGGCCGACGGGGACCTGCTGGTCTTCATCGACGACGACGAGCGGCCGTCGGCGGGCTGGCTGGCCGCCCTGGTGGCGACCTGGGAGGCGACCCGGCCGACCGGCGTGGTCGGCCCGGTGGTGTCGGAGTTCGCCACCGAGCCGGACCCGTGGATCGTCGCCGGCCGGTTCTTCGAGCGGCGCCGGCCGGCCACCGGCACCGAGGTCGAGGTCGCCGCGACGAACAACCTGCTGCTGGACCTGGCGGCCGTACGGTCCCTGGCGCTGCGCTTCGACGAGCGGTTCGGGCTGACCGGGGGGTCGGACACCCTGTTCACCCGGCAGTTGGTCCGCCGGGGCGGCCGGCTGGTGTGGTGCGCCGAGGCCGGGGTGGTCGACGTGGTGCCGGCGGACCGGCTGACCCGGCGGTGGGTGCTGCGCCGGGCGTTCCGGTCCGGCAACGGGGCCAGCGTGGTCGAGGTCGAGCTGGCCCGCGGACCCGGCGAGCACCTGCGGGTCCGCGGCCGGCAGCTCGCCCGGGGACTGGCCCGGATCGGCGGCGGCGCCGTCAAGGTCGCGGCCGGCTGGGCGACCGGCTCGGTGGCCCGGCGGGCGTCCGGCACCCGCAACCTCGCCCGCGGCGCGGGGCTGGTCAGCGGGGCGGTCGGCCACGTGTTCGGCGAGTACGGCCGGCCGGCCGGCTGAGCCGGGCCCCGGCGCGGACCGGCCCGCCGGGGTGCCCCCGGGAAACGGACGGTTGAGCACGGACAGGTTGTCCGTCACAGTAGGTGAGAGGCCCCGCCGACGGCGGTGACCGAAGTGGCGGAGGGAGCGTCCGGTGTCGCTGTTCCAGCACCCCGGACCCCCACCCGTGCGCCGCGTCCCGGCGCTGGCCCAGCGGGAGCTGCCGCAGGCCCGGGCCATCGCCGAGCGGGTCGAGCGGCTGCGCCGGGACACCGACGCGGCCGAGCTGCTGGCCCTGCGGGAGGGCGAGCCCGACCTGCTGCGCCGGCACCTGGAGCGGGCGCTGGTCGAGGCGCACGCCGCCCTGGACGACGTGGTCGACCACGTCGACCGGCTGCGGCGGGAGGGCCGCGGCAACGCGCTGACCCCGCGCGAGCTGTGGGACCCGGACAGCCGCGAGGACGCGATCCGGACCGCGGCCCGGGCCCTGGACCGGACCGACGGGGCCAGGGCGCTGCGGGCCGCGCTGGCCGGCCTGGACCCGGACGACGACGCGGTGGAGAACGGGTACGACGACCTGCGGGCCGGCCTGCGCCGGCTTCAGCAGGCGCTGCGCGGGATCCGCCGGCACGACCGGCCGCCCGGGGCCGAGCAGCTGCGGCTGCTGGTGCGCGGGACGCTTCGCACGGTCGGCACGGTCGCCCTGGCCCTGGACACCGCGGCCGGCATCACCCGCTGGGACGGCGCCTCCGCCGCGGACGCCGCCGTCGCCGCTGCGGCCGCCCGGGCCGGCGACCCGGAGCCGCTGGTGGAGCTGGTCCGGGTCCGGGTCCGCGACCGGCCGCCGGCGCAGCGGCTGCGGGCCGCGCACGAGGACCTGACCCTGCTGGTCGGCGACTTCGCCGAGGACTGCGAGCGCGGCCGGCCGAGCCCGGAGACGTACGCGGCCGCCCTGCTGGCCGCGCAGCACGCCGCCCGGTGGGCCCAGCGGCTGGCCTGGAGCGCCGGGTACGACTACCTCCGCACCGCCCGCCAGGTGCCCGAGGTGCTCGGCCCGGCGATGGCCGCCGCCCGCGCCGCCGACCGGCCGGCCCTGGCCGACGCGACCAAGCACGTCCGCGAGATCCACGAGTCCCTCGGCCGCTACCGCGTCCCGGACGGGCTGACGCTGGCCCGGCGCGCGTGAACCGGGCCGGTGGGCGGGTGTCGGGGTTCAGCTACTTCGAGCACCGCACCGTGCCGCGGCCGCACCGGCCGGAGGAGCCGGCCCGGGGCCGGCACGCCACCGGCACCCGGCACGCGCCGCCGGACTACTCCGCCATCGAGCGGGACGCCCGCGCGCTGCTGACCGTGCTGCCGGGGCTGGCCCGCGGCCTGGCCGAGGCGCACCGGGCCGGCGCCGGGGCACGGCTGGCCGGCCGGCTGCACGAGGCGCTGGGCACCGCCCGGGCCGTCGTGGCGGACGTGCTGGGGCTGGTGGACCGGCTCGACGGCGGCCGCGGCCGGCAGCGGATCGACGCCGAGGCGCTGCGGACGGCCCGGGCCGTGCCGTGGCGGACGCTGCTGCGCCGGGAGGGCGCCGAGCCGGACGCCGAGCAGCTGGAGGTGGCCGCGGCGATCGCCACCGCGCTCGGCCGGCTCGACCCGGACGCCGAGCGCGGGTACGCCGACCTCCGGCTGGACCTGCACCTGCTGCGGCGCGCGCTGCGGGACGCGGCCCGGCGGGCCGACCACACCCACGCCCAGGAGCGGCTGATCCTGCTGCTCGGCGAGACCGGCCGGATCGTCAGCACGGTCGCGGTGGGGCTGCTGGCCGCGGCGGCGGCCGCGCTGCAGAGCCGGTCGCCGGCCGCGGCGGCGGCGCTGGTGTCGGTCACCGGCGCGCTGGTCGCGCCGGCCTGCCAGGGCGTGGTGGAGCTGGTCCGGCACTGGGTGGCACCGCCGACCGTCAACGAGCGGCTGGTCCGGGCCCACGACGAGCTGCGGTACGTGGTCGAGGACCTGGCCGACCACCTCGACCGGGCCGCCGACCCCGACCCCGGCGGGCGCCGGGCGACCGTGGAGGAGACGTACTCGGTGGCGCTGCTGCTGGCCGGGCACGCCGCGCGGCTGGCCCGGTCGCTGGACTGGGCGTCCGCCGACGGCTACGTGCGCGCGGCGACCCGGGTCGGCGCGGTGCTGGGCACCGCCCTGCGGGCCTGGCGCGGGGAGCGGTGGGCCGAGCTGGAGCAGGCGGTGCTCGCCGTCCGGGACACCGCGGAGGGGCTCCGCGAATACCACATACCGGGCGATCTCGCCGTGCACTCGCTCGCCGGCCGGGACGACATCCCGTCACGCTGAGCAACAATTTCAATTCGCGCGGTAACTGGTCGCGCGTTATGGTCATATTTAGTGAAGCTCGGCGGGCAGTTCCGGCGGGCCGAACGGCGTAATTGCCGGCGGCGGCCGAAGAATTGCGGATCCGGTACGTACCATCGGTCGCGGGGGGCGGTTCGGCCTTCCGCATGTTCGAGGGAGGGTACGTGCCCGTCACCGGTCGCAGGATCCCGACACTGGCTCTGGCCGCCGTCGCCGCACTGGTCGCCGGCGTGCTGCACGCCCCGGCCGCCGTCGCCGACACCGCTCCGCCGGTGGCCGGCACGCCGCTCACCGCATCCGCCGACGTACTGCCGACCGTGCAGGTCAACGGTGTCGTCTGGGCCCAGGTGGTGGTGGGCAACCGGGTGTACGTGACGGGGGAGTTCACCTCCGCGCGGCCGGCGGGCTCGCCCGCGGGCAGCAACGAGGTCCCCCGCTCGAACGTCCTCGCCTACGACCTGACGACCGGGGCGCTGATCTCCTCCTGGGCGCCGTCGCTGAATGCGGCCGGCCAGGCGATCGCCGCCTCCGCGGACGGAAGTCGCATCTTCGTCGGTGGCAATTTCACCTCCGCCACCGGAGTGAACCGTTATCGACTGGTCGCCCTCGATGCGACGACAGGTGCGGTGGTGACCGCTTTCGACCCGGCATTCAACGCCCGGGTGCGCTCGATCACCGTGCGCGGCGACACCGTCTACGCCGGCGGCATCTTCACCGTCGTCGACGGCCAGCCGCGGACCCGGTTGGCCGCGGTCTCGGCCACCAGCGGCGCGCTGCTGCCGTGGGCGCCGAGCGCGGATGCCGAGGTGCTGGGGATCACCGCCCCGGTCGGCACCGGCAACGTCGTCATCGGCGGCAAGTTCACGCTGGTCAACAGCTCCGCCACCTACGGCCTCGGGGCCGTCGACGGCACCAGCGGCGCCGTGGTGCCGTTCGCGGCGAGCTCGATCATCCGCAACGCCGGCGAGGACGCCGCGATCTACAGCCTGACCAGCTCCGCCGGCAAGGTCTACGGGTCCGGCTACACCTTCGGCGGCGGCGGCAACCTGGAGGGCACCTTCGCCGCGGACGCCGGCACCGGCGTGCTGGCCTGGATCAGCGGCTGCCGCGGCGACACCTACAGCACCGCGGCCGCGGGCGAGGTCCTCTACTCCGTCGGCCACCCGCACGACTGCAGCCAGATCGGCAGCTTCCCGCAGACCCAGCCGTGGACGTTCCAGCGGGCGATGGCCCAGGCCTACGACGGCCGGCGGGTGAACACCGGCGGCAGCTTCAACGGCCGGCCCGCCCCCACGAACCTGCACTGGCTGCCGACGCTGAACGCCGGCACGTACACCGGGCAGTCGCAGGCGGCCTGGTCGGTCGCGACCAACGGCACGTACGTCGTGCTCGGCGGCGAGTTCCCCTCGATCAACGGGGTCGCGCAGCAGGGCCTGGCCCGGTTCGCGGTCAAGGAGGTCGCGCCGAACAAGCAGGGCCCGCAGGGCGGCACCTCGATGGCGCCGACGCTCACCGCGGTCGGGCCGGGCTCCCTCCGGTTCTCCTCCCTGGCCGGCTGGGACCGCGACAACGTCCGGCTCAAGCACGAGGTGCTGCGGGGCGCCACGCTCAGCGGTGCGGTCGTGATCGGCACCATGCACCTTGACTCGGCCTGGTGGGGCCGGCCGTCGCTGGCGGTCGTGGACACCGGGGCGCCGCCCGGCTCGTCGCAGACCTACCGGGTCCGGATGACCGACCCGTTCGGCAACGTCGCCTACAGCACCACGGTGACCGGGACCGTGCCGGCCGGCTCGCCGACGACCGGGACGTACCGGAACCGGGTCGTCGCGGACGGCGCGGTCAACCACTGGCGGCTCGGCGAGGCGAGCGGGACCGCGTACGACTGGGCCAGCCAGGCGGACCTGACGCCGTCCGCCGGGACCACCCGCCGGGTGGCCGGCGCGATCAGCGGCGACCCGAACACCGCGGTCACCTTCCCCGGCACCGACACCGTGCCGGCCACCACCGCCGGCGCCGCCGCGTACGGTCCGCAGACCTTCACCATGGAGGCCTGGTTCCGGACGACCAGCGTCACCGGCGGCAAGATCCTCGGGTTCGGCAACCGGAACACCGTGGCCAGCACCGCCTACGACCGGCACCTCTACCTGACCAACACCGGGCAGGTGGTCCTGGGCGTCAGCTCGGGCGGCGCGAAGACGGTGACCAGCCCGGGGACGTACAACAACGGGCAGTGGCACCACGTGGTCGGCTCGCTGGGGGCCGACGGGCTGAAGCTGTACGTCGACGGCGCGCTGGTCGGCTCCCGGACCGACGCCACCGCCGCGGCCGTCTACATGGGCTGGTGGCGGGTCGGTGGCGACACGCTCAGCTCGAGCTGGCCGTCCCGGCCGCTCAGCAACAGCATCGCCGGCTCGCTGGACGAGGTCGCCGTCTACCCGACGGTGCTGCCGGCGGCCGCGGTGCTCGCCCACTACCAGGCCGCCCGGGGGGTCGTCGCCAACCAGGCGCCGACCGCGGCGTTCACCTCCAGCACCAGCAACCTCACCGCCTCGGTCAACGGCAGCGGGTCCACCGACTCCGACGGCACCATCGGCTCGTACGCCTGGAACTTCGGGGACGGCACGACCGGCACCGGGGTGACGGCATCCCGCACGTACGCGGCGGCCGGCACCTACCAGGTGACGCTGACGGTGACCGACGACGACGGGGCGACCGGCTCGGTGACCCGGGCCGTCACGGTCTCCACGGCGGCGCCCCCGCCCCCGCCCCCGCCGACCGGGGTCGTCGGCGCCGACGCCTTCGGGCGCGTCGTCGCCACCGGCCTGGGCACCGCGGACACCGGCGGCGCGTGGACGGTCAGCGCCACCGGGTCGGCGGTTTCGGTGGCCGACGGCTCGGCCCGGCTGGCCGTCCCGGCCGGCCGCACCGCCTCGGCCCGGCTGGCCGGTGCCTCGGCGCGGGACACCGACCTGGTCACCACGGCCCTGGTCGAGCAGCAGCCGACCGGCGGCGGCGCCTACGTCTCCGCCGCGGTGCGGTCGACGACGGCCGGGGAGTACCGGGTGCGGGTGCGGCTGCAGCCGACCGGGCAGGTGCTGGTCAACCTGTCGAAGGTCGTCGGCGGCGTGGAGACCGCGGTCTCCACCCAGCTGACCCTGCCGGGGGTGACGTACACGCCGGGGCTGCGGCTGCGGCTGCGGCTGCAGGCGGTCGGCACCGGGACCACCACGCTGCGGGCGAAGG
Organism: uncultured Mycobacteriales bacterium; assembly: GCA_902805565.1. Classification (GTDB taxonomy): domain Bacteria; phylum Actinomycetota; class Actinomycetes; order Mycobacteriales; family CADCTP01; genus CADCTP01. The sequence goes on from CADCTP010000170.1 coordinate 19,367, forward strand.
TCTGGCCGGCGGCCTCGGCCGAGCCGACGGCGTGGCAGGTCACCGGGACCGACACCAGCCCGGAGCTGCAGTCGGCCGGCGGGTCCGCGCTGGTCGTCTACGTCTCCTCCTCGGCCACCGCCACGCCGGTGGTCCGGTTCGACGACCTGACGGCGACCACGCTCTGAGCCTGCCCGACCCCGGGGCCCACCCACCGGGCCCCGGGGTCGGGCCGGCCTCGACCGCGTGCTGCCGACCGGCGGCCCGGCCGGTGACCGGCCGGGC